>JBOHJV010000134.1:0-9103 GCA_050728695.1 Methylocella sp. | reverse complement strand
TGTGGCGCCACTGGTATGAGTTCACCTGCGATCTCTTCTTGAAGAACTGGATTGGGCGGCTTGCCGCGGCGGCGAACGACGTCAACCGCGGCGAGCCGGGCTGGAAGGGCACGATTTATTTCGGATGCCACGTCTGGAGCCTGCCCTACGAGCAGGTGCAAAACCCAAACTTTGCGGTGCCGCGGATGCATCGGTGGGGCGCGTGGGGCCGGCAGCGCGGCGTTGACCTCACGAAATTGGCGGGACACCCGGAAATCAACGCGATCGTCTGCGAGACCTTCCCGCCGCTCGCCGCGAATCTGGAGCAGTTCGTGGCGGAGTACGCGCGCATCACGCGCGCCGCCGGCAAGACCTTCGGCGTGATGCTGCATCGGGATGATAATTGGCCTTTGAGGCTCGATGAGGAACCGCGGCGCTGGGCGTTGATCGAGAAGTATCGGCCAACGATTCTTGCACGCTACCCCTTGGAACACATGCTGCCAGGCAACGAGTTCTACAGCGCCGAAGGGGAAGCGCTTTTCGCGCGCGGTCTAGCGCATTACAAGGGACCGGCCTAACTGGTTGATCGTTGACGATGAATTCCTGTGCGATCACACCCTTATCCATCAACCGATTGTAATGTTGCCTTAGGATACTTCACCACCCTAGCAATGTCTGGTTAAATTACTTGTTTGCAATCGGAAATAACAGCTATCGTGAAGTCTATTAGCTTTTTGTTGCGCGCAAATTCGTTTGGCAGATGCGTCATCGTGCTCGACACAAGGTCCCTCCGAAGGTAACAAACGCATTTTCGATTTCCCTGCCATCAGAGCAAGCGCCGATTCAAGTAGCGTGTCATGCGCCGTTCAACAACGGCGAAGGCAATCACAGAAATTATGATTGAAAACATAACAAACACGACGATCGAAATCCACCCCTCATTGAGGCCCATACGCATCATAACCGACGGAACCACCGGGGAAAAGATGGGATGAAAGAGATAGAGCGCATAGGAAGCTGCGCCAAGATTGAGCAGGAAGTTGGGGATTCGGCCGGCAAGCCATCTTTCGCCGAACACCGCGCCGGACACGACGAGCAGGGCCGGCAGGCCGCTTTCGATGAAACGCGGAACCGGTCCGCCGAACTGAGTCAGCAGCAGAGCGAGTCCCGCCGCGAACGCCGCAATGCAGGCCCACCAGGGAAACCGCCAGGTGGCGGCAACCCGCGCGAGCAGCATGCCGCCAAAGAATTCGAGGACAATTGGATTGAAATAAAACGCTAGCGCGTCGCTTTCGATATTCGGAACCAGCGATCCGAAGGCGCAGATCCCGAGCGCTGTCCCGACGAACCAGTAGATATCCCGCCGAAGAAGCAGAGCGAGAGTGAATACCATATAGAAGAACATCTCGTAGTTCAGCGTCCACCCGACAATCAGAAGTGGGTGGAGATCGCCTTCCGCATTCCGGGCCGGAAAGAACAGATACGACGTTGCGACCTGATAGAATGACAAATTGGTGTGCAGAAGCAATGTTGGAACGGCCAGCATCGCTGCAATCCTGAGCGTCGTGGCGAGCCAATACAGAGGAACGATACGAATTAAGCGCCGCTTGGCGAAGACCAGCCACCCGCCGGTTTGGTTCACCAGTTTGCGCGAGGAAACCACCATGACGAAACCGCTGATCACGAAGAATATGTCGACCCCCGCCGCCCCTGGCAACCAGCTGCCGAATGTCGGATCCAGACGATCCCTCGTATACAACGTTGCATGGAACGTCACCACAAGTATCGCCGCGAGGAATCGCAAGGCTTGTATGCCCGTGTAGTTTGCTTTTTCTGTTTGTGGCATGACGACTTCGGCGCCGGATCTATATTTGACAATAACGACGCCATCGTGGTCCTTAGCAAGGTAACTTCGCATGATAAAACGCCTCGAGATTTCAAACAGTGAGCAATATCTTTATCTTCGCCGCGACCCTGGTCCGGGGTGGGCTAGCATCGAATTTTTAACAGAGGGGGCCTGATATGTCTCGGCTCATTCAAGATTATTTTTTTATAAAACCTCATTCTAATACTATTGTCACCTGCTAGTCCGGAGAGCGCCGTCGCCGCGTCGGCGCGGAGCCTCCTTGTTGATCGCCGGCGGGCCGGGCGAAGCGATCGATGACGAGATGCCATTGCGCGCCCACGCGAGGATATCCGGTGGCTCCTGCGCCAGAACCATTTGAGTGACCGCGTTTTCAAAAACTATAATGACATCGTCGATGCGTGCCGCGCCGTACGGAATGCTCTCGCCGCGGCGCCAATGCGCATCGCCTCGATTGTCACCAGAGACCGGGCGTCGATCATTCCTTATTGCCACTGCTATTAGCGTCGGCGCACTGCGTACAAACGAAGCTTTCGTGAATCTACTCCGAATAACCATCTTCGTCAAATAGCTGATGCGGTCGAAACTTCCCGCTAACCAAGCGAATTTCATCGGTGTCTAAATGAGAATCAGGTACGATCCGCCAGCCATAACCAAACGATAAGATTGCGTGGACAAAAAGCTGCCCGAAACGCGGGTTCTCAACCGGGATTCCCAGGATGAACCCCGAATTGACCTAGCGAAACTTAACCCAGTCGAGAATAACTGGCAGTTCATGAGGGACAACTGGCTCTCGAACCGAGTCTTCACCTCCTACACGAACATCGTCGACCACTGCTGCTACGCATGGAACAAACTGGTCGACCAGCCATGGCTGATCATGTCCATCGGAACTCGCCAGTGGGCAACCCGTTCATACTCATAAAGACGTGGTATAAGGCCGACCCCGCGAACTGCTGAATTTGCGCCAACTTTGCCGCTAACGCGGCCTTGTCGCTGGTTCGCCAACGCACTCCTCCGAGGTCGCCTCCTATAAGCGCGACGGCTTGGCCTTCACCAAGGTGAATAGGTCCATGGCGATCCATAGTAACCCTGGGATCCATTGTAATAAGGAACGCCAAATGAGCGCCCGGAAAAATCCCCGCGCGGAGTTGTCTGACCCCTAGCGAGGATATACTCGCCGCCAGGGCTAACGCCGGTCACCATTACCTGCGTATTCTCCAGGCCATTCTTCTTCACCAGCGCATAAAGCGTGGCGGCATTCTTAGGCGAGATACGCACGCAGCCATGCGAGACGGGTTTGCCAAGATTCTTTACGTCTAAGCTGCCGTGGATGGCATGACCGTCTTTCATAAAGAAAATGGAATGGGGCATGGGGGCGTTTTCCCACTGTTTGCTATACCAAATTTTGTTCATAGAGGTGGCAGTATAGGTTCCCGATGGAGTTGAATATCCTGCTCGGCCAGTTGATACCCGCCATTGATATGTTTCTACCCCATCCAAAGAAACTGTCATTTGTTGATTTGTTTTGTCGATGTTGACGAGGACGGCGACCTTCCTGGCTCCGGCCACACCCGCGTCAATCGCTCTGCGGAAGTTGGAGCCCGCATGAGCCGTCACCGGAAAGAGGACCACTGCCGCGTCAATGGCGGTCAACAAAAGCGCAATTCTCATCAATTGATTTAAGGATGTGCGCATATGCCCCCCAAGGCTACGGAAATGAGCATATGCCCCGCCGCTTCGTAGCACGTTAGCCGGAATCCGTCAGATGAACGCCGAACCGGCACAGATGGTTCCTGCTTCCGGCTGGACCGGAGACCGCATGCTTGGAGTGGACGGTTTTTAGCGGCGTTTGCCCCGCCTGAGCGGCATCTGGCCGCGCATGCCGACGTTTTTCCGTCATTTGGACGCAATCCTCCCGTGAGCTGGGCTCGAAACGGTGACATGCAAGGCCTTACGCAGTGGATGCTGCTAGAGACGGCCGCAATTCGGCGATCAGATGCAAAATCTCGGCGAACAAATTTCTCGGAATGGCGATCTCGGCCATCTGAAAGGCGACATAGCGGCCGTGGCTCACGATCTTCGCGCCGATCTTGATCAGCTTTTCCTTCAGGCTTCCCAGCGAACAGTCTTTGATCGGCTCCGGCGTTGCTAGCGTGCGCAGGAAATTGCCGAGATTGCAAGCCAGCGCATGAAGCTGAAGGCGGACGGCGTTGGCGGCGAACGAGCGGCATGACAGCCGCGTCCATTTGATCGCGCCTTTTCCTTCCTTGATCCATTGCTCGCACGTGCCTCGCTTGTTGTAGAAAACAGCGACATTCTCGGCCGGCCGCGCCATTTTCGTCACAAGGCAGCCGACGCGCGGATAAAGTTCGCCCGGATGCCATTCGACCTTGGCGATGACCCGTCGCGGGTTTGTCCAGCTTCCGGCCTGATAGGTGAAATTTGCGTAGGAACGCCGCACTTCGTTCGGCGGTCGCCCAATCGGGCGCATCAGCAGATGGGCGATCCTAGCAGGTGCAGGCATAGTGTTCGTTCCAAAAGCTCATCTCCTTCTCGCCATGGGTGGGGCTGACGCTCGAATCCATGTCGAGCACGATGCCGCGCGGCGGGCGACGAGCATGGACCATATCGATCCATTGACCGGAAAAATCAGCGAGTGCCAACAATTTCTTTTCCGCAGTCAGCCAGCGCGTCTCGAAGCGGCCCATTTGGCTCGGTGAGGCGGCGCAGCCATGTGCGGCCTTGCCGCCGACGATCCAGCGCATCGCCGGATCATAGCGCAGACGCTCGGCGGCATTCACATCCTCGTATCCGGCAAGACGGCCGAAGACGGATTGCCTCAACATTCCGATGAGAGCGTGGCGGCCGTTCTTGCCGGTCTTTGCGTCCGAGAGGCTCTCACCTGCCATCGCGGTCAGACCGAGCACATCGTCGAGTTCCCGGTAGGCAAGCAATCCGGCGTCGGAGGTGACGACCGCACCGCGAAACTGGAGGATCAACGTGCGGTCGAAATCGAGCTTGAGAATTTCACCAGTAGATTCACCCGTCGGGTTTGCCATGGTCGCTCTTTCAAATCAAACATAACTTATTGATTATTATAGCTGAATCTCCAGAAAATCGAAATGAAAGCTCGCCTCATCCGGCGAACGCGGGTTCTCCAATAGCTTCTGCTGAAGATGGCGCCTAATTGCCATGCAACCCGAGCCGGACGAAACCGCGCTTGAAGCTGCATTTTGCCGATGTCCCCGATCGGACAATCGCATTAAACTGTGCCAATGTTTTCGCCCGAGGAAATCGAGCGCTACGCGCGCCATATCGTGCTGCACGGCGTCGGCGGACCTGGCCAGCAGAAGCTGAGGGCCGCGCGGGTCCTCGCCATAGGCGCGGGCGGTCTTGGATCGCCGCTCATTCAATATCTCGCGGCGGCGGGCATTGGCGAGATCGGAGTTCTCGACGACGACGTGGTCTCGCTATCCAATCTTCAGCGTCAGGTATTGCACGGCACCGCGGACATTGGCCGCGCCAAGGTCGAAAGCGCGAAAGCGGCGATCGCAAGATTGAATCCGCATATCAAGGTCACCGCGCTTCCGGCAAGGCTCACCGCGGACAACGCCCGCGCCCTGGTCGGCTCCTTCGATGTCGTCGCCGACGGCTCGGACAATTTTGCCACGCGCTATGCCGTGTCCGACGCCTGCTATTACGAAAAGCGTCCGCTAGTCACCGCCGCGGTCGGCGCCTTCGACGGCGCGCTGACCGTTCTGCGGCCTTATGAGAACAGTCCCTTCGGCGAACCCAATCCAACTTTCCGCTGTCTTTATCCGGAGCCGCCGCCAGCGGGGACGGTGCCGGCTTGTTCCGAGGCGGGTGTGCTCGGCGCCCTCACCGGCATCATAGGCGCGATGATGGCGCTCGAAGTTATCCGCGAGATCGCCGGTTTCGGCGAAGGACTTGTCGGTAGGCTCGTGCTCATCGATGCGCTCGGCATGCGTTTCGAGACAATTCGCTATCGGTGGGATCCAGAAAATCCCCTGAACGGAACCGCCGCCACCCAATCATAGAGGGCGTGGGGCGGAAGGAAAAGATGGGCGCGTGGCAAGCGTTGACAGTGCTGGCACCACCTATCATAAGGTCTAGGCCCGCGCGCCCATCGCACCGAGGCGTAGACCCCCATGTCAGCGACCGGCCAAAACGAGCTTAGCCAAGCCGCGAGCCCTTATCTCTTGCAGCACGCCAACAATCCCGTGCATTGGCGGATGTGGGGCGCGGCGGCGCTTCATGAAGCTCAGGCGGAAAATAAGCCGATTTTGCTCTCGATCGGCTACGCCGCCTGCCATTGGTGCCATGTGATGGCGCACGAAAGTTTTGAGGACGAAGCGACCGCGGCCGTGATGAACGAGCTTTTCGTGAACATCAAGGTCGATCGCGAGGAGCGCCCCGATATCGATCATGTTTATATGACAGCTTTGCACGCTTTTGGCGAACGCGGCGGCTGGCCTTTGACCATGTTCCTGACGCCAACTGGCGAGCCTTTCTGGGGCGGCACTTATTTTCCCAAGGTCGCGCACTATGGCCGGCCTTCCTTCGTCAGCGTGTTAAAAACCGTTGCCGAAGCCTTTCGCGCGGAGCCCGCGCGGATCGCACAAAATACGAAAATCGTCCGCGGCGAGCTTTCGAAATCGGCCGTGTCCGGCGGCGGCGGAATAACCCTCGAGCAAGCGGACGGTCTCGCGCCGCAAATCGCTCGCCTCATCGACCCCGTCCATGGCGGCCTCAATGGGGCGCCGAAATTTCCGAATACGCCCATTCTCGAGTTGCTCTGGCGCGCCGGCGCAAGGCTTGCCAACGCTCCCTATCGCGATCTCGTCAAATTGACACTGACCAAAATGTCCGAAGGCGGCATCTACGATCACCTCGGCGGCGGCTATGCGCGCTATTCGACAGACGAACGATGGCTCGTGCCGCATTTCGAAAAAATGCTCTATGACAATGCCCAGATCCTCGAGCTCTTGGGGCTTTGCCATCATGAATTTGGCGGCGCGCTTTTCCGCGCGAGGGCGCGCGAAACGGTTGCGTGGCTCCAGCGCGAAATGACCACTGTCGAAGGCGCGTTCTGCGCCAGTCTCGATGCCGACAGCGATGGCGTGGAAGGCAAATTCTATGTCTGGACTTATGCCGAAATCGAGACCCTGCTTGGGCAAGAGGATGCGGAGTTTTTTGGCAAGTTCTATGACGCCCAGCCAAGCGGCAATTGGGAAGACGACGCGCATGGCGGGAGCATTATCATCCTGAACCGCCTCGAAGCGAACCCTCCGGCGCTTGCGGAAGAGGCGCGGCTCGCCCCATTGCGGCAACGCCTGTCCGACTCGCGGGAAAAGCGGGTTCGCCCCGGCCGCGACGACAAGATTCTCGCCGATTGGAACGGCCTGATGATCGCCGCGCTCGTCAATGCCGCGACGCTGTTCGACGCGCCGGAATGGATAGGGTTTTCCGCGCGGGCTTATGACTTCATCGTCTCGGCGATGCAGGTCATTGACGCGGAAGGCAACAAGCGCCTCGCGCATGGCTGGCGCGCGGGCGTTCTCGTGACGCCCGGTCTCGCGCTCGATCATGCGGCGATGATCCGCGCCGCGCTTGCATTGCACGAAACACGCAATTTCGCACATGGCCTTGCCTCCGCGCGCGATTATCTCGCCGACGCGATCGCTTGGGCGGAGGCGCTTGAGACCTATCACTTCGATCCCCGGAGTGGGCTTCTCAACATGGCGGCCAAGGACGCGGGCGATGTGATCTTGCGGCTCGCGCCAACGGCCGACGATGCGATTCCAAACGCGCATCCGGTTTATTTGTCCGCCCTCGTTCGGCTTTTCGGGCTCACCGGCGAGGCGCGCTGGCTCGCGCGGGCGGACGCGCTTTTTTTCGCGCTCGGGGCGGCGGCGCGGAGCAATTTTGTTGGCCATGCGGGGATTTTGAATGCGCTCGACTTCCGGCTGCGCGCCAAGGAAATCGTGACCGTGGGGGCGCGCCGGAAAGCGCTCTATGAGGCCGCGCTTGGCGTGCCGTTTACCGGACGCATCGTGGCGGACATCGACAGGTCGGATGAAGTCCCGGAGGGGCATCCGGCGAAAGCGCAACTAGCGCTGGCGGGCGACGCGGCTGCCTTTATTTGCGCGGACGGAGCGTGTTCGTTGCCGGCGCGAGACAAACAGGCGTTGCTCGCCAGTATCGGGTATGTTTAGATGCGTGCCGGAAGAGGCCCGTCGCCTTGGCGGTAAATAGGCGCCGGAGAAACGGGAGCTTGCAATTCGATGCCCGAGAGTCTTGGATCTGTATCTGGGTTTCTCCTCCATAGTTTCGAAGTGGTTTCGCACATTCTACTTCTTTTGGTGCACAACCTCTTTTTTGTAGCTATTGCTGTCGCGTTACTCTATGGAATATTCAAGCTTGGTCGAGCTGTCGCGCGGCCACCGCGCCGCCCGCGCGCGGAGCAGTCAGAAGACGCCCACTCCGTGCCGAAGGACACGTGGGACGACGGCCTCGAATGATCTGCTCAATCTTGAACCGGGCGCGCGTTAAGCGCTCCGTTCGCGCGCGGGGAGACGGTTCTCTTTGGCAAGGCCCGCGACGAGGCCGAGGCGAAGCACCAGGAGAAGCGCCGCGAAGGCAGCGGTGTTGGTCGCAAAAATGCGCCAGACGATCGAGGATTGTCGCTGAATCGCTACGAGATGTGATCGTTTCGCGGACAACTTCCTCGCAGCGGGTTTTCTTGCAGCCATCGTTTGCTGCTGGTTATTGAAGCCTAAATTCGATCGAAATGCCGTGGAGGCAAAGCTAGGTAATTCGTTAAATCATATGGAGGCTTGGCGATTAAGAGTTTCCCCTCCAGATCAATTGCATAAATTCTATAAGGCGCCGCCTGCAAAAGACTATCAAATATATCCTGAACTTCTAGGCCGAAGCGCACCATATTCTCATCGGCTTCAAAAATGACACTGGGATTGTTCATTCGTAAAGTTTGGCGTGCACCTTCAAAAACCTTCATCTCAGCGCCTTCGACGTCGATCTTGATAACATCGGGCGCTTCGATTTCGCCAGCCGAAATAAGGCTGTCCACTGTACGCATAGGAAGGCGTAGCTGGGCGGTTCTAAAAACCTCGCCAATTTGAGTTATTTCTGATTCCATCCTGGCGGATGGGATCGGAGTTGATTCGATGTGCAGGCAGGCAGGATTTTTCGATGTTGATGATCGGCTGAAACGGC
>JBOHJV010000133.1:0-9478 GCA_050728695.1 Methylocella sp. | reverse complement strand
CCATTGGCGACGACCCACCGACATTGCCGCGGGCGTTGCAGCCGGGGGAGAATGGCTTTGGCCAAAAATGCCGGCGTCTTGTTTCGGCCGCCGGCGACGAGAGGCAAGGATTTAAAAAAAATGCCGCCTTTTTCGTACGAGATGCATGAAATGGCCCATCTTGCCCTGGCTCCGGCACGCGCCGTTTCCGATGCCGCGCGGACATGGATGGAGAGCCCCATCAATCCGTTCTCCTATACCGCCGCCGGCCGCAATCTGGTTGCCTCGGCGAAAATTTTCGAGCGGTTGACCAGGCGTTACGAGAAGCCCGCGTTCGATCTCGCCACCACGATCGTTGGCGGCAAAATCATTCCAATCGTGGAACGGGTGGCCTGGGAGCGGCCGTTTTGCAAGCTCGTCCATTTCGAAAAGCAGGTTGACGCTCGCGCTTCCGAGCCGCGGCAAAAACTGTTGATCGTCGCGCCTCTTTCGGGCCACCACGCGACCCTGCTGCGCGGCACGGTCGAAGCGTTTCTCCCCTTCTATGACGTCTATATCACGGATTGGGTCGATGCCCGATCGATTCCTCTTTCGAGCGGCCGGTTCGACCTTAACGATTATATCGACTATGTCATTGCGATATGCGAAACCTTGAGCAACGAGCGCGACGGCGAGGCCGTGCATACGGTGGGAGTCTGCCAGCCGGCGGTTCCGCTGATCGCGGCCATTGCCCTTATGGAGGCGCGGGACAGCCCGCACGTCCCAGCTTCGATGACGCTGATGGGTGGTCCAATCGACACACTGCGAAGCCCGACCAAGGTTAATCTACTGGCGCAGGAACGAGGAAGCGCATGGTTCGCGCGCAATTGCATCTGCAGCGTTCCGTTCGGATATCCCGGGGCCGAACGCGATGTCTACCCTGGTTTTCTGCAACTCACGGGGTTCATGGCGATGAATATCGATCGCCATATCACCGCGAATTTGGATTTTTTCGACCATCTTGTCAGCGGCGACGGCGATTCCGCAAGAAAACACAGTGAATTTTATGACGAATACTGTTCCGTCATGGATCTGCCCTCGGAGTTTTTCTTGCAAACGGTCGATACCGTTTTTGTCAAACACGAGCTGCCGAAAGGCGAAATGACGCATCGCGGCGCGCCGGTGGATCTACCGGCCATCCGCCGCGTGGGGTTGCTCACGGTGGAAGGCGAAAACGACGATATTTCAGGGATTGGCCAGACCCACGCCGCGCAGGAACTCTGTACCAGCATTCCGCCATCGATGAAAGCACATTACCAGCAGGACAAGGTCGGGCATTTCGGCGTGTTCAACGGTTCCCGTTTCCGCAACGAGATCGTACCCAGGATCCAGGAATTCCACGCCTCGATAAAGGCTCCGGCGAAACCTCTGAGGCTGGTGGAAAACAGCTGAGAATGTGCGATCCCATCTGCGCCTGAATCCAAGCGAAGCCGCGACTCCTTCCCGATCAATTGAGTCCGTTTGATCGGGAAACGCCGTGCGCCTAAGCCCCGCGCGCGGATCGAATGAAGCCTGTTACTTCGTGCTTTGCATGGCGGCGATCGCCTTTTCGGCCGGCCTGAAGGCTGCCTTGGCGAGGCCAGAATGGAGTTCGCCCATTTTAGCCGCCTGCGCGACGAAGGCGGCGTACGACTCCTTGGCATAGTCCGACTGGATCTGAATCACAGCCTCTAACGACTTGGCGCCTAGCAGTTTTTCGCCGAGGGACAGGCGGGTTTCCACTGACTTTTTCGTATAGTCAGCCCCTTCGGCGAAAATGGCCTGAAGGATCGTCGTATAGGAACCAAGGTCTACCCCGTCGAGTAGTCCGTTCCCTGCGTATTGTATACTATCATCGTCTTTAGTCATTTCATCTCCTCCCGCATTGAGCACTGCACGACTAGCAACGTCATGTGCAACTCTAGCGTCATTTCGCCAACCCATATCCTTCAACGACGCTCTGTGGCTTATACCACAGACGGCTAAAATTGACGAATGCTTTTGGATCGCTGAGTTCTACGTTTATCGTAACGCACAAATTACAATAAAAGTCAATGTTTTATTTCCGTGAAACACAAATGAAGATCGCGATACGGCGGCGGCGGAGACGAAAAGGGGCGGATGGCGGGAAGAACCGGATACGTCCTTCGCTTCGCGAGTCCCGGCCACGGAAGTGAATCGGCTTCTGGGCAGGCGCCGCGCACAGAACGCCTCGAAGCGCCAGAACCGACGGCCGAAACGCCGCCACGCGGCTCGACAAGAATTCGGCGGCCGCCACCCGACGCAAATCGGTTTCTAAATCTAGCTTTGACCCGAGCGCCCGCGTTGCTCAAAATCCCCGCGCGGATTTGGTTGTTTCGAGCCCTGGCCGCGGCCTTGCCAGCGATTGACGTTAACGTTATAACCTTCGCCAGGTATCGATGACATGGGGAACTGGCATGAGCGTTGCCCGCGAGCATCGGGTGGGAATTGCCACCGCGCCGGCGATTTCGTTGCTACGTCTCTCCGCGCTCGCGCGATGCGGTGGCGCCATGGTTTTGATCGCGGGCTTATGGGCAATGGTCTTTTGGGCGCTGGCTTGACTGGTCTTTGCACGGATTTTTGGACCTTTCCTTGATGGACATTGCGATGATGGACATTGCGATCCGGTTCAGCGATCTCACGCTCGGCTACGACCGCCATCCCGCGGTGCATCACCTCGATGGCGAGGTGGAATGCGGTGCGCTGCTCGCGGTTTGCGGCCCAAACGGCGCCGGCAAATCGACTTTGCTGAAGGGCATCGCGGGAACCCTTGCGCCGCTTGCGGGCGCAATCGCCCTGCCCCGGGCGAAATCCCGCGACGTCGCCTATCTGCCGCAGGCTGCCGACATCGACAGAAGTTTCCCGATCGATGTGTTCGATGTTGTCGCCATGGGGCTGTGGAATCGTTGGGGCCTGTTCGGTGGGATTTCCCGGGGCGAAACGGCGAAGATCCGTGCAGCGATCGCCGCGGTGGGGCTCGACGGTTTCGAGGCGCGCGCGATCGCAACGCTTTCGGGCGGTCAATTGCAGCGGATGCTATTCGCGCGGCTCCTCGTTCAGGATGCCGCCGTAATCCTGCTTGACGAGCCGTTTACCGCAATCGACTCCAAAACCGTCGCCGACCTTATTTCCGTCGTGTCGGCGTGGCACGAAGAACATCGCACCGTGCTCGCCGTCTTGCACGATCTCGATCTCGTGCGGGCCCATTTCCCGCAAACCCTCTTGCTCGCGCGCGAAGAAATCGCCAAGGGAAAAACCGATGCCGTGCTCACCCCGGAAAATTTGCATAAAGCGCGGTCCATGATCGAGGCCTTCGACCAGCAGGCACAGGCCTGCGCGCGGACGGCATGAGGAGTTGCAGGCGATTGGTTTTTCTTGACGCCGGAACGGTTCATGCAGCTGCATGATTTTTTAATCGCGCCTTTCGCCGAATTCGCGTTCATGCGCCGCGCGCTTGTCGGTTCCCTCGCGCTCGCCATCGCGGGGCCGCCGCTCGGCGTGTTTTTAATTCTGCGCCGCATGGCGCTGACCGGCGATGCCATGGCGCATGCGATTTTGCCGGGCGCAGCGCTCGGCTATCTCGTCGCCGGCCTCGCGCTCGGGCCAATGACGATCGGCGGCTTGGCGGCGGGGCTTGTCGTCGCGGTCGGCTCGGGCGTCGTTGCCCGCACGACGATTCTGCGCGAGGACGCTTCGCTTGCGGCATTCTATCTGATCTCGCTCGCCCTCGGCGTCACCATTGTCTCGTTGCGCGGCTCGAACATCGATCTTTTGCATGTGCTCTTTGGCAGCGTGCTCGCGCTTGACGATGCGACCCTGATCCTGCTCGCGGGAATAACGAGCGTGACGCTCGTCGCACTCGCCGCTCTCTACCGGCCCCTGGTGCTGGAGACGGTCGATGCCTCATTCCTCGCTTCGGTCAGCAAAAGCGGCGGCTTTGTGCAGATTGTCTTTCTAGCGCTGGTCGTCATGAATCTCGTCGGCGGATTTCAAGCGCTCGGCACGCTTCTCGCGGTCGGCATGATGATGCTCCCCGCCGCTTCGGCAAGGCTCATTGCCCAAGACATGACCGCGATGATCGGCATCGCGGCGGCGCAGGGAATGCTCGCGGGCTATGCCGGGCTCGTCGTCTCCTTTCAGGCGGGCCTGCCATCCGGTCCACTGATCATTCTCATGGCGGGCTTCCTGTATCTGCTGGCGCTTGTGTTCGGTCCGGCCGGCGGTCTGCTACGCCGCCTTAAGCCGGGGCGGCATTTGGAAGGCTGACGCCTCGGGACGAAGAGGATTTCCATGGCAAATTTGCGTTATGTTATAACCTTTGTCATTGCTTGCATGACCGCGGCGATTGCCTGGCAGGCAAGGGCGCAAGCTCCCGAAAAGCTGCCGGTCGTCGCGACCTTTTCGATTCTCGCCGATTTCGCCCGCAATGTCGGCGGCGAACGGATCGAAGTCGCCGCGCTCGTTGGCCCCGATGGCGACACCCATGTCTACCAGCCAAAACCGGCGGATGCGAAAGAGCTCGGCGCGGCGGGGCTCGTTGTGGTGAACGGCCTCGGCTTCGAGGGTTGGATCGATCGTCTGATCAAGGCGTCTGGCGCCAAGGCGCCGGTCATCGTCGCGACGAAAGGGATTAACCTGCAAAAGATACGCGAGGAGGGGCGCATCGGGTTAGACCCCCATGCCTGGCAATCGATCGCCAATGCCAAGATCTATGTCGCCAACATCCGCGACGGACTGATCGCCGCCGACCCCAAGGGAGAAGCTGCCTATCGCGCCAATGCCGATAGCTATCTCGGCAAGCTCGACGTGCTCGAAAAAGAGATTTTGGCGGAAATCGCCAAAATTCCACAAGGGCGGCGGCAAATTATCACGACGCATGATGCCTTTGGCTATTTTGCCGCGGCCTATGGTTTCCGCTTCATCGCGCCGGAAGGCGTCTCGACCGAGACCGAGGCGAGCGCGAGCGACGTCGCCAAAATCATCCGTCAGATCAAGGCCCAAAAAATCCCAGCGGTGTTTCTCGAAAATGTCACCGACCCAAGACTTGTGCAGGTGATCGCCGCGGAAACCGGGGCAAGAATCGGCGGCACGCTTTATTCCGATGCGCTATCGCCGCCCAACGGGCCGGCTTCGACCTACAGCGCCATGATGCGCAATAATGTTAGGGAACTCTCCGCCGCACTGGCCGATTAGGGGTGGCGTCTCAATTTTAATTTCGGCTCACGACCCCCCAATCGGACGTTCGAATAGCATTCATTCAGCCAATTGGCCTGGAGAAAGAGCTATGTCGCAGAGAGTACCTTTCGTCGTTCGCGCAGTGACCGATGATGACATCGGTCTATTCCGCGAATTGCTTGCAGTTTTTGGGCAAGCGTTCGGCGAGCTGGATACATATACAAGTGCGCAGCCCAGCACGGCATATCTCCGTCAGCTGTTAGGCGGCGATCAATTCATTGCCTTAGTCGCGCTCGATGACGCCACCGTTATTGGCGGGCTTGCGGCCTATGAACTTTCCAAGTTCGAGCAAGCGCGAAGGGAGATCTACATTTACGACTTGGCCGTGGCCACACGTCATCGCCGCAAAGGCGTGGCGACTGCCTTGATTAACGAGGTTAGGGCGATAGGCGTATCACGCGGCGCCTACGCTATATTCGTTCAGGCCGATCCTCCGGACGTGCCTGCCGTTGCGCTCTACACCAAGCTCGGGACCAGGGAGGACGTTCTTCACTTCGACATCGCCGTGGATTGAACTGGACATGTCCGCTTCCCACCCTTATCCGAAATTCAAACTGATACAAGACACTACCCGAATAGAGGCGGCCTTGACGCGCCCGCACAACTCTAACACAAGCTTGCCAAGACAACGCATGGATCGCTACGTCCGGCGTGTACCTCGGCCGAACGACTAGCTACTGGAGTTTCAAATGGCCGAAAAAATTCCCGTCACCGTGCTCGCCGGCTATCTCGGCGCCGGCAAGACGACGCTTCTGAACCGCATTCTTTCCGAGGACCACGGCCGGAAATTCGCGGTCATCGTCAACGAATTCGGCGAAATCGGCATCGACAACGATCTCGTTGTCGGCGCCGACGAGGAAGTGTTCGAAATGAACAATGGCTGCATCTGTTGCACGGTGCGCGGCGATCTCATTCGCATCGTCGAAGGCTTGCTGAAACGCAAGGGCAAGTTCGACGCGATCCTCGTCGAGACGACAGGTCTTGCCGATCCCGCCCCCGTGGCGCAGACCTTTTTTGTCGATGCCGATGTGCGCGAGGCAGCTCGGCTCGACGCGGTCGTCACCGTCACCGACGCCAAATGGCTTGCTGAGCGGCTGAAAGACGCGCCGGAGGCCAAGAATCAGATTGCTTTCGCCGATGTGATTATCCTCAACAAGACCGATCTCGTCGATGCGGACGCGGTTAGCGAGATCGAAGCGCGTATCCGCGCGATCAACCCCTATGCCAAGCTGCACAATGCCGTGAATTGCGCCGTGCCTCTCGACGCCGTGCTCGGCCGCAACGCCTTCGACTTGCAGCGCATCCTCGAAATCGAGCCGGAATTCCTCAACGCCGAAGAAGCTTATGCTCATAATCATGATCATGAGCATGATGACCAAGAACACCCTGGTCACAAGCACGAGCCACACCATTTAGAGCACTATCACGACGCGGACATACAGTCCGTCGCGCTCTCGATCGAGGGCGATATCGATCCGGAAAAATTCATGCCCTGGCTACAAGACTATGTGCAGAGGGAAGGCGCGTCGATCTTGCGCGCGAAAGGCATCCTCGCATTCAAGAACGAGCCGAGGCGTTTCGTTTTTCAGGGCGTGCATATGCTTCTCGACGGCGATCTCCAACGCGAATGGAAGCCGCGAGAAAGGCGCCTAAGCCGGCTCGTCTTCATCGGCCGCAACTTGCAAAAAGACGAGATCACCAGGGGGTTCATGAGCTGCGTGGCATAATATAGAGATGCCGCAGCGGTCTCGCACGAAAGAATGAGATCATGGCCGCTGCGTCGCTCGCCGCCCAAGTCACGCCGCTCGATGCCGGGGCCCCAGTGGCGGCGGTGGCTTTCCTTGGCCAAATTCCAGCGCTTGCGCTCGAAGACGGCGCCGTGCTGCTTGCCACGCCCGGGGCCGAACAGCGCATCGCGGCGCATCCCGATGGTACCATTCTTGTTGCCGTCGCATCGGGGGACAAATTCATCACGGGGGGCGACGATGGCCGCGTGGTGGCGACCTCCGAAGATGGCGGCCTTCAAGAGATCGCGGATGAAAAGGGCAAATGGATCGATGCGCTCGCCGCGCGGGGCGATGGGTCGATCGCGTGGTCGAGCGGCAAGAAAGTGCGCGCCCGCGATCACGATGGCGGCATACAGACTTTTGCCGCACCTTCGAGCGTTCGCGGGCTCGCCTTCATGCCGAAAGGCTATCGGATCGCGATCGCCCACTACGATGGCGCGAGCCTTTGGTTTCCGAACGCCGCGGCGCCGCCGGACCTTTTCCAATGGAAAGGCTCGCATCTTTCCATAACGGCGTCCCCAGATGGGCGTTTTCTCGCGACGTCCATGCAGGAAAACGCGCTGCATGCCTGGCGCGTCGCCGACAAGCAGGATATGCGCATGAGCGGCTATCCGGCGAAAACGCGCTCGCTGTCTTGGTCCTTCGACGGCCATTGGCTAGCGACTTCAGGCGCGGACGCCGCGATCATTTGGCCGTTCAAGGATAAGGACGGGCCAATCAACAAGGCCCCGATCGAATGCGGCCCCAGAAACGCCAAAGTCACTTGCGTCGCGTTTCATCCAAAATCGCTTGTCGTGGCCCAAGGCTATGAGGACGGGCTCTTGCTGCTTTGCCGGATCCCCGACGGCGCGGAAATTTTGGTACGCGCGCCGCCAAGGGATGGGGGGTCGGTTACGGCGCTGGCTTGGGACCACGCAGGCGGCAAGCTCTTGTTTGGCGCGGCGGATGGCCACGCCGGTCTCCTCGACATGCCCGCTTGAGACAGCTTGAAATCCGTCAAGAAGTGGATCCCATCGGCGGGACCACCAAGGCCGCATCTTAACTGGAAGAACGCGCCGCTCCCAATTCCTTTTGTCGCGCTGAGGCTGCGTCTCTGGCGTCGTGGGCGGAGCTGTCCAAAGATTCCTTCCAACCCGATCTCAAAATAGGGGTCCATTTCACTCATGGCATAACGAAGGCTTTGTGTGCTTGCGGCGCTCAAGCAAGACCCGACGCTATCGGGCATACGGCGCACAGCCCGCATGCCGCGAAAAGCATCGGCGAGGTCTGTACCGAGGCGTTCGCCCGCGCCGCAGGAGCCGTCCCGTTCGATCGCTCGGCCGCATGAATTGCCCCCGCCATGCCTTCAATATTTGCGCACGAGGTTGACGAGCTTGCCCTGAATGCGGACTCGGTCGGGGCCGAAAATGCGCGTCTCATAGGCCGGATTGGCAGCCTCTAACGCGATCGAGGCGCCGCGCTTGCGCAGCCGTTTCAAGGTCGCTTCCTCGTCGTCGATCAAGGCAACCACAATGTCGCCGGTCTCGGCGGTATCCTGCTTGCGAATCACCACCGTATCGTTGTCGAAAATGCCCGCGTCGATCATCGAATCGCCGCGCACCTCGAGCGCGTAATAGTCGCCCGGCGGCAACATGTCCGGCGGCAGGCTGATGGTGTGGCTGCGGTTTTGCAGGGCCGCGATCGGCGTCCCCGCGGCGATCCGGCCCATGACCGGGATTAAGATCGAATTCACCGAGCGTTCGAAGTCGTCGCCTAATTCGCTCTGCGTCCAGGCGCGGACCCGGCCGAGCGTGCCCTCGATGACGCTCGGCGCGAACCTCTTGCCGCGGGCGCTATCGGGGGGCGTCGCCGAGTCCGGCAAGCGCAAGACCTCGAGCGCGCGGGCGCGATTCGGCAGGCGGCGGATGAAGCCGCGTTCCTCGAGCGCGATGATGAGGCGGTGAATCCCGGATTTGGAGCGCAAGAATAAGGCGTCCTTCATCTCGTCGAAGGAAGGCGGAACGCCGGTCTCCTTCAGGCGCTCGTGAATGAAGCGCAACAGCTCGCTTTGCTTTCTTGTCAACATCGGCCTTGCTCTCTTTCGCCGTCCCGCGCGGGCGCGGCGCGGCCTGCACAAACGGTGAACGAACGATATACGTTCGCGCTGCGTTCCGCAAGCCCCGTGAGGACTGTCCGGGGCAAAATCCATAGTCGTTAACAAGTGCCCAACTCGGCTCTGAAGTTTGGGTTGAAGCAAGCCTTCCGACGTTGACGCGCCAGGGAGAGTTCTGATTTATCGCACTTTTGGATGTTTTGAATCATCTGGCGGACGACGGAGCGGTTTTAGGCATTGAAACCTCCCGGGTTCGGCAACGATCTTCGTCGAAGTCTCTATCCAGTTGTCAACAGAGATGGTTCTCGATCCCCCAGTGCCCGCGCGTCGCCGCGAGGACTAGAAA
>JBOHJV010000132.1:0-9743 GCA_050728695.1 Methylocella sp. | reverse complement strand
GCGCCGCCGGATCATTTGCGCGAGACCATAAGCATCATCTTCAAAACTCGTGAGCGCATCGGCGTCGAGGACGACCGCGGGGGACGATGCGCCGGATTTTCCATCCGGGCTGAGCGCGGCCCACACCAGGGCGCGGGTTTTTTCTCCCATCCCCAGCCCTGGTCCCATGACGAGCGTGTTCTTCCGGCGATCGGCGAGGAGGCCCGCGAGGTCGTCCGCAGTGTCGCACACGCGGGTCATGATCGCGGTGAGCGCCGCGGCATGGGCCGAAAGCGCGGCGCGTGGCGTCGCAATCGTCACCAGCCCCGCGCCGGCGCGCAAGGCGCCGCGCGCGGCAAGACGCGCCGCCCCCGTTTGCGCTGGCCCGCCGGAGAGGACGACAGCATGGCCGCGCGAATATTTATGGCCATTTACGCGCGGAACTGGGAATGTCTTTTGCCACAAAGCCGGGCAATTGGCGAAGGTTTTGGGCGCGATCGTCGCCAGGACACGGGATTCAATTCCGATATCCGCGACGACCGTGCCGCGGCAATGGATGCGGCCGGGCAGCAGCAAATGCCCTGGCTTGCGGCGAAAAAATGTGATGGTGCTCGCGGCGTAAATCGCGGCGCCATGAATTTGCCCGCTGGAGCCATCGATGCCGGACGGAACATCCACGGCAAGGATCGGCTTTTTCGTCCCATCCGTCCATTCATTGAGACGCAAGACCAGAGCCTTGGCCGATCCATCGAGATCGCGGGCAAGGCCCGCGCCAAACAGCGCGTCGATCGCGAGGTCGGCCGTTTCGAGACCAACGTCTTCGACGGCAAGGATCTTGCCGGTCCAGCTTTTGGCGGCCAGCGCCGCGTCGCCGCGCAAACGGTCGCGCGCACCAAGCAGCCCGAGTTCGACGGAAAAGTCTTGTGCCGCGAGCAGGCGTGCGGCGACAAATCCATCGCCGCCGTTGTTGCCGGGCCCGCAAAAAATCGCGATGCGACTATCGCGAGGAACAAGCCGCGTGGCCTCCTTTGCCACCGCCGCGCCGGCCTGTTCCATCAGCACCGAACCGGGAGTGCCCCCGGCGATGGTCAGCCGGTCGGCTTCCGCCATTTCGGCGTTGGTTAATAGTTCTCTATGCGAGGTGTTTGGCGGCATGCGCAAAAACCAATCCGGCTGCTTATTCACCGTCTGTGCCGTGGCGGCGGACAGGCAGGGTCAAGTGGGCGCTCGGAGTAAACTGCTTGGATTGTGGTAACGTTATAAATGGATATCAGGTGGCGCATCCGGCATGTCTTTCAATTGCGGCCATCGAGACCACGCCCCGGCTACTGGGTATGAGCGAATCCTGCCGGACGCCAAGCACATTTGCCGAGGGGCCGCCGTTTACCGCTCGCTCAAGCCGCCGATGAGAGACGGAATATCGAGCGGCCGGAAGCCGTAATGGTTGAGCCAGCGAATGTCGGCCTCGAAGAAGGCTCGCAGATCTGGCATGCCATATTTCAGCATGGCGATGCGGTCGACTCCCACGCCCCAGGCGAACCCTTGATAGACATCGGGATCGAGCCCACAATTTCTCAAGACGTTTGGATGCACCATGCCGCAGCCCAAAATTTCGAGCCAATCCTCGCCCTCGCCGAAGCGCAACTCGCCACCTTTGGAAGAGCACTGGATATCGACTTCCATCGACGGCTCAGTGAACGGAAAATAACTCGGCCGGAATCGCATCTTGACGTCCGGCACCTCGAAAAAGGCTTTGCAGGACTCCTCGAGAATCCATTTGAGATGGCCAAGATGCGCGGAGCGGTCGATGACGAGGCCCTCGACCTGATGAAACATCGGCGTATGCGTCTGGTCGGAATCGCAACGGTAGGTGCGCCCCGGGCAAATGATTCGTATCGGCGGCTTTTGCGTCAGCATCGTGCGCACCTGCACCGGGCTCGTATGCGTGCGTAGCAACTTGCGCGTTCCGTCCGGCCCGGGATTGAAAAAGAAAGTGTCGTGCATGTCGCGCGCCGGATGGTCGGGCGGAAAGTTCAGCATCGTGAAATTATAATCGTCGGTCTCGATGTCCGGCCCTTCGGCGATGTCAAACCCCATGTCGGCGAAAATGACCGCGAGTTCATCCATCACTTGGCTCACCGGATGGATCCGGCCGGCCTCGATCCCATGCGGGGGCACCGGCAAGGTGACGTCGGCAATCTCCGCCTTGAGGCGAGCTTCGAGCGCTGCTTCCTTCAGAACCGCGCGCCGTGCAGCGAGCGCCTCCGCCACTTCGTCTTTAAGCGCGTTGATCGCGGCGCCCCGCTCCTTGCGCTCGTCCGGCGCCATACTGCCAAGACCCGAGAGCAGGGCCGAAACCCCGCTTTTCTTTCCAAGCGCCGCGACCCGCGCGGCTTCGAGCGAGGCTTCGTCTTGCGCGGCGGCGATTTGGCCAAGAATTTGCGTGCGAAGAGTTTTAAGGTCAGGCATATCTGGCGATCCAGGCGAAGCGTCGAGCGGCTTTTGGCACGCCCGCGACGCTATGTCGAGACGCGGCGAAACGCTATTCGTCCCGCGCGGCGGACGCGATCCAGGCGAGATAGGCTTGCGCGCCGTTCTCGATTACCACCTCGACGATCTCTGGATTGGAATAAGAATGCGCCGCGCGAATGGCGGCCTCGACATTTGCGTAGTCGTTCGACGTGATCTTGCAAAACAGCATCCATTCATTGGCGTGTTGCACCGCGCCTTCCCACCGGTAAACGCTTGCGATTGGAAACATTTGGACGCAGGCGGAAAGTCGCTCCTCGACGAGACGCGTGGCGATCGTCTCGGCGTTCGCCTTGTCGCCGCAGGTCGTCATGACGATCGCGAAAGGAGATGCCATGAAATCCGCCGAGGTGCGATTGTTCTAGCGCCGGGCGCCGATCCGCCGCGTCGCGGCATGCAACCAGCGGCGCGCGCCGGGCTCGACGAGGGGCGAAATTTCCCGCCACACCCGCGCGTGATAGGCGTTCGCCCAAGCGATTTCTTCGCCGTCGAGGAGTTTTGGCTCGATGAGCGCGAGGTCGAGCGGCGCCAGTGTCAGCGTCTCGAAACCCAGCATCTCGCGCTCACTGCCCGCGATCTCCCGGCGCTCGACCATGACCAGATTTTCGGTCCTGATGCCAAACTGCCCAGCGTTATAATAGCCCGGCTCATTCGAGAGGATCATGCCGGGTTCGAGCGCGGCGGACCCAAGCTTCGAAATCCGCTGCGGCCCTTCGTGAACGGATAAATAAGAACCGACGCCGTGGCCCGTGCCGTGGTCGAAATCGAGACCCGCCCGCCACAAGGGAACGCGCGCGAGCGCATCGATTTGCGCGCCCGTGGTGCCCTTGGGAAAAACCGCGCGGGCAATGGCGATATGACCCTTGAGGACGCGGGTGAAGCGGTCGCGCATCAAGGCGGTTGGCTTGCCCACCGCGAGGGTGCGGGTGATGTCGGTCGTGCCGTCCTCATATTGACCGCCCGAATCAATCAAAAATATCCCTCCGCGGATCTTCGCGTTGGTCTTGATGGTCACACGATAATGCGGGATGGCGGCATTGGCGTTGGCGGCGGCGATCGACGGAAACGAAATGTCCTTCAGCTTGCCGGTGTCGCGGCGGAATGTTTCGAGCGCTTGCGCCGCATCGATTTCGGTAAGATTTCCGCCCGGCGCATGGAGTGCGAACCAATGCAGAAAGCGGACCACCGCGGCCCCGTCCCGCAACTGCGCCTTCCGCGCGCCTTCGATTTCGGTCGCGTTCTTGCGCGCCCTCATCGAGACGACCGGATCCTGGCCCAACGCGCAGGCGCCGCCCGCCTCTTTCAGGATCGCGGTGAGTTTGGCTGGCGCGGTAGCCGAATCGAACAAGACTTTCTTGCCTTGTTCGCCAAGAACCTTTAGAGCGCGCGCGAGACGTTCCGGCTCCTCAAGATCGGCGAGGCGAGAAAGCTTGTCGCGCGTCGAATTGTCGAGCTTGCGTGCATCGACGTAAAGACGCGGTTTGGCGTCCTTCAGGATCAGCGCATAGCCAAGCGGCAACGGAGTATGCGCGACGTCATGGCCGCGGATGTTAAAGACCCACGCAACCGCGTGCGGATCGCTGACCAGCAACGCATCCTCGGCTCCGAGCGCGGCGGCGGCACGGCCGAGTTTCCGGTGCGCATTCTCGCCGGCAAATCTACGCCCATGCAAGGTGATTTTGCCAAGCGGCGGCGCCGGGCGGTCCGTCCAGATCGTGTCGATTGGGTTTGGCTCCACGGCAACGAGCTCGGCGCCCACGGCTTGCGTGGCCTTCCCGAAGCGCTTCAAATGGCAAGGCGTGTGTAGCCAGGGATCGTAGCCGAGCCGCGCTCCCGGGCTAAGATTGGTTGCGAGCCAATCGGATGGGCTCGTCTCGGTCCATGCCTCCGGTTTGAAGATCGAAAGATCGACTAAGTCCTTGACCGCCAGGCTATAGCGGCCGTCGACAAAGATCGCGGCGCACCCTTTGAGCACAATGGCAAGCCCCCCCGAACCGCTGAAACCGGAAAGCCACGCGAGCCGCTCCTCGCAAGCCGCGACATATTCATTTTGGTGCTGATCCGCCCGAGGAACCAAAAAACCGTCGAGTCCGAGGCGAGCAAACTCGGTCCGCAAAGCCGCGATCCTGATCGCGCCTTGCGACGGATCCGCCCAATCCTCGAAGGATTGATAGAGACTTTCGAACATCGCGCCAGAGTAGGACCAGTCCGCCTCCGCCGCAAGGCGGGCGCCGCTTTTGGCGTGCGTTGTCCTGACCGACGATCGAGGACGGCGATTGCCGCGTTCATGCGCTCGCCTAAACTAAAGCCGCAGAAAATCCTGTCCCGCTCATCTCACGTCCCAAGACGTTCCACGGGCAGCGAGAGGCGGATAATCAAGCCTTCGGGCTTCCAGTCGTAGGAAAGCCGGCCTCCGAACTGACCTGTCACGATCCGGCGCACAAGCGAACCTCCGAACCCTTCGTGTTCCGTCGGCCCGTCGAGGGATGGGCCGCCTTGCTCTTTCCAGGTCAGCAGAAGTTCGTCCTTAGTCACGGACCAGTCGATGCGGATGTAGCCCCCGGGAGACGATAGAGCCCCATACTTGGCCGCGTTCGTGGCGAGCTCGTGCATAACGAGAGCAATGCTCGTGACGGCGTTCCCGCCGATCGGCAGACAAGGCCCGGTGATGATGTAGAATCCGTGGCCCTTAATGCGCTCCGGATCGACGTAGGGAGCGAAAATCGTTTGGACGAGAGCGTGCAAATTCGTGTCCTGGCACGGTTTCCCCTCTCCGTCGATCAGGCCGGGCCGCGTGAGCCCGTGGGCGCGCGCGAGCGCGCCGAGCCTTTCCCGGACCGCCACGGCCATGTCCGCCGGCGTGCGGGCGGATCGTGCGCTCAGGGTCACCAGGCCACTCGCAACGGCAATAAGGTTCTTGACGCGATGGCTCATCTCCCTGAGGAGTAGATTCTGTTGCGCCTGAGCTCGCCGCTGCTCGGTGATGTCCCGAGCGATACTCGATACGCCGATGATCCTGCCTTCGGCATCCTTGACGTGCGACACGGTCAGCGAAACCTCGACCAAGCTTCCATCCTTGCGTTGGCGAACGGTTTCCTTGGGATCGATGCAACCGCCGTGCAGCATGCGCGATAGAATTTCGGATCCCTCGTCGTGGCGATCCATTGGAATATAGAGCATCATAGGCTTGCCGATAGCTTCTTCTGGTGTATAGCCGAAGAGCCGCTCTGCTCCCGAGTTCCAGGTTTTAATGATACCATCGAGGTCCGTACTCACGATGGAGTCCTCGGAGGACTCGACGATTGCGGCGAGCCGCCGCGTCACCGGCCCGGTGCGCTTGCGCCCGGTGACGTCAATCAACATGTTCACGGCGCCAGTCAGCGCGCCCGACCGGTCCCGCAGCGGCGTCGCATACGCAAGGAAGGGGACGCGTGAGCCGTCCCCCCGCTCGGCAACCACCTCCGCGCCATGGATCGGGTGTCCTTCCTTCAGCGCCACGGCCATGGGGCATTCATCGCGCCGCATCGGGCTGCCGTCGGGCCAGTAGAGCCGCCAGGAGCCGCACCACCCATTCTCGCCAAGCTCCGGGCGGCGACCCCAGACGTCAACTGCCGCCTCGTTGAAGAATGTGATCCGCCCATCCGTGTCGGTCGTGTAAACGGCCGCGGGAAGGGCTTCGAGCAATTCGTGCAGTTGTAGCTCGTTGTCGTGCAATGCCGTGTTGGCGCATGTTGCGGCGAGCAACGAATGCCAACTTCCCGCCGGGTGTACTGAATCCGATCTCTCGTTGGACACACTCATGGGACCCTCTTTGCCACACCGGTTCACGGCATCGAATCTTTTTGCGAGATCCGCCGCGCCACGACTTTAAGCTAGGTTGCCGTTCCGTTCCAGCAAGGGGAATCGACGCGCAAATTTCCTTTTCGGTTCCGCTGAAGTTTGGGGGGCGAAGGGCGGTCATGATGCGCATGTCTCATAGCTGAACGGCCTTTTTTTCCTGGCCATGACAAATGTTTGGTCACGACAAATTGATTGCAGTTGCCGCGTGCGAAGGCAAAAGCCCGAAGTTCGGCTGTTTACGCCAAGGCGGCGTCGGAACCAACTCCGATCAACAACAGTTTGGGCGCAATGTAGGGCGGCCAAATGTTGCCGCGCCTTTGAAGGAATTTACAATGGATTGGGATCGCATCGAAGGAAACTGGAAGCAGTTCAAAGGCAAGATCAAGGAGCATTGGGGTCATCCTACGGATGACGACGTCGACAAAATTGCCGGCAAGCGCGAACAGCTTGAGGGCAAGATCCAGGAACGCTCCGGCATCGGCAAAGACGCGGTACGCAAGCAGGTCGACGATTGGATGAAGAATCAGTGATCAATCGTTGCGTCGCCCGATCGAATGTATCCTTCGAGCGTACGGCCTCCAAGGCCGCGTCGCGCGTGGGCCGAGGCGGCATTATATTTTACGCCTCCATAGCAGGCGAGGAGGTGAAGCCTTCCCTGAAGCCGAATCGCGGGAAAGCACGGGATGAGACGCCACTTTCAATCATTCTAATCATCCTTCTCATTGTGTTGCTCGTTGGCGCTTTCCCGGCGTGGTCCTACAATGCGAGTTGGGACGTCGCGCCAGTAGGCCTCCTTGGCACGACCTCAGTGTTTCGTTTTGATTCTTGCGCTACTGGACAAAATATAGAATTAGGCCAAAAGACCTTGGGTCGATGGCCGGCGAGCTCGGCGTCCCTCGCGCGTCACGCCTTCACGCGGCCTTATAGGCCGCCCGCGGCGCGGATGACATCCCATTCGCTGTCGCTCACTGGCTGCACCGAAAGCCGCGGGTTCGTGACGAGGGCCATTTTTGCCAAGCGCGGGTCGGCCTTGATCGCACCGAGGCTAACCGGTTTTTTCAATGCCTCGGCAGCGCGAAGATCGACCATTCCGAACTTCTCGGTAAGATCGGACGAATCGGGATAGTAGGGTTTGATGATTTCGACGATGCCGACGATCTCCTTTCCTTCGTTGGAATGGTAGAAGTAGGCTTGCTCGCCAACCCGCATCGCCATCAAATTCAGCTTGGCGCCGTGATTGCGGATGCCGTTCCAATGGGTCCCCTTCTTGCCGGCTTTCATTTGATCGTGCCAGGACCACTTGCCGGGCTCGCTTTTGATCAGCCAATGGGCCATCGGTGTCCTCCCTTCGGAAGGGAACAATATTCTAAAATTACGGCGGGCGCGCGAGGGAACAATTGAGGTTTGCGCTCGTTCCCTTGGGGCCTACCGTCGCGAAGGAGCGAAAAATGACCGCAAAAGCAAAGGCGAAAATCAAAAAGCCCCGGACTCAAGAAAGCCCAAGGCGGCAAAGGTCGGGCCAGGACCAGGAAAAGCGGCTCGATCGCGAACTCGCCGAGAGTTTTCCGGCAAGCGATCCGCCCTCCGTGACACAACCCGGTTTTATTCCGGGCGGCCCGGAACGCAAAATTCCCAGCAGTGAATAATGGCGAAAATCTGAATGTCCAACCCTGATCGTTTGCGCGGGAGACGCCCGATGAAAACCGTTGTTCGACTTGTTCTTGCAAGTGTTTTGGGACTTTTTCTTCAACCTGCCTTCGCTCAGACAGCGCCCGGCAACCCCGCCGGCACAGAGACCATTCCGGAAATGGATCGGTCGCGGCCACAGGACATGGAGATCAAACCAAAGCAAATTGATCCGGGGATCGTGAAGCCCGCTCCAGTGCCAAATCCCAACTCTACGCCAGTCATTCCGCCGGCTGGAACACCGGGCGGCCCTCCCGGTCCGGAACCTAAATAAACTCCTGGGTGGAAAGACGCGATCCACACCGCGAGTGGAAAACGAATCGAGATCTTCGCGGGGGGCTAGCCGGGGGCGGCAAATTCGGCTTTCGAGGGCCGTGCCAGCAGTCCTACGATGGCCTCCTCGACGCCAATCCGCTCGGCGAGCACCGCGTCGACGGCCGAAGCGATCGGCATGTCGATGTCCTTGGCGCGGGCGAGATCAACGAGCACGCCGCACGTATGCACGCCTTCGCAGAGGCCGCTCCGCGCCATCGCTTCGGCGGGCGTCAATCCCCGCCCCATCGCGACGCCTAGCGCATAATTCCGCGACATCGCCGACGTGCAGGTGAGGACGAGATCGCCGAGCCCCGAAAGGCCCATCAAGGTAGCCGCCCCGGCGCCATGCGCTTGACCGAAACGGCTAAGCTCGGCGAAACCCCGCGCGACAAGGGCCGCCCCCGCGCTCGCCCCAAGTCCGCGGCCGGCGGCGATCCCGCTCGCGATGGCGAGCACGTTTTTCGCCGCGCCGCCGATTTCGACCCCTCGAACATCGGCTGACGAATAGAGCCGGAACGAGGGCGCCGTCAGCTGACCCGCGAGCATGGCCGCGAGATCGCCATCGAGCGCGGCTAGAGTAACGGCGGTGGGAAGGCCTCGCGCCACGTCCGCGGCAAAGCTCGGGCCGGAAAGTATGGCTCGCGGATTACCTGGCAATACCCCGGCCGCGACTTCGGTCAGGAACAGTCCGGTCGCGTGCTCGATGCCTTTGGCGCAAACGACGACCGGTGCGCCGGCCGCCGTTAAATGCGGAGCGAAGATTTGTAGGACGGGCCGCAGCGCCTGCGCGGGAACCGCGGCGAGAACGACCTCCGCGCCCTTGGCTTCGGCCGGTTCCGCGATGGGGCGGACATTCGAGAGGAGTGGCACGCCCGGAAGATGCCGCGCATTGATTCCGGTTGCCCGCATCTCGGCGACATGCGCGGCATCGCGCGCCCAGAGCGTGACTTCGATCTCCTCCTCGCCGGTCGGGCGGGCGGCAAGGTTGGCAAGCGCCGTGCCCCAGGCGCCAGCGCCGAGAACGGCGACCTGGCGTTTACGGTTTGGTGCCATCAATGCTTCCTCGCTCCGTGGGCGATTGCCGACCGGCCGCGCATGTTCTTGCCGCGAGCAGCGGCTCGGCCGCTACCGCCCTTCATGACAGAAGAGTGTCTTTGCCATGGTTGCAAGGAAATCTTGTGGCCTGACTTGCGTGGCCACGCGCCGCGACGGCGGCGCGGAAGATTGGGAAGGTTTTCCTCCATGGCACAATTGCGCGGTCTCCCGCGGCCGCCATCGCCGCCCTTACCATCGCCACGATTCCGCTTCATTTGCCTTTGACGAAGATGCCGTCGGAACGGTTCGCCGCCGTGCTCCTCGCCTTGATCGGCACGATATACATCGGAGAGGGCTTC
>JBOHJV010000131.1:0-9746 GCA_050728695.1 Methylocella sp. | reverse complement strand
GCGCGAACGCCAAATCAAATGCCGCCAAGGGCAGTCGGGGTGAGATGCGCACGACCCGGTAAATCTATGGGAGATATTTCGCAAGATCCATCGCCCGCCCGGCCATGCAAGCCGTATCGCGTTTACGTCAGGGACAGGATCGCTCCGAACTCATCAACTGGAACCCCCATCAGACGTCATAATAGAGGAAGAACTCATATGGATGCGGGCGCAGGCGAATCTCGTCGATCTCGCGCGATCGCTTATAGCTGAGGTGGGTTTCCACCACATCTTGCGTGAACACGTCTCCCTTGAGTAGGAATTGGTGATCCGCCTCGAGGGCATCGAGCGCTTCCTCGAGCGATCCGGGGGCTGACGGCACTTTGGCAATCTCTTCTGGCGGCAAGTCATAAAGGTTCTTGTCGATCGCTTGACCGGGATCAATGCGGTTCTGAATACCATCGAGGCCAGCCATCAACATCGCCGCGAACGCGAGGTAAGGGTTGCAGGCCGGGTCTGGGCAGCGGAACTCGACGCGTTTCGACTTGGGGTCGGTTGAGTACATGGGAATGCGGCAGGCAGCCGAGCGATTGCGCGCGGAGTAGCCGAGATTGACCGGAGCTTCAAAGCCTGGCACTAGCCGCCGGTACGAATTGACGGTTGGCGCGCAGATCGCGAGCAGTGCCGGCGCATGCTTTAGGAGCCCGCCGATGTAGTGGCGCATCGATTCGCTCGAGCCGGCGTAGCCGCCGCCGGCAAAGATCGGCTGGCCGCCTTTCCAGATGCTCTGGTGGACATGCATGCCCGAGCCATTGTCACCAAACAGCGGCTTTGGCATGAAGGTGGCGGTCATACCCCGTTTGCGCGCCACGTTCTTTACCACGTATTTGTAGATCATTACGCTGTCAGCCATCTTGGTCAGGGTGGCAAACCGCATGTCGATCTCGCCCTGTCCACCCGTCGAGACTTCATGGTGGTGAGCTTCAACCGGGATGCCGAGCCGTTCGAGGACCGTTACCATATTGGTGCGGGCATCTTGGAGGGCATCGGCGGGGGGCACCGGAAAATAGCCCTCTTTGGGGCGAAGCTTGTGAGCAAGGCTCGGGCCATTCTTGTTCGCCGCTTTCCAGTTGGCCTCCATGGCGTCGATTTCGTAATAGCCATAGTTTGTGCTCTGGTCGTAGCGCACTTCATTGAACACAAAGTACTCAAGCTCGGGGCCGAAATAGGCGGCGTCGCCAACCGCCGTCTCGTTGAGATAGGTCTCGGCCTTTTGCGCGACGTACCGGACGTCGCGGCTATAGCTCTCTCCGGTGATCGGATCGCGGATGTTGCAAATCAAGGCCAATGTCGGCGCTTCGGTGAACGGATCAAGGAGCGCTGTCGTCGGATCCGGAACGACCATCATGTCGCTTTCCTGGATCTCTTGAAAACCGCGAATCGAGGAGCCGTCGAAGCCGACGCCCTCCGCAAAACTGTCGAGATCCAGGGCCCGGGGCGGCACTGAAAAATGTTGCCATAGGCCGGGAAGGTCGGCGAACCGCAGATCGATCATCTCGATCTTGTTATCCTTGATTGTCTTGAGGACATCCTCGGGGCTTTTGCACTCGTAAGACATCGAATTTCCCTCCCTGCAAGTGACGGGCGATCCCGCGCCGCCGCGCATCCGCCGTCGTTAGGACCCTGCGCTGCCTTGACGCGCGCGGTACTTGGTTGTAGTCGAGCGCGCCGGGCTCTAAGGTTCGGCGCGCTCTTCGCTCTTGGCCGCTTCGGCTGCGCTGCTTATGCAGCTCGAATTGCGACATGTCCATCAAGCGAGAGTGGGGACTAGGCTTCCTCCCCGTGGATGGCCATATCGCCGATCAGCAGAGTTTTCTCGTCCATCCGCAGCGGAACGAAAATCCCGATGACCTTGAGAATGACGAAGGTCATAATCGCGTTAAACACGATGATAAAGAGCGCGGCTAACGCCTGGTATTTGAGCAGTGCGAAATTGCCATAGTACCAGCCCGTCGCGTTGACGCCGGGCGCGTCCTTGTCGGTGCCGATGTAGAGAAGCATGTCGGGATTGGCGAGCACGCCGGTCAAAAGGCCGCCCATGAGTCCTGCCACGCCGTGGGTCGAGAAGACGCTGAGCGTGTCGTCCACCTTATTCATGAGCGCCGACGTCTGCAGCTTGTTCGCGGCGAACCAGGGAATGATGCCGGCGCAGACGCCGATGATGAGGGCGCCATAGCCGTCCACGTAACCGGCCGCGGGCGTGATCCCGACGAGGCCGGCGATCATGCCGTTGATGGCGCCGACGATCGAAGGCTTGCCTCTGAACATCGTGTCCATGATCGTCCAGACCATTAGCGCGGTCGCGGTCGAGACATTGGTATTGAGCACGGCCGCGCCCGCGTTCACGTTGGCGAAGTAGGGATCGCCGCCGTTGAAGCCGTTCCAGCCGAGCCACAGGATGCCGGCCCCCGCCAACGCTACCAGAAGATTGTTGGGCGGGAAGTTGTCCCGGTCGGCCTGCAGCCGTGGGCCGATCACCGCTGCCGCCACGAAGCCCGACGTACCGGCGGCAAGATGGATCACGTAACCGCCGGAAAAGTCGACGGCCCCTATGGTCGCGAGCCAGCCACCGCCCCATAGGCTGAAGGCGCCGACCGTATAGACGCAGGTCATCCAGACCGGGCAGAATATCACCCACGCCTTAAAACTCATCCGCCCGAGCACCGAGCCAGCCAGAATGATCACCGTGATCGCGGCGAACACGAACTGGAAGAAGACCAGCGTGGCCATCGGGAAGGTGAGGTCGGGCATTCCGGATGCCGCCGCCGGCACGATCGCCGGCGCCGTTTCAAATGCCGCCGAGGCGACCGGTCCGGGTTTCCCCAGGAATGGGAACCACTGCTCCCCGAAGCCCATGTTGTAGGCCCACAGGAGCCAGACGATCAGCACCGAACAAAAGGCGTACATCGACATGAAGGCGGAATTGATCGCCCATTTCTTCTTGACGATGCCGCCATAGAGGATGGTGAGGCCTGGAAGGCTCTGCAAACCGACAAAGGTTGCAGCCGCGAGCTGCCAGGCGTTGTTGCCAGAATTCAACCACTCTGGTGATGGCAGTAGCATGTCGTTTCTCCTCCGTCCGGTCGCCTCCGACCAATTGAATTTTCGCGGAGCGTCATGTTTTGTCGGCTGAACTTGGCCACGCTCGCGCTCAAACCGCCGGCGAACGGCGGAATTCTGCCAAATATGCTGCTCAAACGCTCCCAGTCGGACGCTAGAGCAAAAGCCGCGCCAACAGCGCGAAACAGTGCGCAGGAGAGCTGCGGGAACGCTCCGAGCGGGCAAGCTTGGCGAAGCGGCCTGATTTTGCGCCGCAAAAGAAGACAAGAGGGCAGAGGTTGGGATCGAATCCCTTTCAATCCCCGTTGACTAAAATGTGGGCAATGTTGCATAGAATTTGAACAATCAGATGGCCACGTTTCCGCTGATTTGGGTCGCCGCGCATCCACTCGCGACAGCGGCGGCGAGGCTGATCGTCGAGCGTCGTGCGTCGCTTTGTCACGCCAACCGGGTTGGCGAACCTTTGCCTATACAATGATTGACAGCATGCCGTCAGTCGGCCCGGCAAGTATGGTGGGTTGTATAGCCGCCGGTGCTCGACGCATTGAGGAAGGTCAGCGCGCCGGATGCGCGATCGAGGTGGTAGTAGCCGCCATGCAACGTGTCGTGCCAGGCGATTTGCCTCTCGGTGATCTCCGCCGGAAACGAGTCGGCGGTGCGCCGGTCGTAGTCGACCTTGACCTCAAACGCCGTTCCACTTTTTGGGTTGGTGCATCGGAAGGTGATGGCCGCCGCGCGAGCGGAGTTAGAGTCGCATGCCGCGCTTGAAATGGCGGCGGCGAAACTCAATGTCCGGGCAAGGCTCATCGTCGTTCCTTTGCGGCCAGGCGACCCGAGGGGCCGATGGCATTGGCTAACCAGCGCAATATCGCTAGCGCGGCGAGCCGATCCACCTGATATCGAGATCGCGGACCTTCTTGCGCAACGTATTCCGGTTCAGCCCCAACAGTTCGGCGGCCTTGATCTGATTGCCGCGGGTCGCGGCGAGCGCCGCGGAAATCAACGGATATTCGATCTCCCGCAAGACCCTGTAATAGAGTCCAGGAGGCGGCAGGCCCGCGCCGTGCTGATGGAAAAGATCGGAGAGATGGAGTTCTACCGCGCCGGCAAGCGTCGGACGCCGCTCGGGCTCCCCTGACCGCCGTTTCTCCGGTTCCAGCGCTGCTGGATAATGCGGCACGATCGCCAGCGCATCGACGCTAAGCTCCATGTCCACCAATTGCGCCGTGACGGCTTCTTGCGGATAGAGCGCGGCGAGCCGGCGGGTGAGATTTTCGAGTTCCCTAATATTACCTGGCCAGCGATAGTGCTTGAGGCGTTCCAAGGCCTCGGGTTCGATACGTTTGAGCGGCAAGCCTTCGGCGGCGGCGAGCACGAAGAAATGCTGCGCGAGATCGCCGATATCCTCGATGCGCTCGCGCAACGGCGGCAGCCGCAAAGGGACGACGTTCAAGCGGAAAAACAGATCCTCGCGGAACAGGCCTTGGCGGATCAGCCCGCCCAGATCCTTGTTGGTCGCGGCGATGATTCGGACGTTTGTCTTGATGGCGCTGCGGCCGCCAACCGTGGTATATTCGCCTTGTTGCAGCACCCGCAAAAGCCTGGTCTGCGCCTCCATCGGCATGTCGCCGATCTCATCGAGGAAGAGGGTGCCGCCCTCGGCCTGCTCGAAGCGCCCGGCGGAACGCTGATTGGCGCCAGTGAACGCCCCCTTTTCGTGGCCGAACAATTCGCTCTCGATGAGATCGCGGGGAATTGCCGCCATGTTGATGGCGACGAACGGGCCTTTCTTGCGTTTGCCGTAGTCATGCAGCGCGCGCGCGACAAGCTCCTTGCCGGTGCCGGATTCGCCGCTGATCATGACCGTGAGATCGGTCTGCATCAGGCGCGCCAAGGCACGGTAGATTTCCTGCATGGCAGGGGAGCGCCCGACGAGAGGCATCCCCTCCAGCTCCGCGTTGGGCGCGGCGCGGGAGCGGTTTTTTGGCTCAGACAACGCGCGCCCGACGATCGAAACCAGCTCGCGCAAGTCGAAAGGCTTCGGCAAATAATCATAGGCGCCACGCTCGGACGCCTTGATCGCGGTCATGAAGGTATTTTGCGCGCTCATGACGATGATCGGCAGATCGGGCCGCAATTTTTTCATTTTTGGCAGCAGCTCGAAGGCATTTTCGTCCGGCATGACGACATCGGTAATGACGAGATCGCCCTCTCCCGACTGGACCCATCGCCACAACGTTGCCGCGTTTCCGGTCGTCCGCACTTCGTAGCCCGCGCGCGACAAAGCCTGGCTGAGGACCGTCCGGATGGCTGCATCGTCGTCGGCGATGAGGATATTGCCCGTGGCCATCGGCCTGCACCTTGCCTCGCGTCGGAAAATCGGCTCGCACGAGCCGGATTCTAAGGTTTTGCTAGGTTCCTTAGCTCCGGCTAGCCTTGGCCGTGCTTCACGCCCTGGCTGGCGCATACATCGGCATGAGAACCCGGAATGTCGTGCGGCGGGGGGAGGATTCGCATTCTATGGTACCACCATGATCGCCAACAATCCTGGCAACCAAAGCAAGCCCCAGGCCAGTTCCGGACGCTTTCGTGGTGACGAAGGGATCGTAGAGATAGGGCAACAATTCCGGCGCGACGCCGGGGCCATTGTCGCGCACGCAAAATTCAAGCGGCAGACTCACCGGGGCCTTCGCGCCGGGAAGTTGGAGGCGCACGCCGGGCCGGAAGGCGGTTGTTAATTCGATGTCGCCGTCGCCGCGTGCCTCGCCAATCGCTTCGGCGGCGTTTTTGACCAGATTGAGAAAGATCTGAATGAGCTGATCCTTGTTGCCAAGAACCGCGGGAAGCGAGGGATCGTAGTTTTCATGAAAGCGGATATGGCGCGCGAACCCGGCCTTTGCCACCTTCTTGACGTGGTCAAGCACGGCATGGATATTAACTTTTTCGCGTCCAGCCGGCCGCCCTTCCGAAAATGCGCTCATCCGGTCGACAAGCTTCACGATCCGGTCGGTCTCCTCGCAAATCAGCCTGGTAAGGGAGCGATCGGCGTCGGTCGCTTCGGCTTCGAGAAGTTGCGCGGCCCCTCTGATCCCAGACAGCGGATTCTTGATTTCGTGGGCGAGCACGGCCGCCATCGCGGCGACCGAGCGCCCGGCGCCGCGATGGGTGAGTTGCCGGTCGATTTTTTCGGAAAGAGTGCGCTCCTGCAGCATGATCACGACACTACCGGCGGGTTCCTGCAGCGGCGAGACGAAAATATCGACGAGCCGCGCGCCTCCCGATTTGGCCAAGTTGAGATCGGCTCGATATTCATTGATCGCCGCGCCCTGGGACGTCACCTGCTCGACGAGGGACAGGAGCGGCGAGAGGGCGACGACGAGATTGGCTAGTCTCTGCTGCCAAAGGGAAGTTCGGCTCATCCCGAAAAACGCTTCGGCGGCGGAGTTGGCTTCGGCGATCGAACCGTCCGGCAGGACGGCGACCACCGGATGGGGCAGAGCATTCAAAAGTTTGGCCGCGTCGCATCCGGCGGCGACCGCAATCGATCCTTGCGATGGGATAGATTTGCTCATGCCACCTCCGCCAACGAAGGAGAGTCGTATAACTGGCAAAGGGTAGATCTAACGGCGCTTGGGCATTCGAGCCTGACCAGGCGCTGGCGCAAGGCAGCGCCATCAAGGACGCCCGCCCGCTCGGCATAAGCAGCGAGATGCTTGCGCGCATGGCGCAAGCCCTGCACGGGGCCGAACATTTCAAGCAGTGTCTCGTAATGTTCGAGCGCCGCGCTTTTGCGCACGGCCGGCGGCGGTTCGGCGCGGGCTTTACCCCTTGCGAGAAAATAGGCGACATCGCCAACGAACCAGGGCCGCCCGATCGCGGAGCGGCCGATCATCACCGCGTCCGCCCCCGATTGCGCCAATATCGACGCCGCGTCCGCAAGGCTCGCACAATCGCCATTCGCTACGACCGGTATCGAAACAGCTTTCTTCACCTCACCGATCGCGGTCCAGTCCGCCTTGGCGGAATAAAATTGGCATCGAGTGCGGCCATGGACGACGAGCATGGCGATCCCTTCGGCTTCCGCCAGCCGGCCAAGCTCGGGAGCATTTAGCGATTGACTGTCCCAGCCAAGCCGCATTTTCAGCGTAACTGGTATGCGCACGGCCGCGACCGTGGCGCGCATTAGCGAGACGGCAAGGCCGATATCGCGCATCAAATGCGATCCAGCATAGCCGTTCGTGACTTTTTTCGCGGGACATCCCATGTTGATGTCGATCATCGCGGCGCCGGAGTCCTGCGCCAGGCGCGCCGCTTCCGCCATGACGTAAGGGTCGCGGCCGGCGATCTGCACCACATTTAGCCCCGCGCCCGCACCCTCTGCCTTCAGCCGGCTGGTGGGCTCGCCGCGAGCGTAAAGATCCGCGGCAATCATCTCGCTAACCGTTAGAGAGGCGCCAAACCGCGTTGCCAGCCGGCGCATGCCGGAATCGGTCACGCCCGCCATCGGCGCGAGAAAAGCGCGCCCATCAACCCCCACTCCGCCAATGCGAAGAGAGGTGGCGCCAAAGTAATTGCCTAAATTCCCGGCACTCCGAATCATGCCCACATCATAGCCAATTGTTGCAGCGCAGCAAGGGAGAAATTGCTTATTTGAACATCATAACATGGGAAAATTGACGCCGGCGGTAAAACGAACGAGGAAGAAGCAATACCATCGCGTCCGGAGCAAGCCGGGAATTCATGTACACAGCGCCGGAATTGGCAATTGTCGTCGTCGCGGCCGGGCGAGGGTCGCGTGTGGGGGGCGAGACACCCAAGCAATACAAGAACCTGGCAGGCAGGCCGTTGCTCGCCCATACATTGGACGCATTGACGCGGGCGGCTCCTAGCGCGACAATTCTCCCCGTTATTCACAGCGACGACCTCGACCTATATCAAAGCAGCGCGGCCTCGTGCGAGGCGAGCACGGGCCTGGCGCGGCCGGTTTTTGGCGGGACCACGCGGCAAGCAAGTGTAAGGCTGGGGCTGGAGGCGCTCGCTGGCCAACAACTTAGGCCAAATATCGTTTTGATTCATGATGCTGCGCGATTATTTGTAAGTGATACACTCATTAATCAGGCGGTCGCCGCCGCAAAAACAAGCGGCGCCGCCATTCCCGGCGTGACGCTCGCCGAGACGATCAAGGAGATTGATGCGGAAGGCAATGTCGCCGCCACACTGCCGCGGGCGCGGCTGCGCGCGGCGCAGACACCGCAAGCCTTTCGTTTCGATCTGATATTGGACGCCCATCGCGGCGCCGCCGCGCAGGGAATTTTGGAGCTTACCGACGACGCCGCTGTCGCCGAATGGGCCGGCCACCGTGTCCATGTCTTTGCTGGGGAAGACTCAAACATGAAGGTTACAACCAGCAAGGATCTGGCAATCGCCGAAGCGAGGCTGCTCGGCAATCTGGCCGATGTCCGGATCGGGCAAGGCTACGATGTGCACGCGTTCGGCCCGGGCGGCCATGTCTGGCTTGGCGGATTAAAAATAGAGCATGATCATGGTCTTGTTGGCCATTCGGATGCCGATGTCCTAACCCATGCGATCACCGATGCCTTGTTTGGCGCCTTGGCCGACGGCGATATCGGCAGCCATTTTCCGCCGGACGATCCGCAATGGCGCGGCGCGGCGTCGCGAATTTTCCTTGCCGCCGCCTCCGCGAAGGTGCGCGCGCGCGGCGGCGTCATTGCCCACATCGACGCCACCCTCGTCTGTGAAAGACCGAAGCTCGGTCCGCACCGCGACGCGATTCGAGCCAGCATCGCGGGAATCGTGAAAATTCCGCTTGACCGCGTCGCGATCAAGGCAACGACATCCGAGGGTTTGGGGTTTACCGGGCGCGAGGAAGGCATCGCGTCGCTTGCCGTCGCAACCATCCGCCTGCCGCTGTGAGGCATGACTCGCGAAGAATCCGTGGCTCGGCAAATTTGAACAATAGGATAAGCGGAGTTTCGCGTGACTGCGGCCAAAATGGCCGCGGACCGGAATAGACGATGGCGAGGCGAGTACGCCGGAATCGCGGCCCCACATTCAAGGCTCCTCCGCAAAGTTCAGGAGTGGCACTGTCTCGGGCAAAAAGATGTTGGCCGAGTTGGCGCGGCAATTCGACGTCCCCGCCCGTCGGATCAGCGGCCACCGGAATTAAACGAGCCGCCGCATTCCCTTTCGGGCTATCCCCCAAAGGTCTGATTTTCTTCGCGACGCGGACCGGTCGGCGATCGTCGATCGAAAAGATCTCGCGCCTTATGCCGGCCGTCACGCAAAATGCCTGGCGCTAGCCGCCGTGTCCGGCCGCGAAGCGCCTCGATCCTCAGCGATCCGGCGGCCAAATCGCGGGCGAGGGCTTGGCTCGGGTGACGGTCTGCGCCCGCAGCGCGCCGGCCGAATCATAGGTTGTTCCTTGGGCCGTGTAGGCATTGCCTCGCACCAGGACGCCGACTTGGTCCCCGCGACGTGCGTCCGAATCATCGACTCGCACGATTTTCCCGGCGCGGGTCCGCAGCGTCAGCACCTCGCCCTCGGCATGTTCGAGTACCCCGGTGATTTCATGCGGAGGCGCATGGGCATTGAGCGCCGCCGGCTTTGCCGCGGCGGCCGCGGGCGGA
>JBOHJV010000130.1:0-9767 GCA_050728695.1 Methylocella sp. | reverse complement strand
GCGATCGCGCCCTCGAAAATGGCGCGGGCTTGCATTTCCGCGATTTCGGGGAATACGATCAAGAGCCGGCAGCCGCGAAAACCCAGCATTGGGTTAAATTCATGCAATTCGGCGGCGCGCTGGGCGAGCCTTTCCGGCGAAATGCCCATGGCTTCCGCGACCGTCGCGATTTCCGCCTCGGTTCGCGGCAAAAACTCGTGCAGCGGCGGATCGAGCAGACGGATCGTCACCGGCAGACTCGGCATGATCTCGAATAGCCCGGTGAAATCGGCGCGCTGGAATGGCAATAGCTGGGCGAGCGCGGCGCGCCTGCCGGCCTCATCCCCGGCAAGGATCATTTCGCGGAATGCGCCAATCCGTTCGGCATCGAAAAACATGTGCTCGGTACGGCAAAGGCCAATCCCTTCCGCGCCGAACCTTTGCGCCACGCGCGCGTCCCGCGGCGCGTCGGCATTGGCCCGCACGCCCATGCGGCGGACCGCGTCGGCCCACTCCATCAGGATCGTAAATTCGTCCGAAAGTTCGGGTTGGCGCATTTTAACGGCGCCCTTGATCACCTGTCCGGTGGCGCCATCGATGGTCAGCAAGTCCCCCCGGTTGAAGGTGAGGCCCGCCACGGTCATCGTCGCTTCCGCGTAATTGACCCTGATCGTGCCGGCGCCAGAGACGCAAGGCTTGCCCATTCCGCGCGCGACAACCGCGGCGTGGGACGTCATGCCGCCGCGCGTCGTCAGAATTCCTTCTGCCGCGTGCATCCCCAAAATATCCTCGGGACTTGTCTCGATGCGCACCAAAATAACCTTGCGGCCGGCGCTCTTCATTTGCGCGGCGTCGCTTGGGTCAAACACGATCTCGCCGCTGGCCGCCCCCGGCGATGCCGGCAGGCCGGTGGCGACGATGTCGCGGGGGCCGCTTGGATCGAGCGTTTGGTGCAAGAGTTGTTCGAGCGAGGAGGGATCGACGCGCGTGATCGCCTCGGCCTTGCCAATCGATCCTTCATGCGCCATATCGACGGCGATGCGAAGCGCGGCTTTGCTGGTGCGCTTGCCGTTGCGTGTCTGCAACATCCATAGTTTGCCCCGCTCGACGGTGAATTCCATGTCCTGCATGTCGCGGTAGTGGGTTTCGAGAAGCGCCGCCGCGCGCGCGAATTCGGCGAAAACCCCGGGCAGTGCTGCTTCCATTGAAGGCTCTTTGGCCCCCACCGCGATGCGCGCCGCCTCGGTGATGTTATGCGGCGTTCTGAGGCCCGCGACCACGTCCTCGCCCTGGGCATTGAAAAGGAACTCTCCGTAAAGTTCCCTCGCCCCGGTCGAAGGATTGCGGGTGAAGGCGACGCCCGTCGCCGAGGTTTGGCCCATGTTGCCAAAAACCATGGCCTGAATAGTGACCGCGGTGCCAAGGCTCGCTGGAATCCCGTGCAGCCGCCGGTAGGCCACCGCGCGCGGATTCATCCAGGACTCGAACACGGCGCCGATGGCGCCCCAGAGTTGTTCGCGCAGATCTTGCGGAAACGGCTTGCCCAAGGTCCTTTCAACCCTTGCCGTGAAATCAACGATCAGCTTTTTTAAATCCTCCGACGAGAGTTCCGTATCAAGGGTTACCCCTTTGTTTTCCTTATAATACTCCAATATCTCCTCGAAGATGTGATGTTCGATGCCCAACACCACGCTCGCATACATTTGGATAAAACGGCGGTAGGAATCATAGGCAAACCGCGGATCGCCCGAGCGTTCCGCCAACGCCTCGACTGTGATCTCGTTCAGTCCGAGGTTTAAGACGGTATCCAGCATGCCGGGCATCGACTCCCTTGCCCCGGACCGGGCCGAGACGAGGAGCGGATTACGCGCGTCGCCAAAGCGGCGGCGGGTGAGCCGGCCAACCGAGCCGAGCGCGGCCTCAACCTCGGCCGCAAGGCTTGGCGGAAGTTGTTTTCCATTGTCGTAAAAGTAAGCGCAAACTTCGGTGGTGATCGTGAACCCCGGCGGAACCGGCAGCCCGAGCCTCGCCATCTCGGCGAGACCGGCGCCCTTGCCTCCGAGGAGGTCTCGCGGCGCGCTTTCGTCTTCGGCCTCGCCCTGACCGAAAGTGTAAACCCATTTAGCCATCGTGAACCTTTACGCGCGGAGGACAGTGCCGCGATGTAATTAAATCGGCCGGTTCGCGAACCTTGGCCGCGAGCGTCTCATTTCAAGTCAAGGCATCTTCATTCCATCGCAGATCGCGCGGGCGGCTTCTTAATCGCCGGTTTAATAGCGCCGCAAGCGTAAGCCAAACCTTATCCACGCCGCGCCCCAAAACGCGAGATCGAGGCCGAGGAGGACGCCCAGGATCACAAAACTATTCGCCGGCCAGCCCGCGACGATCAGTACCCCAACCAGCGCCGTGAGCGCCCCGGCAAACAAAACGGGGCCTCGCAGCGGAGTCCCGAGATGGGTCGCGAGATAGATCCGTACAACCCCAGTCGCGATCATTCCCGCGCCGAGCACCAAGGTAAAGAAGGCCGCCGCGATCAAGGGCTGAGCAAGCGCAAAAGCCGCGACGACGATATAGGCAAGTCCGGCGCAAATCCAAACCACGAACCGTCGCCATGTCTTGGCGCCAAGACCGGTGGCAATCTCGGCGGCGCCGGCGACGATCATGAAAACCGCGATCGTATAGACGGAGGCGATGGTCGCCGATACGACAAGGACAAGCGCAACCGCGCCCATGCCGGCAATCAAGGCACCCAATGCGACGATCCAGCGCCAGCGCGGCCTTAGACTTTCGATCACCCTTCGCAAATTTTCCGGCGGTTCCGGAAACGGCCCGGTCTTGACCGAATAGGACATCGATTTGATCCTTCCCCTAAGCCTTAACCAGCTTTGCGGTTCTCGGGTTCCACGGCCATTTCTCCCCCTGTTTTCCCCCTGTATCCTCCGCGTCGATCCCCGCCGCCGGCTCATACTGAACTTCGCATGCGCGGCAAAGTTTCGATAAGGCAAGCCGAACGGGACTGGGCAACCCGGGTCTTTGCCAAAAAACATTGACTACTCACACGCATGGTGCGACCTTATGGATGTCGATAAAAGACGGTGCGTTAATCATTTCTAATAATCAATAATCGTCAAACGCCCGCCTCCTGCACGCCATGATCTCGTCACGACCGAAGATGGGAGGGTTACGTTATATGGGGAACCGCGAATGGCTCATACGCAGTGACCGCCGCCGACCGTGTAGCGCTAGACCCGCGAGCCATGATCACCAACACCGGCCCAAGAAATCGACGCATTCGACGAGGCACCTCGGATGTCCGTCACCGGAACGCGCGGCACGATCGCGCGGAGATGGCGGGAATGGCGGCTCGGCGACGCGGAGCAACTGTGATCAAAAAGTCGCGACCATGCACGAAAATCTGCCGCATGCTGGACTTGGAAGGGGTTGGCGTTGCGGGTTAGCTTTTTGTTCGCTATTCAATTGGACAGCTCGGCTAGGCAAAGCCTTACGTTAGTTTAGCCCTGCAACGTTTCGCCGTCTTCGCACGTTTTGGTCCTGCAACGTTTCACCTTTTCGTTCCGCCGGGTTTTTGGATCGCTCTTTCAAGTCTTATTTTCAAAGAGGCGCGCGTGCCGACAACTTCAAAGACTCCGCTTCTCGACACGATCGCGTCGCCCGCCGATTTGCGGCGCCTGAAGGAGTCCGATCTCGCCCAAGTCACGGCCGAACTGCGCATCGAGACGATTGATGCGGTCTCGGTGACAGGCGGCCATCTCGGTGCCGGGCTTGGCGTGGTCGAGCTTACGGTAGCCCTTCATTATGTTTTCGATACGCCGAGCGACCGTTTGGTTTGGGACGTTGGCCACCAGGCCTATCCTCATAAGATTCTCACCGGCCGGCGCGACCGTATCCGGACCTTGCGTCGGGGCGGCGGCTTGTCGGGGTTCACCAAACGCTCCGAGAGCGAATACGATCATTTTGGCGCCGCGCATTCCTCGACGTCGATCTCGGCCGGACTCGGAATGGCCGTGGCCAACACGCTCGCAGCCAAGAAAACCCACGTCATCTCCGTCATCGGGGATGGCGCGATGTCCGCCGGCATGGCCTATGAGGCGATGAACAATGCGGGCGCCATGCATTCGCGCCTCATCATCGTGCTTAACGACAATGATATGTCGATCGCGCCGCCGGTCGGCGCCCTGTCCGCCTATCTCGCGCGGCTGGTCTCCGGCGGCACCTACCGTTCGGTGCGCGAAACGGCGAAGCAGCTCGGCCGCCATCTGCCCAAATTCATCTATGACAGGGCCCGCAAAACCGAGGAATTCGCCCGCAACTTTTGGGCCGCCGGAACCCTGTTCGAAGAACTCGGGATTTATTATGTCGGCCCAATCGACGGCCACAATCTCTACCATTTGCTGCCGGTGCTGAAAAATGTCCGCGATATCGACTTGGGGCCGATTCTTGTCCATGTCGTGACCCAAAAAGGCAAAGGCTATGCTCCCGCCGAAGCGTCAACCGACAAATTTCATGGCGTCAACACCTTCGATGTCGTTACCGGCATCCAGGTAAAACCCAAGGCGAACGCGCCTTCCTATACGCGGGTCTTCGCCGATGCCTTGATCGCCGAGGCGCGAGAGGACGACAAGATCGTCGCGATTACCGCCGCGATGCCGGGCGGCACGGGTCTCGATATTTTCCAAAAGGTCTTTCCCGAGCGCACCTTCGACGTAGGCATCGCCGAGCAACATGCGGTCACCTTCGCGGGAGGCCTCGCGACCGAAGGGTATAAGCCGTTCTGCGCGATTTATTCGACCTTCCTCCAGCGCGCCTATGATCAGGTCGTCCACGACGTGGCCATTCAGAAATTGCCGGTGCGCTTCGCCATCGACCGGGCGGGCCTCGTTGGCGCCGATGGCGCGACCCACGCCGGCTCCTTCGACGTGTCTTATCTCGGTATTCTTCCCGGTTTTGTCGTTATGGCAGCTGCGGATGAAGCCGAGCTTGTGCATATGGTGGCGACCGCCGCGGCCTATGACGAAGGGCCGATCGCCTTCCGCTATCCCCGTGGCGACGGAGTCGGCATCGACCTACCCGCGAAGGGGAAAATCCTGGAGATCGGTCGCGGACGGATTGTGTGCGAAGGCAACAAAGTCGCCATCCTGTCGCTTGGCACACGCTTGGCCGAGGCTCTGAAGGCCGCGGAGGATCTTGCGACCTATGGCGTCTCGACGACGGTCGCCGACGCGCGCTTCGCCAAACCCCTCGATCTGGACCTGCTCTTCCGCCTCGCGGCAAACCACGAAGTCCTGATCACGATAGAGGAAGGTTCCGTCGGCGGCTTCGGCTCCTTCGTGATGCAATCGCTCGCCGAGGATGGCGCCTTCGACGGCATTTCCGCACGGAGCATAACATTCCGCTCGATGGTCCTGCCCGACCGCTTCCTCGATCATGACAAGCCGGAGAAACTCTATGCCGGCGCGGGCCTCGACGCGAAAGGCATCGTCGCAAAGGTGCTTGCAACGCTTGGCCGCGTCAGCGACGCAAGAAAGAGCATGATCGCTTGAGCGCGCGGGACTTTACGAAAGGAAGCTAGGCCCTCGCCACGGAGGTTTCGGGCGGTCGGCGTAGAACTGGAAATGCTCCGGACCTATGCGCATTTCGATGCGGCGAGCGACCCCCGATTGGCGTCGAATGAACCCTGCCCGCTCGAGCGTGAGCACCATCTCGTGAACTGAAGCGGGCTGACCCGAAAGTTTTGTCGCGTGCCGGCTACGGCCGGCGGTGCAGGCGCGTGTACGCGTGGTCGAACGCCAATGCCTGGCCCTGCTTGGGCGTGAAGCTTTTCGCGGGCGGCATTCGCCCGACATCCGGTAGCAAATCTTCCGGCCAAGGTTAGCAAAGAGAACAAACCTTGATTAGCACTAGGTACTGAAGCGGGCCTCGAAATGCGATACGAATGCGATTCGCGGCTTCCACTTCGTCGCGGCCCGCCGATGAGCTCAAAGGCACGACGCTCTATACATCGGGCGATCTCCGCCCCATGTGCATGGGCGTATTATTTGGTGCGGCATCGGCTGGGTGGTGTTTGCCGCCTCGATGGAAGAGCTCGCAACGAAGCTCGGGCAGATCATCCTGACCAGCAAGCAGGTGGCGGACGCGGCCCCCTTCGCCGCGGTCGCCATTACAGGCAGGGTACTTGCCGCCGAGGAGCTGGCGCTGTTTCAGAAGTGATCCCGCAACAAGAGATCCGCGAAGATGAGCCAGTTTTTTTGTAATCTAGACTAGGGCGTGACCGGTATCCTTTCAGATCGCCGTCTCTTTCCCAACACACGGGTTGTGGGGAACCCAGCTAAAGTGGTCAGACGCTCCCGCTATGCCCTGAACATTTGGAATCGCCTACTCGGCAAACGGCTCCGCCGAGCATGGTAATACCGCAGCCGTGGTATTTTTAGTAGTTATAGTAGGACAATTGTTTTCAGAGCTAGGAAAGAACTTCGATTGCGGAGGCTGCGGGGCGGCGGGGTTGCTCCTTTGGGATGTCACGGTGCCTATCCCGAGCTTATAAGGTGCAAACGGAATAATCCAGCCCTCAATTGTTGCACTAATATTATTGGTTGTGTATGTCGTATATCCGCTATCTGCGTCAGATTTTATTTGCATCTCCTGTGTCCCAGTGTAGCCACAAGCAGGCAGAGCCGCCTTAACGCATCGATAATATTCTACTCCGCACGGTGACCAGCCAACTATGTCATTCTGATTGAACATAACCTTGTTCACTATGTGCCAAGAGCTGTCCACCGAGTAGTCATTCCTAACAACGCCCGTTGATCCCATGGAGCCTATACCCCTGCCATAACACGTGCTGGGCTTATGAGTGACCTCCTGTATCAACTCGCCAGTAAAATCGAAATCCGGATCTTTATCTGGCAGTATGAGCGTCGGCATCCAATTGCCTCGAGAGTCGAGCCAATTCACGAAAGTGGACATCTCGCCCTTTGGACGCACCACCGGCACGGTAATCTGGAACGTTTCAGGGAAGAAACTACCAAATTTGCCCGTCCAATCGGAAGAAAACGTAGCGGTTGGATCGTAGCCCTGATGCGCAAAGCTATCGGCAGTCTTGTTCTTGTGAAGATTCCACGTAAAGTGAAGTCGCGCATATTGATACGGTCCCCCTCCGATGCATGTTGCGCCGGTTATTTGGTTGGGTGGTGGCGTATCTGGGTTAACCGAGAAGGTTACGGTGCCAGCCGGCGTGCCGTTGTCCAGTGGTTGGATATCTTTGGGGGACGACCACTTGCCCTGATCCGCGAACCGGCAAGTACCGTCGGGGAAGGAGAAATACTCAGTTGCTTCAATAATTGCCGTGTCCGTGTACCTGTCTATTTGGTCGCAAACAGTTGCGGTACAACGCGGCGCTGTGGGTGCGAGAGGGGGCGAGGCCGGGGCGGTAGCGCGGGTCGGCTTCTTGATCACGTGAAAGGCCGTATTCGCCGTACGCGTCTGACCAAGGGCAATTGGAGAAAACGCCATAGCCGCCATCAAAGCGACAGCAGCGCATGAGTAACGCATGGAAGTTGCCTCCCTCCGGTTTGAAATCTCAGCCTGGCTCGCGACGCCCCATTACTGGGTGACCCCGATAGCCTCTGTCGTTACCGCGCCATTGGCCGGCATTGAAATGATGTTGGTAATTCCCGAGCTAGTTTGAACCGGCCCCTGGACGGAATAAGCAATCGTCATTGTATCGGAGGCGGGGGTCGTGAGGGGCCAACTGTAGTGCACCCTTACGACGCAGGTCGCGGCGGAGCCGCTCACCGTCCCGGTTTTGGATTTGGTGTCGGACGGCGAGCGTTGGTCGCTGCTGATCAACGAAAGGCCACAAACAACGGTCGAACCCGAAGCAGGAGCCACCTTGAACGTAACCGTAATCGTGGCGACGACTGTCCCTCCGACGATGGTCGGGGGAGGCAAGGCCATGGCCGGCAGGGCCATCGCACAGGCCGCAAAACCCGCGACCGCGGCTTTTAGGATGCACCCTCGCGGGAACACGCGTTTCGCTTCGCGGTGAAGCGAAAGCCGCGACTCGTTGCGATCCTGGTATCTAATCGACATGACGAAACCTCCTCTTCCTCATGGATGAAATCCGAATGAACCACTCTATGCCTGTTTGCACCTCCAATCAAGGGGCTCCCGCCAAAAACTTCAAGTAAATGTTAGCACGAAACAGTTGCTCATTATTATCAATATTTCAGATTATACAGTTTGGCGCGCGGCAACTACCTTGGCAAGGCAGAGGAGATCGCGCACGCTATCATCTTTCGAGGCAGCTTTCGTAGACCTACCCGCGCCCGCCCGCGGAACTCCGCGCGGAAGCGTTCATCACAATGGCGAGCGTGGCCTGAAACGCCGCCTCGACGTCGAGCGCCGTCGTATCGAGGACGATGGCGTCCGTGGCCGCAATCAACGGCGCCGCGGCACGGTTTTTGTCGCGCTCGTCGCGCCTGAGGATCTCTTCCAGCACGCCCGCGTAATCGATCCTTTCGCCTTGGGCCTGCAACTCCAAGGCACGGCGTGTCGCGCGGGCCTCAACACTCGCCGTGACAAATATTTTTGGGCGCGCCTCGGGACAGATCACGGTGCCGATGTCGCGGCCGTCGAGAACGGCGCCGCCGGGGCCGCGCGCAAAAGCGCGCTGGAACTCGACGAGGGCGGCGCGAACCTCTGGGATTGCTGCGACAACCGACGCCGCCTCTGCCATCTCCCGCCCACGCAACAGATTTTCGTCGAAACCAGCGGGCGCCAGGGCGCGCGCGGCGGCGATCGCCGCCTCCTTGTCGGAAAGTGCGCGGCCCGCGTTCATCAATGCCCGCGCCGTCGCCCGGTAAAGGAGCCCGGTGTCGAGGTGCGGCAGGCCAAAATGCCGCGCGAGATTGCGCGCGAGCGTGCCCTTTCCCGAGGCGGCCGGCCCATCGATGGCGATGATCATTGGAACCGAGCCCCCAATTGCTCCATGAGCGTCTGAAACTCCGGAAAGCTCGTCGCGATCATGCTCGAATCGTCGATCGCCATCGGCCTGCGCGAGGCAAGGCCAAGCACGAGAAAACTCATCGCGACGCGATGGTCGAGGCGCGTTGCCGCCACGCCGCCGCCCATAACATCGCCGGCGCGGCCTTCGACGATAAGGTCGTCATCGACGATCTCCGTCGCGACCCCCGCTTCGCGCAAGCCATCGGCCACCGCGCGGAGCCGGTCGGTTTCCTTGACCCGCAACTCGGCGAGGCCGCGCATCCTTGTCTCGCCCGAGGCGAAGGCGGCGGCAATCGCGAGAATGGGATATTCGTCGATCATCGAAGGCGCGCGGGCAGCGGGCACATCGACGCCCTTGAGCGCCGCCGCGCGCACCCGCAAATCGGCGACCTCCTCGAAGCCCTCGTTGCGGCGCTCGAGGATGTCGACGACTGCGCCCATTTCGAGCAACGTCGTGAGAAGACCGGTGCGCAACGGGTTCATCATCATCCCCTCGATGACGATGTCCGAGCGCGGCACGATCGTCGCGGCGACAAGAGGAAAAGCGGCGGAGGATGGATCGGACGGAACGATCACCGGCGCCGGGCGCAAGTCCGGGCGTCCTTCGAGCGTAATTTTTTGGCCGTGTTTGGCGAAAGGTTCGGTCGCGATCGAGGCGCCAAAATATTTTAGCATTTTTTCGGTGTGGTCGCGGGTGGCTGCCGCCTCAATCACGGTTGTGCGGCCGGGCGAATTGAGTCCCGCAAGGAGCACCGCCGATTTGA
>JBOHJV010000129.1:0-9846 GCA_050728695.1 Methylocella sp. | reverse complement strand
AATCTTGGCGGGCGTAGCGTTCATCAAAACCGAGGACGGATAGCTCGCGGTGCCGCCCGGAACATAGAGCCCGGCCGCCTCGACGGGCCGCCAGCGCCAGCCGAGCTCGACGCCGAGCGGATCGGTAAATCGTAGATCTTGCGGGATTTGCCGTTCATGAAAAGCAATGATCCTTGCATGCGCGAAATGCAGCGCATCAAGCGCATCCCTGGGACAGCGGGCGAATGCCGCATCGATGTCGGCCCCGCCCACAAGCAAACCCAGCTTCGCCAGATCGACACGATCGAATTTCCTCGAATAGCCGATAAGCGCGGCGTCGCCATGCGCGACGACGTCCGCGATGATCGCTTGAACTGCTTGGTCGACGTCCTCCGCCACTTCCCGGTTCAGCGCAAGAAGCGCGTCGAACGAGACAGCAAAATCCGGGCTCCGCGTAGCGAGTCGCAAGGGCATGATATCGCCTCCTTGGCGGGCGCATCAATCGATGCCGCTCTTGTTCGTGTTTCCAGCGCCGTCAGCGGCAACGCGTCCGGCGTCCCGCGCGTCAAAGCAGTTTCTCGATTTCCTTTTCGAGTTCCTTGGGTTTCACCGCCGGTGCGAAGCGCGCCGTTACCCCGCCCTTACGATCGACAAGGAATTTCGTGAAATTCCATTTGATCGCCTCGGTTCCCATTACTCCTTTGGCTTCGCCTTTGAGAAAACGGTACAGCGGATGAGCCGCTGGACCATTCACTTCGATCTTGCCGAACATGGGAAACGTCACTTCGTAGGTTCGCGAACAAAATTGCGCGATCTCGGCGGCATCGCCTGGTTCCTGGGCGCCGAACTGATTGCACGGGAAGCCTAGAACCGCAAAGCCTTGGGCACAATATTTGCGGTAAAGCGCCTCGAGCCCTTCGTACTGCGGCGTAAAGCCACATTGGCTCGCGGTGTTAACCACGAGCAGCACCTGTCCCGAGAAATCGGAAAGCGGCGTTGCCTGATCTTCCAGCGTCGTGGCGGAAAAATCATGGACCGTGCTCATTGCCGTCTCCGGATCAAGCCAAACTCGTGCGGTTCAAGGACTTCCTAGGAGCCGCCCTGCGCCAAGCTCAATCATAAACGAATCCGTCGCCGCGGCCACGAGATCCTATATGGAAGCGAATAGGGGTGGTGGATTCCGACGCGAAGCGCAAATCCGAAGCGCCTTGAACCGGCCCGATTTTCGTTTCCCCGGAGCCGCCTTCGCATCTCCGCAATACAGCAGAAGGCGGCGGCGCGGGAAGGAAAATCGTGTTTTCCGAGCACTGGGGTGTTGCGCTTCGCGCCGCAATCCACGAACGCTAATCTAGCGCAGCGCGCACCAAATTCACTCTTCCTTTCCAGGCAAACGCCCTCAGTTCTTGTCCTTGTCGACGAGCTTATTGGCGCCGATCCAGGGCATCATCGCGCGCAGCCTCGCGCCAACTTCCTCGATCGGATGAGCGGCGGCCTTCGCCCGCATCGCCTTGAACGAGGTCTGGTTGACTTGGTTCTCTAACATCCAATCGCGGGTGAACCGCCCCGATTGGATGTCGCTCAAGACGCGCTTCATCTCGGCCTTTGTCTCCGCCGTCACGATGCGCGGGCCGCTGACATATTCGCCGTATTCGGCGGTGTTCGAGACCGAATAATTCATATTGGCGATGCCGCCCTCATAAATGAGATCGACGATGAGTTTTACTTCGTGCAGACATTCGAAATAGGCCATTTCCGGCGCGTAGCCCGCCTCGACCAGGGTTTCGAAGCCACCGCGGATGAGCTCGACGAGGCCGCCGCACAGCACCGCCTGCTCACCAAAAAGATCGGTCTCGCATTCCTCCCTAAACGTCGTCTCGATCAAGCCCGCGCGGCCGCCGCCAATCGCCGCGCCATAGGAAAGGGCGAGGTCATGCGCGTTGCCGGAAGGATCGCGCGCGACCGCGACGAGACAAGGCACGCCGCCGCCGCGCTTATATTCCGCGCGCACGGTATGGCCCGGCCCTTTCGGCGCGACCATCAAGACGTCGAGATCGCCGCGCGGATCAATGAGATTAAAATGAATATTCAAACCATGCGCGAACATCAAGGCCGCGCCCTGCTTCAGGTTGAGACGGAGATGATCGCGATAAATGTCGCGCTGCAATTCGTCGGGCGCCAACATCATCACGACATCGGCCCATTGGGCGGCGTCGGCGACGCTCTTCACTTCAAGCCCAACGGCCGCCGCCTTCTTGGCCGTGGTGGAATCCTCGCGCAGGGCGACGCAAATCTCTTTCACTCCCGAATCGCGGAGGTTTAAGGCATGCGCGTGGCCCTGGCTCCCATAGCCGACGACCGCGACTTTCCTGCTTTTGATGAGATTGGTGTCGGCATCGGAATCATAATAGACGCGCATGGCGTGGCGTTTCCTCGTTCGATGGTCTAGTAAGCCCCTTTTCAAATGGCATGGATTTAGCTTTTAGACCAGTCTAGAAATCTAAGGATCCAGGCCTGTGATTTGAACGTTACGCATATTGCGAAGCTCCAAGCTCCAGGCGGCAGACGGAGGCGATACCATGGCGAATCGGTTTCTCGGAATTGCAATATTCTGGCTCCTTGTGTTGGCGACCGCGTTTGTCGCGGAGCCATATCTAGTTGCTTGGCAGTTCTCCGCTGCGTCGCCGCGGACAATCACGCCGCGCGGGGATCTTGCCGAGTCGGAACGAACCAGGATCAAGCTTTTTCAGTTCGTTTCGCCCTCCGTCGTGTCTGTTTTCGCGCGGCTGGCTCCGCAAAATGTTTTCACGCCCGGACAGCAAGAGAGCGAAGTTCAAACGGAGGTTCAAACGGGTACGGGGATTATTTGGGATGCCGCTGGGCACGTGATCACCAATTACCATGTCATCAAGGGCACGGACCAGTTTGCCGCGCACCTTTCGTCCGGGGCGTCGGTTCCGGTTCGAGTCATCGGCACCGCCCCGAACTACGATATCGCCGTGCTTCAGTTAGAACGGCCCCAGACTCCACTTCGTCCGATCGCAATCGGGAATTCCGCGGATCTGCAAGTTGGCCAGTCCGTCTTTGCCATCGGCAATCCCTATGGCTTGGAGCAGACCATGACAGCGGGGATCGTCAGCGCGCTGCGCCGGACAATGCCGACGGCGGAGGGGCATGAAATCTCAGGCGGAATCCAGACGGATGCCTCCCTTAATCCCGGTAATTCCGGCGGCCCCTTGCTCGACAGCTCAGGTCATTTGATTGGTGTCACAAGCATGATCATATCGGGCTCGGGAGCATCGGCTGGCGTCGGCATCGCAATACCCGTCGATATCGTCAATCGCGTCGCGGCGCAGCTGATCAGCGTGGGTCATGTGCCAACACCTGGAATAGGCATCGCCGCGGCATCCGAGGCCGCCGCCGCGCAAGTTGGCGTCGATGGCGTCATCGTGCTGCGGGTTCAACCCGACTCTCCGGCGGCGAAAGCCGGGTTTAAAGCCGTGAATTCCAACGGTGAAGTCGAAGACGTGATCACCGAAGCGAATGGTCGGCCGGTCCACGACGTTGCCGATCTGACCGGTATTTTTGAAGAGGTTGGCGTTGGAAAAACAATGAAGTTGACGGTCACCAATGGCGGTCATTCACGGTCGGTGGAGGTCACCCTCGCCGATGTCTCCCACACTCACACCTAGCGCCTGATCCGACCGGTTTGGGGCAATTCGCAACAAAGAGTAAGACGTTGGTTCGACCCAAGTCTCTAGAGAACGCACATGGACATTGCCGATATCCCTGATACGCCGCTGAAGGTTTCGCGCATCGCGATCGGCACTTGGGCAATTGGCGGTTGGATGTGGGGTGGAACCGATGAAGCCGAATCGGTTTCAACTGTCCGCGCCGCGTTGGACCACGGCATTAATGTCATCGATACGGCGCCGGTATACGGTTTCGGCCGTTCCGAGGAGATCGTCGGCAAAGCCATCGCCGATAACGGCCTTCGCTCGCGCATGATCATTGCGACGAAGGTCGGCCTTGAATGGCAAGATGGCAAGATCTTTCGTAATGCCAGCCGTGAGCGAATATTGCGAGAGATCAAGGATTCGCTGCGCCGACTCGGAACCGATCATATCGACATCTACCAGGTCCATTGGCCCGATCCGCGGGTGCCCGTGGAGGAAACCGCCGAGACGATGTACACGCTGTACAAGCGCGGCACGATCCGTGCAATAGGCGTGAGTAATTTCTCGGTCGTCGAGATGGATCGGTTTCGCCAAGTGGCGCCGATCCATGTGCTTCAACCGCCCTACAGTTTGTTCGAGCGCGGCATAGAGGCGGATATTCTGCCCTATTGCCTCAAAAACAAGATTGCGATCTTCGGTTACGGCGCATTGTGCCGGGGGCTTTTGTCGGGACGGATGCGGCCGGATACGAGTTTCGGCGGTGATGATCTACGTCGGGTGGACCCGAAATTCCAACAGCCCCGGTTCGGTCAATATCTCGCCGCCGTGCAGCGCCTCGATCAGCTGGCCCAGGAGCGCTTCGGCAAGCGCGTCATTCACTTGGCGGTACGTTGGATGCTCGACCAAGGTGTCACCACGGCGTTATGGGGCGCGCGTCGACCCGGTCAGCTGCAGCCAGTAGATGAAGTGATCGGTTGGTCCCTCGATGCCGCCGCTAAAGCCGAGGTCGATCGGATCCTACACCAGCTGATTACCGATCCAGTCGGGCCGGAATTCATGGCACCGCTGGTACGGTCCTGAATTGATCGGCTTCGTTGCACGACGAAGACGGCGGTTGCCTCGCGCTGGACTTGCCTCGTGCGACTTGGCGGCGGCGCCGGTGCGCGACAGTTCGACGAGACCCCCTCGGTCGCATGGAGTCGATGAACCGCCGATCTTGCCGGCGCCGCCGGTAAGCTCGAACGCAAAGCACTCCATCAAAGTGTCGAACGAGCGCGTGCGAAAGGATCGGCGAACAGTGACCTCGCGGATCGGCACGAGCCGCTCCAGCATGGTGCCGGGACCCATGCTGGGCGTCTGTCATTCAAATGCCATACGAATCTGCTTTCGCTTAGGACAGTTTTCGGAAGGTAGCCAAGATTATGCCGGTGCGCGAAGAGGGGGAACCAGAGCCCACCATTTATCGCACCCTCTTCTTGTCCGATGTCCACCTCGGATCGCGCGGTTGCCAGGCTGGGCTTTTGCTGGATTTCCTCAAAAACAACGACGCCGCGACGATCTACCTCCTCGGCGACATAATCGACGGATGGCAGCTGAAGAGAAGATGGTACTGGCCGCGGGCGCACGACGATGTCGTACAGAAGCTGCTGCGCAAGGTGCGCAAGGGTGTCCGCGTAATTTACGTTCCGGGCAATCATGACGAGTTCGCGCGCGACTAAATCGGGTCGGTTTTCGGCGGCGTCGAAGTCGCCGATCATGCCAATCACATAACTGCCGATAAAAAACGCCTACTCATCGTGCATGGCGACCAGTTCGACATCGTGGTGAAGCAAGCCCGCTGGCTCGCTTTTCTCGGCGATTGGCCTATACTTTCGCTTTGTGGTCGAATCTCTGGTTCAATAAAGTCCGCCGCAAGCTCGGGTTTACCTATTGGTCGCTCTCGGCTTGGGCCAAACTCAAGGTGAAGAACGCGGTGAACGGGGGAGGGGCACATGGATTGGCGCACGGTTCAAAATTGGGTCTACGCTCGCCGGTGGTCGATGTGTTGTATCGTCGCGCCCGTATTGCTGGGTTTCGTCGCGCTGGATCAGACGGCGTCCATGTTGACACATCGAGCCGCGCGGCTCGAGCTGCCTTACGAATTACTTTCAACGAGAGACCTGCCGCACCCTGAGAACTTGGCCGAAGCTAAGCAGATCGACGGGAAAAACGAACGTGACCTCACCGTGACCATCCTGGCGAAGGATCTGCGCGGCCGAGCCTCATATGCGGTCGCCAGTGCACTCTTGTACCTCGCCTCGGCGGCGGCGATCGGATTTGGATTCTCGGTCGTCCGGAGCCGCAACGGAGCACGGGTCGCATTCGAGGCTCTGCTCTTCTTCGTCTTCCTAGGATATATCGTCGCCTCGACCCCCGCGGCTTTCGACCTAATGCGGCCGCTGGTAGTCGAGAAAATCCTTAAGGCCGCCAACGAGCTGGCATCGCCCATGAACTATCTTACGAGCGGCGACGCGGACCGTTCAATATTCAATCAATTCGTTGTGGGCTTGTTTCCTGGCATCGATCAGTTTGGCGATAGGGCGGTAACCGGTCTCGTGCGCCTGAATTCCATTATCGGTCTCATTGCGGTTGGCATGCTTCTCGCGGCACTCGCCAGTATTTCGGTTCGGCAGGAAAAGGCGCCGACTCACGAGGAATTGCTTATGCGCCTCTGGACCATGCGAATCGTGCTCGCATCGGGGGCCGCGGTTCTGGTTGTCTCGGTCCTCTGCAGCAAGATCCTCGTCGAATGGCCGACATCCCTTCTCTCTGATATGCAGCACAAAGCCATTGCTCCGATCGGCGAGGCGTTGAATTTGATGTTTGGAGCTTCCTGCACAATGGCTTTGATCGCCGCGATAGGACCGGCGCTCGTCGCCTTCGTCCTGGATCGTAGCCGGGCGTTCCCCGCCGCGCCTGCCGATAATCGACGGGACGGGACGACGGCGGTGGATCAAGCGGCGGCGACTGCCACTCAGGCGCAACGATTCCCCGACGATCTTGCACTTGCTCGTTGGTCGAGCATCAGCGCCGCCGTCGCGGTCATCTCGCCATTGTTGGCATCGCCGTTGCTGGACCTGGTGAAGTCCATCGTCAAGATTTCACAATCTTGAATCGCTTATCATAGCACAATCGGCGACACTCTCGACAGGAAATCGGCGATGGCGCCCAGCGTGATGTCCGGTCGTTCCTCTTGGGGGACGTGGCCACAGTCGTCGATGAGAATCAGTTTCGAACCCTGAATGAGCGCGTTCAGCTCGATTCCAATCGCGGGCGGAACGATCCTGTCTCGCCGGCCCCAGATCAATAGGGCCGGAAGAGTCAATTGTCGGTATTTTTCGATCATCTCCATCAAATCGCCGGGAATCATTTGACGCGCCGTTTCCAGCGACGCATGGCGGCCTTCCCCGGACTCGAGGTTTTTCGCATAAATTCGCACCATCTCCTCGGTGATACGGCGGCTATCATAAAAAGCGAAACGCAGCACGGCTCTCACAATCAATCGCGGTGGCAGGAGCGACATCACGAAAGGTCCTAATCGCGGCGAGAATGCTGGCCGGAGGAGCCACGGGATTCGCTGAGGCAGGGCCAGACTATCGACCAATGTCAGCGACCTGATCGAGTTTCGCCGTCTTTCCATGAAATCGACGGCGATCATGAGCGCGACGCCACCGCCAATCGAATGCCCGACCAGATCGAACTCCTGCAGGCCTTGGGTTTCGATGAATTCGAGCACCGCCAACGCATGATCGGCCAAGCGGTAGCGATCATCCAGGCGCGGGGGCGAACGGCCATGGCCGGGGAAATCGATGCGGATGACCCTGCGATCGGGCAAGGCGAGAGGCAGGTGGCGCCAGGAAAACAGGGAAGCTCCATAGCCGTGCAAGGCCAATAGCGGTCTTCCTGAACCAGACGATTCGAAGTTCAGAGGAATCATGAATTTGAACGTCACCTCGAATATGTCGAAAATGTCGCCGGGGAAGCGCACGCGAATCGAGGCGGTGCCCGATGCGCCAACCCCTGTCGATCAACGTGACGCCGCATTGTGTCTCGGCCGCCTATTCGCCAGGCGAAATCAAAGTTCCATGCAAGCGAAATATGGGAATCCGGCCGGTCCGTTTGAAAGGCCGCACCGGGCACGAGGCCGGCCCGATGCGGCTTTCGGCGCACTCGCAGCATACTGCTCGAGCGCGTCCACACCTGGTTACTGCTTCATTAGCCAGTCGTCGACATCCTTGCGCGCTGCGTCCTTGGTGATCCCGGCGCGTTCCTGGATCTTGCCCTCAAGCTGTTCGCGCTTGCCGGCAATTTTGTCGAGGTCGTCATCCGTAAGATGACCCCATTGCTCTTTGACCTTGCCTTTGAACTGCTTCCAGTTTCCTTCGATGCGATTCCAATCCATTGCATTCTCCTTTCGTTTCAAAGGTGCGGCAACATCTGGCCGCCCAACTTGCGTCCCTAACTGCCGTTGAGCTGAGTAGGTTCCGTCGATTTGGCGCAATCATGCACTACATCGGGTTGTTGGTTTTCTTATCATAGGCCGGCATCGCCTTGAGCTGATCTTTGGTTTCGTTTAGCACCAGCCAATCCTTGCCGTCGCGCGATGTGACCTTAAGGGCGTTGAAAGGAACCGCGACGTCCTTCGCGCCTACGCCGAGGAAACCGCCGACGCTAACGACCGCCGTCGTGACAGTCCCGGTATTATCCAAGATAAGATCGGTGACTGTGCCAATTTTATCCTCGGAATTATCATAGACGTCCGCCTTATATATATCGGAGGCTAGCCAATGCATCGTCGAAAGGGACGACGGCACGGCCACCGCGCGGCCGCTCGGTGAAGTCGTCACCGTCTCTGCCTGCGCAACTGCAAGGCTGCCGGCGAGAGCAAGGACCGAGGCGGACAGAGCGAGCTTACGTAACATCGGGTTCTCCTACTGTTTGTTCGCGCGATGATTGGCGCGGCTCTCAAACGCCCGCGGTGAGTCTTGGTTCTGCAATCCCGGTCAATATTTCGTGATCAGGAAAATTGTCGTGATCACGAACGAATACCTTCGCCGAAAAGCGGTGTCTCGGAAAGAAACCCAACCTGAACTTGTCTTTTAAAGTTACGCTGGCAAATGGCAGTATTTGAATTTAGCCGGCTTGCCCCGGCGAACGCACGTTGCGTTCGCGTCACAATAGGTGGCGAGCCGGGAACAATCGAATCAGCGCGGCGTTAGGACGCGAAATTTTCTTTGGAACCGCGTTGTTCGCGGCCAGCGCAGTGATGTTGGGCTATACGGGGCGGCCAGCTTTGGCCATTTCGGTGCTGGGAGAGCAAGATGGGAAGGCCAATGCGCATCTTCAAATTTGTGTTGCTCTCCTTGATTCGGTTGGCCCTTGTCGGAGTTCTAAAGGCTGTGCTCTTCGTCTACATCCTTTCTCGTCCCGAGGGGTCTCTCGTCGCCATCGCGCGCGGGCGCGATAGCCGCACAGGCGATACTTTTTCGCATGCCGTACGGAAAACAGGAGTAGCACCGACATCGGACGAGTTCATCTCTGACGCGCACTTCTAACGGTAACGTCAACGTTGGCACATTGGTTGAAATGACAGGCGTCGCCGATTGGTTGACATGACAGGCGTCGCCGACATACCGAACGAGAGTCGCGACGAGCGCGAGTCAAGGCAAAAACCGACGCTCAGGGAACCGATGGTACGTAATTGAGTTTCCGAATGGCTATGAAACACAAGAAACAGGCGGCCAAGACAAATCCGGGGCCGCCACAGGAGTGCAACATGCACGACCTCAAGCCTGTCAAGGAAGCTTCGCAAGACTTCGCCGCGGATTTCGCGGCGCTACGCGACGACATCACAAAACTGACTTCGTCGGTTACCGAACTAGTGCGCAACCAGGCTTTGACGACGACAAGCACTGTCTTGGATGCGGTTGATGGCGCCCAGCAAAAATTTTCCGATGGCGCGGCCGAGGCGCAAAATCGCATTCGCGGGGCAGCATCGGACTTCGAGGCCGCGATCGAGCGCAATCCTCTAGTCGCGGTGCTTACCGCGCTTTCCGCTGGCCTGCTGATCGGGATGGCTGGCGGCACACGTAAATGAATTCGCTGATCAAGGGATTGGCGCGCGCCGAACCGTTCGAGCGATTCGGCGCGCGCC
>JBOHJV010000128.1:0-10416 GCA_050728695.1 Methylocella sp. | reverse complement strand
GCTCAATCCGCTTCCACTGCCCGTCGCTCAGCCAAAACAAATTCCTGCTCACAATTTCAAATCCTTCCCGCCAAAGAATCACTATCTTATTGTAAGCGCAAAAGGATTAATGAGTTCTAACCCTAGATACTCGCGGCCTTCACAATGGCGTTTTGACCGCGGACATGCGGTTCGAGATTTAAACTCCCCCGAAATTGAAATGCCCGGCATTTGCCGGGCATTTTGTTGTAAAGTCTCCGCCTTTGCGCGGGCGGCCGTTGCTTTTTTCGGCCATCATAAGCTTTTTGGCGCGAACGACGTAAATTTGGTTCGTTTTGCCCAAAACTCGTATGGCCCAAGGAGCGAACAGGGGCTAAGATTAGAACATTGATCGAGACGCGCCGGCGCTGGCGTCAATTCCTGTTTGCCGGCAAAGAAGGCCCGGCGCGTCATTCGCTGAAGGTCCACTAGGGCGCCGTCGCCCGGCGGATATCATTGAAGGGCGAGGATTCGGTGGTGAAGGACGAAGTGGTGCGGCAATTGCGGGTTTGGATTGGCGGCGGCGCTGGCGCGGGCGGGCGGTTCGGCTCGGCCTTGCCGGCTTTGACCGCTCCGGTTGCGGCCGTCAAGGATCCGCAGCGGGACGGCGAGAGCGGCTCGGGGCCAGGCACGGTTGTCATCACGCGCCCGAAGACGCAGATCCGGCATCCGAGCATGTACCGTGTCTTGCTCTTGAACGACGATTACACGCCGATGGAGTTTGTTGTTTCCGTGTTAAGAAAATATTTCAATAAGGGCCTTGAGGAGGCAACGCGCATTATGCGTCATGTTCATCAACATGGGGTCGGCGAATGCGGGGTTTTTACCTACGAAATCGCCGAGACGAAGGTTACGCAGGTCATGGATCACGCCCGCAAGCATCAGCACCCCCTGCAGTGCATAATGGAAAAAAAATGAGAGGTTGGAGCCAATGCCGTCGTTCTCCCGCAATCTCGAACAATCGCTGCACCGGGCCTTGGCTATCGCCAACGAGCGGCATCACGAATATGCGACGCTCGAACATTTGCTGTTCAGTTTGACCGACGACGGCGACGCCGCCGCGGTCCTGCGGGCCTGCTCGGTCGATCTCGATCTGTTGAAAAAGAATCTTCGCGAATATATTGACCAAGAGCTCGACAATCTGGTGAGCGAGGATCGCGAGGACGCCAAGCCGACGGCGGGATTTCAACGCGTCATCCAACGGGCGGTCATTCATGTCCAGTCCTCGGGCCGGGAAGAAGTCACCGGCGCCAATGTGCTCGTCGCGATTTTTGCCGAACGCGAAAGCCACGCCGCTTATTTCCTGCAAGAGCAGGACATGACGCGGTACGACGCGGTCAATTACATCAGCCACGGGATCGCCAAGCGGCCGGGCCTTTCTGATTCCCGCAGGACTCCGCGCGGCGCCGGGGAGGACGCCGAGGCGCGCGAAGCAAAGGACGCCAAGGATAACGGCGAGTCGAAGAAAAAGGAAGGCGCGCTCGATGCCTACTGCGTCAATCTTAACAAGAAGGCTCGAGACGGACGGATCGATCCGCTGATCGGGCGCGAGGCGGAAGTCCAGCGCACCATTCAGGTCTTGTGCCGCCGCCACAAGAACAACCCTCTGCTGGTCGGAGATCCTGGCGTCGGCAAGACCGCCATAGCCGAGGGTCTTGCCCGCAAGATCGTCATGGGCGACGTGCCGGAAGTCCTCGCCGAGGCGACGGTTTTCGCGCTCGACATGGGCACGCTTCTCGCAGGGACCCGCTATCGCGGCGATTTCGAGGAGCGCCTGAAACAGGTGATGAAGGAAATCGAGAACCACAAAAAGGCTATTTTGTTCATCGACGAGATTCACACTGTGATCGGAGCGGGGGCAACGTCGGGCGGCGCCATGGATGCGTCCAATCTTTTGAAACCCGCATTGGCGCAAGGCGCGCTGCGCTGCATCGGTTCGACAACCTATAAGGAATACCGGCAATATTTCGAAAAAGATCGCGCGCTCGTGCGCCGCTTTCAGAAAATCGACATCAACGAGCCCTCGATCCCCGACGCCATCGAAATCATGAAAGGACTGAAACCCTATTTCGAGGAGTTTCATAGGCTTCGCTATACCAACGAAGCCGTGAAGGCGGCAGTGGAACTTTCGGCGCGCTACATCAATGACCGCAAATTGCCGGACAAAGCGATCGACGTGATCGACGAGACCGGGGCAAGCCAGATGCTTCTGCCGGAACCGAAGCGAAAAAAAACGATCGGCATCAAGGAAATCGAGGCCACCATCGCGACGATGGCGCGGATTCCTCCGAAAACCGTGTCGAAGGACGACGCCGAGGTTCTCGAACATTTGACCGAGACGCTGGAGCGCGTCGTCTACGGTCAGAACGAGGCGATCGTGGCGTTGACAGCCGCGATCAAACTTGCCCGCGCCGGTTTGCGCGACGGCGAGAAACCGATTGGAAGCTATCTCTTCTCGGGGCCGACTGGAGTTGGCAAAACCGAGGCCGCCCGTCAGCTGGCGGTCAGCCTCGGCGTCGAACTCGTGCGCTTCGACATGTCGGAATATATGGAGCGCCACACCGTCTCAAGGCTTATCGGCGCGCCGCCCGGCTATGTCGGCTTCGATCAAGGCGGTCTTCTGACCGACGCGGTCGATCAGCATCCCCATTGCGTCCTTCTGCTTGACGAGATCGAAAAGGCGCATCCCGATCTCTATAACATTCTCTTGCAGGTCATGGATCACGGAAAGCTCACCGATCATAGCGGCAAGCCCATCGATTTTCGTAACGTCATCTTGATCATGACGACGAATGCCGGCGCCTCCGACATGCAGCGCGCCGCCTATGGGTTCACCCGCTCGAAGCGCGAGGGCGAGGATTTGGAGGCGATCAACCGGATGTTCGCGCCGGAATTCCGCAACCGTCTTGACGCGGTGGTGACGTTCAAGCATCTGCCGGTCGAGGTTATCGTTAAGGTTGTCGACAAGTTCATCATGCAGCTCGAGGCGCAACTCGCCGACCGCAATGTCGCAATCGAGCTCGCCGACGAGGCGCGCAATTGGCTAGTCGAGCATGGTTACGACGAGCAGATGGGCGCGCGGCCGATGGCGCGCGTCATTCAACGGGCGATCAAGACGCCGCTTGCCGACGAAGTGTTGTTTGGCCGATTGAAAAACGGTGGAACGGTGCGGGTTGTCGTCACCGCGGAAGATGACGGCGTCAAGAAATTGGGCTTTGTCTTTCCCGAAGGTCCGGTATTGCCACGCCCGGAGCGCGACATCGTCGAGGCCAGCAAAAAACGGGTGCGGGCCGAACCCGAAGTGCGCCGCGCCAAATCCCGCCGCCTTAAGGACCAGGAGGGCGATGACGAGCAAGACGAGGATATGCCGGCGGGCGGCGCTCCCGGCGACGACGAGGCCGAAACGGTTGGCAGAGGCGAGGAACCGGATGTGAAGCACTGACGCGCGCGCGGTCGCATTTTACGCTGCCGCTTCGGCTCGCCACGGTGGTCGAACCAGCGTGGCGGAAGCTGGCGGAGACAAGGAGGGGGGAAAAATGACAGTGGCGCTGCTCGTCACCAGCCAATCTAACCACTCCGTTCGGGAGTACAACGGGACAACCGGCGCCTTCGTCAAGGTGGCCGCGTCGGGCGGCGCCCTGGGCGATCCGCTCGGCCTTGTTATCGGTCTCGACGGCAGCCTGCTCGTCTCGGATGGCCAGACCAATCAGGTAAAGCGCTACGATAGTGCGACCGGCGCGTTCATCGACGTGTTTGCGTCAACCAACCTCGCGGCTCCCGAGGGCATGACCATCCACGAAGGCGTCCTCTACGTAACCAACTCGAATCCACCGCAGGGCGTCCAGCGCTTCGACGCCGCCACCGGCGTGAACACTGGCAGCTTCGTACCCTCGCTCGTCAACTCCAGCCCACGGGACGTGAAGGTCAACCCCGCGAACAACCGCCTTTACGTGCTCTACTACAACAGCGCCACCGTCGAGACGTTCGATCTCACGACCATGGCGTCGTTCGGCTTGCTGATGCCCGCCGGTAGCCCGATCGGGTCCGGCGGTCTGTATACGCCATCGGCCATGGCGTTTGGCCCCGACGGCGATCTGTACATCTCTGGCGGCACGTTCGGAGGCAATCTTGGCGTCCGACGTTATGACCCAACAACGGGCGCGTTCATCGACTTCTTCGCCAACACCGGCAGCGACCTCTACGTCCCAATCGGAATCACGTTTGGTCCCGACAACAACCTCTATGTCTGCACCCAAAACTCGGCCAATGTGATGCGGTTCAATTATCCAACCGGCACATTCATGGACTTCTTCGTTCCTGACGGCGGTGGCGGCCTGACAGCACCGTTTCACCTGACGTTTGGGGCGGGTCCGTCGCCAATCCTTACGTATACCTTGCATCGAGATTGCCTGGACAACGTAGACGATCCCGGCATGCGCTGGCAGATTGAAGGCGGCAAAGTGCTGGAGAAGGGCACGCACGTCGCCAACTACTCCAGCGTGAAGCGGGTGAGCTGCGGAACGACGAAGCAGAACACTGCCCAGCTATGGGTTACACTCTTCTTCCTCGGCGGGGAGCCGCCCGAGAACGTCACCCTGCATGGTGCCCATGACTTCCATAGTGGAGGCGAGATCGGGAGTGTCAGCGCGGCGTCATCGGCTTTTTCCGCGTTCATAGGAAAGCAGTTCAAACGCGTCGCAAGCACTCTGACCATCGGATAACGCCAAGGCGTATGGTTAAAAGAATTGATAACTGGCCGAACCGCTCTCCACGCGGCCAGCCAGGGCAAGAGAGTTTGATGCTTTGGTGCTCGGCAATGTTCCCGGGCCTTTGGGTTTTTTGGCCGCGCGGCGTGCGTCGATCAGTCCGACTTAATTGCCGCCACGATCTTTCGGCAAAAACTTTCAAGCACCTCCGGGCTTTCCTGCGTGCTGGTGGCCGGCCGCGGCTCGACGCCCTTCCAGCGAGGAAGGACGTGGAAATGCAGATGGAACACGATCTGGCCGCCCGCGGTCTCGTTGTATTGAAGGATCGTTATCCCGTCCGCCGCGAGCGCCGACTTGACGGCAACGGCGATTTTTTGCACGCGCGTGATGAGCAGCCCGAGCATCGCCGGATCGGCGTCGAGGATATTGCGCGAGGGCGTTTTGGGCAGCACCAGCACATGGCCGTCCGCGCGCGGCATGATGTCCATGAAGGCGAGCGCCACGTCGTCCTCATAGACCTTGTGACACGGCAGTTCTCCGCGCAGGATTCTTGCGAAAATATTCGTCTCGTCATAGGCCGGCGTGGCCATAGGCTTGCTCCTTCATGGATTCGGCGCAACGAGAATCAAGGCCCCTTCTTGAACGGCGCGAGTTCGCCATAGTCGCGCAACGCGTCGTCGATGTGAGTCCGCTCTATCTGGAGGTATTCTTCGATCGCCCTTGCAAATCGCTTGTCGCCGATATCGTGCGCCGAAAAGGTCACGACCGCGCGATAGCCGCGCGCCAGCTTGTGTTCTCCCTGCGCGCCCGCTTCGACCCGCGATAAGCCCCGCGCGATCGCGAATTCGATCGCCTGGTAATAGCAGATCTCGAAATGCAGGAAGGGGTGCTCCTCTATCGCCCCCCAATTGCGCCCATAGAGCGCATCCAGCCCGAGAAAGTTCACGGCGCCCGCGATATAGCGGCCGTCGCGTTTGGCCATGACGAGTAGAATATGATCGCGCATCGAAGCGCCCACATGCGAAAAAAATGCGCGGTTGAGATAGGGCGTCCCCCATTTGCGCGCGCCGGTATCCATGTAGAAGAGAAAAAACGCGTCCCAATGAGATTCGGCGATGCCGGCGCCGGTAAGGAGCTCGATCTCGATGCCATGGGCGAGCGCCTCCTTGCGTTCGCGGCGGATGGTCTTTCGCTTGCGCGACGCGAGATCGGCCAGGAAGTCCTCGAAATCCGCGTAACCCTTGTTGATGAAATGAAACTGCTGCCCGGTCCGTTGCAGGAAACCGCAAGCGCCGAGCGTCTCCCATTCCGCGCGCGTCGGAAAAGCAATATGGAGCGAGGAGGCTCCGGCTTTTAGCCGAAGCGCGCGAAGCCCGGCAATGAGCGTTTGCCGCGCTGCTTCGCCGTGCCCCGGCGCGACGAGCAGCCTTCGGCCGGTGACCGGCGTGAAAGGCACGGCGACTTGCAGCTTCGGATAATAGGGCAGGCCCGCGCGGTGATAGGCATCGGCCCAGCCATGATCGAATACGTACTCGCCCATGGAATGGGTCTTCCAATAGACCGGCGCGGCGGCGGCGAGGCGGCCGCCGGCGTCCTTGACGAGCATATGCGCGCTGATCCAGCCGGCTCTCGAACCAACCGACTTCGAGGTTTCAAGCGCGTTCAAGAAGGCATGGGTTATAAAAGGGTTAAACCGCTCGGCTTCATGCGGGTCTACAGCGGGCGCTGCCTGTGAACCCAGCGGGCCGGGTCCAATCACGTCCGCCGCCGGATTGGCGCAGGGGTCCCATTGCGCGGCATCGATCTCGCGCATCGATTGCGCGACATGGACCGTGTAGGGCGACGACATTTGGGCCCCCGGAGCGCGGAACCCTTGTTTTATCCTACCGCGGCCCGCGCGAGCAACAAAGCGGTCATGGTCCTCGCCGGGCAAAGCCGTTCACATCGCTCCAAACCCTCGCAATACCGGGACCCTTTTGGCGCGCGCCCCGCGATGGTTCTCCTTAGGCCGCGACCGCCAGCTTGCGACGGAAAACCCGCTGCCAGAACGTGCGGTTAGCCTCGGCCGCCTCTTTGCTCCGCTGGTCGGACAGTAGTTTTACCGCGCCGGTCTGGTCCTCGAGCAATTTCAGCAGCCGGACCCGCTCTTCTTGCCAGTTCTCGGTGAGCCGGTGGCGATCTTCGCGGATCTGCGCGCGGTCGGATTCGAGGTCCGCGATGCGGCGATCTTTTTCCGCGATCAGATTCTTTAATCCGGCGAGCTGAATTTCGAATTTCGCCGAATAGGGCATGGTTTCAGAGTCGGCTTGACCCGGTTGCCAATCGTTCGGCGCGAGTTCGTCCGCATCGGTTTTCGCGGTTTTCGGATACACGCGGAAAAGTTCGGCCGGATCGATCTGATAACCGTCCGAATTTTTTTCGCGATACGATAACTTGCCGGAAGATAAGGCTTTCGAGATGGTGGATTTGGCGACGCCCGCCTCCTTGGCGGCCTTTCCGAGAGAGAGATACATGTGGTTTCCAATCGTGTTCGTGGGAGTTTGGCAACTATTTCGCGAAACATTTAATAAAACTTTAAGCGCGAATCGAAATTTTCTCGTGCCGTGCTAAGTTTGCGCGGGGGTTTGGAGGCAGGACAGAGGGGAATGGCCTTACGACGGGGGATGATTCGAGAGTCGTTGGGACCGGCTTCCGGATCGAGCGGGAACATGAATCCGGGTCAGCAATTTGTGCCGACAATACACGGCCGACAGGATTGCGCGGTGAGGGTCACGCTGATCGAGATCGGCGCGGCCGTCGTGTAAGGGAGACTCGCCGAAACCTGAGTTCCACAGGCTGGCGTGGTGACCGAAAATACGCTGGTACTGACGTTTTGGCCATAGGCGACGCTGGCGGCTTTGCTTTGAATCTGAGACGTCGTGGGGCAGGGCGTCGTCGGCTTGTTACATACGATCGCGTAGCGCGCGGCCTGCTCGACGGCAAATTGGAGGGCATTCTGGGTCCCTAACATTCGGCCGCACTCAATGGTCCCGAATAGCAGTAGGATCAAAGGCGGGCCGATCAATGCAAACTCGACCGCGGCCACGCCATGGTTGCCCAGCCGCAACCGAGCTCTCTCACTTAAGAGGAAAAACCGCTTCATATTTGGCTCACTGCGACCGGGTGGTTTCGGTAGCACTCAGGTCGACAAATTTGTTTATGAGATACTTGTTCCATTGGGTTGGAAAGAGCGGGCTGTATTTTCCCTGCACCGTCACAGTTATGTAGGTGCCGGTCGTGCCCCCCGCCGCGCATGCCGAACCGCATGTCAGCTGTGTGATGCCGCTCGCTGTGGCGCAACCACAAAAAGTAGACGGCGTGGCGGTGACGCCAGGGAGCGACGTGGCGCTAGTGGCCGCAGTCTGGATATTCGCGCCCGAGGGCGCGTCCCAGCCATTGATCGCGGCGAATTCTTGGCCAGCCCGCGCGGCATTGCCGACTTCGGCCCGCGCGCGGATGGCCAACGAAAGGTCGGTGGCCGCCATGAGCAGAAGTACCAGCGCCGACCCGATCAAGGCGAATTCTATGGCCACGGATCCGCGCTTGTCCCGCCCCATGGAGCCGGTCGAAATATCCCGGTTCGGAAGGCGGGCGGCGCATCCTTCGAGACGCCTACTACGTGGGCTCCTCAGGACGAGGGCGAGGCTTTTGAGACCGGCTCTCATTCGGCGGGGACCCCCTTGGTGACGGAGGACTGAAACCCAGGGACGTTCAATGTCCCGCAACTCACGCCAAAGCTCGACCCTCCAGAAAAGGAGACTTTGAGGGCGATCAATTGCAGGCATGCGCTACCAGTCGAGCTACCTCCGCTGTACGATACCGGCTGGCTCGGCAAATAGAGCGAGCCGGTAATCGACATGGACGATCCACCGCTAAAGTTGTCTGAATTAGCCGGCGCGTTCCGGTCCATGTAAAGCGCTACTCCCTGCATGGGTCCGGAACTTGGAGCCGTGAGGTTGAGCGTTGCGCCGCCGCTTATGTTGACCGTTCCCCATTTGCTCGTAATTCCCGTGTTGTTTGTTAGAACGATACTTACTCCTCCGGACGCGTTGACGGTGTTCCCGCCACTCAGCACGAAACCGTTGCCGCTACCGGGGGCATTGATGGTGTAAATGCCGGCGCCCATCGTCACCGTGCTGCCGCCGCTAAGGCTGATTCCGTTGCCGCCATTGATGACGTAATTGCCGGCGGCCATCGTGAGCGTGCCCCCGCCGCTCACGCTGATTCCGTCGTAGCAGCCTGCAGTAATCGCTCCCGAATGGCCGCCGCTCACACTGAAGAGAGGCGAGCAGGGGGAACTGGAAAAGGAGGGCACCGCGAGACTTGCATAGGGATCTTTGGTCACCGGAGCACCCGTCTTGATGATCGTCGGCGGGGTCACTATCGTAGCGCCGCCCGTGACGGAATAATTGCCCACCACATTCAAGTTGGAGGCCTTTAGGCTGGAGCCGCCCGAGAGGGCCACGGCGGTCCCGTTGGAGCTATTGGCGGCGACGGCGCATTTGGTGGCCACGATCGTAGCCCCGCCGCTGAGCCCCACATCGTCTACCGCGCTGGCAAGGGGGTCGAGGGCCAAAATGCAAGCTGGGTTGCCCGCGACGAGCGCCACCGCGCGGCCGCTAATCGTGGGAGCGGCACCGAGCACGCCCGCGAAGAAACGTGTTTGCGGCTGCGTGATAATGACTTCATAGGCGTTACTATTGGTGGTGAAACCGCCGGATTTCGGCGGGTTGTTGATGGTCACCGTCACGCCTTTTTGACCATTGGTGAATCCGGCCAACGCCGAACTGGCGTACACTTCGTTTTGGATTTGGGTCGAGCCGCTGCCGGCTGTCGCCGCCGCCACCGCGGACATCGCGGCGGCGTCGGCCGCGCCCTGAGCCGAATTTTTCGCGCTTGACCATACCGAGGTATCGACAGCCAGCGCGGCGAGCCCGGCCAGCACTGGAATTGTCAAGGCGATCACGACGGCGACCACGCCCTTGTTGTCGGACCGCAGCCGGCGTAGCGGGGCCGCTAGGCGGATAATAAACCAGATGATTGAACGCATGACGTACAATGACCTCACAACACGGACATGACCTCGGCTTCGCCCTTTCGCGCGCGCCAATGGCAGCTTTGGAAAACATCTAACGCAAACTTCGCACGGGCTGATGCACCGCGACAATGCAGTCATCCGGAACGCTATCGCGAAAAAATTGGGAATGGCTTGCCGATAGAACGAAAAACCTAATCAACTGCGCGATCAACTGTGCGACGCGCGGCTCGAACCGCCTTGGCCGACATTCATGGCGTCCGGCCGCGGTAAACCGGGAAGACGGCTTGACAAAGGCTGGCATAGAGTAGACCGACAGGAACGCCAACGCTGGTGATGCTTGTCCCGCGGGTCTGCGCGCGCATCCAAGTCCTACAACAAAACAAAGAGACAGAGACCATGAGCGATCGCACTAAAGCGATCACGGTCTCCTCATTGCGTCAGCCGCGCCGCGGCAAGCGATTGCTGGAACATGGCCTGCATGGCGTTGGTGATATCCTGGGGCGTGTAGGCGGTAAAGTAAAAGCCCGGCGAGGCACACTGCTCCAGCGTGGTAGGAATGTCCGGAATGATCGCGTTGACCTTGTCGTCTTCATCGCCCGCGAACTTCGGATTGGG
>JBOHJV010000127.1:0-10463 GCA_050728695.1 Methylocella sp. | reverse complement strand
AGAGCGCGTATTCGCCGAAAACGAGCGCCAGACAGTGCGCCGCTGCGTCGATACGCGCTCAACGGGGCTCACGTCGTAGCGCGCTCTGGCGCAAGATATCGTGCAATTGAGCGCGTGGTAGCGGAGGGGGGACTCGAACCCCCGACACAAGGATTATGAGACCTTTGCTCTACCCCTGAGCTACTCCGCCCCGGTGGTGACGCAAACAGCCGAAGCGTCCGCGATATCGCAAGGGGGGAGACGGGTGTCAAGCAAGTGCTTTCAAGCCGATTTGGGTGGAGCGAGGACGGTGAACCCAAAATTGTTAATGGTCCAAAGAAGCCATCAAATCCATCAGCCGAAGTTAACTTGACGGTGCCTTTTTTGCAGTTCACTGCTTCCGCGCGTGTTTAGGCAGGGAGCCGGGGCTTACCCAGTGGTACGAGGATATTTTTGGCAGTCCAGAGATCTATTGCGCGTCGGGGCCGTAGTGATCGCCATCTTCAATAAGATGAAACCCGCGACCTTGGCCAACGCCTTGGGCACTGCTTTGTGTTTGCTGATCCTGATAGCGCCTTGGGGTTGCTCGAACGCTCTAGCTGAGGAAGCCGCCGCCAGCCGGATTCACGCCAAAATAGACCAAGTCGGCGCTGGCGCTACAAAGCTCCGCGAGTCCGGCGCGGACGTGTCGCCGTTCCAGCAAGGAATGCAACAGGTCGACCAGCTACTTCGAAGCGGGAAGCCCGAGGAGGCCGAGAAAATCCTCGACACACTCCTGACGAAGCTCGGGGCGCCGGCGACAGGCTCCGCGCGCGCGGCCGTCGCCCCCGCCGACGGACGCAACTGCGATCCGCGACAACCGATGACAGTGAGCGGCAGCGTGACGGTGGACGAAGACTGCGCTGTCGGCGGCGACTTGACTGTGACAGGCAGTGCCGTCCTGCACTTCGACTATACCGGGCGTAAGGGAGGGCGCTTGGTCGTGGGCGGCAACGTCGTCGTGCGGGACGGCGCGACGCTATGGATCCAGGGCCGGCCCGATGGACGGGCAGTGTTTGCGATCGACAATGAATTCAGCCAGCAACGCTCGATGACTTCAACAGATGACGCGACGATCAAGCTGGACCACGTCGAGTTTCGCACACAGAAGTCTGGAGGCCGCGGCAAAGGCAGCGTCTACATGAGTTATGAAGCCCGAGGCCGGTCTTCGTTTGCGGTGATCGGCTCGACGCTCGTCGAGGAGGAGTCGTGGCTACTCGCCAATCTTCGCGATTCCGCCAAACTGACCATCGCGGATTCCCAGCATATTCCGACCGAGATCTACATCCGCGATTCGTCGTCCGCGAAAATTAGCGGAACCGGCACGCGGACCGGTGTCTGGCTGGACGCGGGTGGCGCCAAGGGGACATTGACGCTACCGAATTTGAACGGTCCATTCTCGTTGCAGATCGGCGCCGGCAAAGGTCTGGATGTGGGATGGTCGCTGCAGGTTGATGACGCACAGACAGGAATCGGTATCGAGATCAAGCCCGGCTCGGCGCTCACGATCGTTGGTAACGGCGCGCGAGCCCCAGCGACCGGCGAACTTAAGGTCTCGTACACTGTGGCCGGTTCGCGGGAAACGCTGGATGGCCTCAAATCCGGCTTGCAGAATGGCAAGATCAGTGACCGGCTGACGCTCAAAGATGTCCAGCTCGGCCCAATCGCCTGGCAGATCTATGCAGGCGACAACGCCGATCTCACTATCAAGGATTCCACCATCAACGAAATCGGCGTCTTCGGCCGGGATGCGAAAGTGCGCGTCGAACACTCGGTGTTGCAGCTAGCCGTGCTCGCCGCGCTTGCGCCCGGAAGCTTGCTCGATATTCAGGATTCCGAAATCTGGAACCAGACCATCGAGGTAGGAAATAAAGGGAGAGTGTCCATCGCCGACAGCAAGATCCATGGCACTCTGTTTCATGCTCGGGATAGCGTTTCGAATATCTCCATCAAGGGCGGGTCGTTTTACGAGAATCCCGCGCGCTGCTCCAAGGCAACGATGGTGAACATCGCCACCGGTCAGCCACATTGCAATCCGTTCAGGACGCCTGGAATGCCGCGCACAGCAGGCGCAGGCAAGGTTGAGTGCGCGGGTACCGAGGGGTGCACGTGGGGCCGTTAAATTTGGCGATAGGCCGGGCAAGTGGCGGTTTAGCTGAGCGAGGCGGCGCCGCTGATCGGGCGGGTCGCGCGGGATTTGAACACTCCCGCCGCGAGTGAGAGCCATCGCATGGTGCAGGGAGCATGACTGTGCGTGCGTTGCCGGAACGCTTGTTGGGAGCGCGCCGCCTCGTGGTTCCGGCCAATGGGCTCCAGTTCGAGGTTTTCGAGGCCGGCGACGGCGACCGGCTGGCGTTGCTGCTGCATGGCTTTCCTCAACATGCGGTGAGCTGGCACAATCAGGTGCCGTTTCTTGCCGGGCTCGGCTACCGGGTGTGGGCCGTCAATCAACGCGGCTATGGCGGCACGAGCCGTCCGCGAAGGCGCGCGGAATATGCGCTCGACCAGCTGACCGGCGACATCGCCGGGCTGATCGACGCATCGGGGGCTGTCTCAGTGACGCTGATTGGTCATGATTGGGGTGCGCTAGTCGCTTGGACTCTCGCTATCCGCCGCATCAGGCCGCTGGCGCGGCTCGTCATCGTCAATGGGCCGCATCCGTTATGCTTTCGCCGCGAATTAAAGACGTGGAGTCAGCGCGGCAAATCCTGGTATGTTGGTTTTTTCCAACTGCCGGTGCTGCCTGAGCTATTGCTCGCGGCGGGCGACGGCGGCTTGCTTGGCAAAATGCTGCGCGATGGAGCGCGCAACCGGGACGCGTTTCCGGACGAGGTGCTCGAAATCTATCGTGCCAACGTGAGCGCGCCTGGCGCCGCGACCGCGATGTTGAACTGGTATCGCGCTGCCGGGCGGGATGTCCTGGCCGCCCGCGATTTTGGCACGCCGATCGAGAAGCCAACGCTGGTCATCTGGGGCGAAGAGGACATCGCGCTGGGTCTCCCTTGCCTCGATGGCACCGATCGCTACGTCCGTGATCTGCGCATCGAACGGCTGCCCGGCGTCTCGCATTGGGCGCAAGAGGACGCACCGCAAGAGGTGAACCGGTTGCTGGGGGAGTTTCTTTGAGAGGCTTTCTAGCCTGGCGTCGCCCGCCCGTCGGGCCGGTTGCGCTCCAATAAGGTGGTGCAGCCGTGCGGGAGCTGCCAAACACTTCGCCCCCTTCGATGGGTCACTCGCGTATCTTTGCAATGATCACATGGTAGGAGGGGATGTCAACGTGCTAAATAAGGCATTCAAGGGTTTTCTGATCTTATGGGCGGTATCAACAGCTATAGCGCTCATCGTGAGACTCACGGGCGAACCCTCAGCGTCGGTTCCACCTGCGAGCGACGCACAGAACACGCGAGAGATCGAAGTGCAGCCGAAGCGCAACCCGCCTGACTCCTTTCGTGGCATTAAATGGGGTTCAGCGCTCCCATCTGCACTGAAATTGCGAGAGACGGCGTTGAAGGGATGCACTGCCATCATCGAACAGAAGGACTTCACTAGTAGACAACTGTGTAGCCACATGCACATCGATACAGATGACATGGACCTGTTCGGCCTACGTCAGAACGTACCTCCTATTTTTGGTGTGCCGGTCTCAGAACAAATGCTCGATTGGTCTCATCGTAAATTTTGGTCGGCGGAGGTCTTTATCCACAACTATAGGGAAGCTGATTTGGCGAAATTGCGTGCGGCCCTGATAGATCACTATGGCCCGCCGACGTTCAAGAATGAGCAGTGCATCTAACGAAATGGCGCTGGCCGGAAAAGAAGCTTGAAGTCAGCCTCTATTTTGATCCGGTAGCGAAGCCGTCAATCGGTTCCAATAAGGCGCCACAAACGTCCATTTCGGTTTCCATTGGAAAAATCGAATAAGAAGAATGGCGGAAAGGCCTTGGCCGACAGTATTATTGGATTTTGGGGTGGAGAAACGAACGAAGATGCAATAGGGCTTAGCCTGTCCGCAAAATAGCGGACACACGCCGAGCTACGCTGCCAAAACTTACCCCCGCCCTTCCCCTGCTTCCCACAGCGCTTCGAGGCCCACGCGATAGGTCGGAAAAGCGAGTTTTACGCCAAGCTCGTCTTTCAGCTTGCGGTTCGAGGCGCGTTTGTTTTCGGCATAAAAACTCCGCGCCAATGGGGTCAGATCGGCGGTCTCAACGTCCAGTTCAGGCGGCGGCTCGATTCCCATCAGCATCGCGGCGTAGGTGATGACATCCTGCGGCGGCGCCGGCGCGTCGTCGCTCACATTGTAGATACCGCCGGGACCTTTAGAGGCCAAGGCGGCGTCAATCGCCCGCGAAATGTCCTCGACATGGATGCGATTAAAAACTTGTCCGCGTTTCACGATGCGCTTCGCGGTGCCTGCCTTGAGATTTTGGAGCACATTGCGGCCCGGACCATAGATTCCGGCAAGTCGCAGGATATATATTTTCTTGTCGCTCTCCTTGCCGATCGCGGCCCAGGATTTCTCGACTGCAAGCCGCGCCAGCGACCGCTCGGAAACTGCCGCTGGAACCGTTTTTTCATCGACCCATTCGCCGCGCGCGTCGCCATAGACGCCGATCGTCGAGAGATAGACGATAGTCTGCTGGCGGCGCAGGCGGTCGATGCGGTGGCCAAACTTTGCCAGCACGGGATCGGCCGAGACGCCGGGCGGGACCGAGACGAGGATAACGTCGGCGGCGGCGAGCCTTTCCGCGATTTTGGCATCCTCATGTTCGGGGCCAAACACCAACGTCTCGATATTTTCGCTCGCCTCCTCCTCGGCCTTGGCAGGCGCGCGCATGGTGCCAGCGATAGCCTCGAACGAACTTTTAGAGCGGGCGATGAAATGACGCGCGCAATAGCCAAGACCGAACGCGAAAAGATTCATGAAGGCCGGCTTTCCTGGAAATCAACCGCGCTCGGGGTCACGGCTCGTGCGGGCGCCGCACCCATTGCCGCCGCCCACTCGGCTTCGACCGTTTCGTCCGTCTCGCCGGGACGCCAGCGCCGTTCAAACTCAACCAATTCATCGAACGGAACGAGCCGGCCGAGCGCCCAAACCGCCATCGCCCGCACCAAGGCCGACGGGCTTTTCAGCTTCTCCGTGACCGGCCGGACGAGCGCCAGGTCGCCACTGTTGCCCGCCGCGATCAAGACATTGCGGATAAACCGGTAATAGCCAATCCGCTTGACCGCGCTTCCCCTAAACAGCGCCCGAAACGCGGCATCGTCAAGGCGCAGCAGATCGGCGATTGCCGGCGCGCAAAGGTCTTCGCGCGCATGCAGCTTGGTTTCGCGCGCCATGCCCGCGAATTTGTTCCAGGGACAGACCGCAAGACAATCGTCGCAGCCAAAAATGCGATTTCCGATCAGCGGCCGGAACTCGCGGCCGATATGGCCTTTGTGTTCGATCGTGAGATAGGAAATGCAACGGCTTGCATCGAGCACATAGGGACGCGGAAAAGCCTTTGTCGGGCAGATGTCGAGACAGGCGCGGCATGCGCCGCAGTGGTCCGACTCCGCCTCGTCGGGCGCGAGCGGCAGGTCGGTAAAGATCGAGCCCAAAAACAGCCAAGAGCCGAACTCGCGCGAAACCAGATTGCTGTGCTTGCCGGCCCAGCCGAGACCCGCCGCCTGCGCCAGCGGCTTTTCCATGACCGGCGCGGTATCGACGAAGACCTTTACCCCGGTTCCCTTGGCTTGCGCGATGAGCCACGCGGCGAGGAGCTTGAGCCTTCCCTTGATAAGGCCATGATAATCGCGGTTTCGTGCGTAAACGGCGATATTTCCGGCCGACTTTTTCGCCAGCGCGGCAAGTGGGTCGCCAGCCGGGCCATAATTCATGCCGAGCATGATGATGCTCGCGGCCTCGGGCCAGAGTTTTCGCGGATCGGAGCGGCGCGCTTGCGTCGAAGCAAGCCAGTCCATCGAGCCGGCTGCGCCGGAGGCAAGCCAAGCACCGAGTTTTGCCGGCGCATCGGGAATGGCGGAAGGATGGGTAATGCGGCAGACATCGAAACCGAGGGCCTGGGCATGTGCCCGCAAGCGCACGCTAAATTCCGGGCCTAGAAATCGAGATCGGCGTAGATCGGGTTCGGGCAGAATCCCGGCAGCCGGTCCGCGAGAAGCAGGCGGAACGACGGACGCGATTTCACCCGGGCGTACCAGAGCTTTGCCATCTCGTTTTCTTCCCATGGCACGTCGCCCAGAAAATCCACGCAAGAGAGATGCGCCGCCGCGGCGAGATCGGCGTGCGAGAGCCGGTCTCCAGCTAGCCAATTCCGGTTGCCCGCCAGGTAACCGATATAGCGCAAATGGGTGCGGATATTGGCCCGCGCCGCATGCACGAGACCCATGTCGGGTCCGCCGCCGCCCTGCTCGCGCGGCATTTCCCGCTTATAGACCTTTTCAGTGACGAGCCAATGCGTGACTTCATGGAAGAATTTTTGACTGAACCAATCGGACAGCCGGCGTACCTCCGCGCGGGACCCCGGATCGTCGGGCAACAGCCTGTGTCTGCCCAAGGCAAGACCCCGCGTCTCGTCGAAATATTCGGCGATCGGCCCGGGGCCAGAGACGACCGTTCCGGATTGTTCAACGAGAACCGGCGTTTGCCCGGCGGGATCGAGGATCAGGAACTCCCGTCTGCGCTCGAAGACTTTTTCGAAGATGAGTTCGGGCTTGATCGAATATTCGGCGAGGAGCAGCCGGACGAAACGCGAATGCGGGCAGAGGGGATGATGATAAAGCGTGATCATTCGGCTTTATGTTCGAGAGCAATCGGGATCTGGACGGACGAGGCGATCGCTAAAGGTTTAGGCAAGCCGGCGTTGCTTCGTTCAGACCGAGGAAGGAGACATCCCAACTTAAGGTAAAAACTTGGTAAACGCCGCGTTTTCGCTGGAGCATCGAAGCGGGCGGATTGCGCAGAATATCGAACAAAATGTTTCGCGGAAACAGTTTGGTAAGTTTGGGGCGGCTGAGTACTCAAGGCCTTATACATCGGGCGGCCGTGAGACGAGTGGGATCGCGTGAAAAACTGGTACTTTTGACAGCCGGACAGCGCGGCGACGCGTGGCGCGATTCCCCCGCGTCCTTCTGTCATCATGACGGCTTGCTTCGCAGATAATTTCGAGACCGCGCTCAACGAGCCATCGCTTCCGCCAATCGGCCTCGAAATTTTCAAGAGAAACGCCAGCCAATACGCTGCGGATGTGTTCGATGGCCTCGACGATATTGGCTAACCGTAGCGCGATGGCGCGTCTGTCATTAGAACACGAGCACAGCGGATTCTTCGATCTTCTTCTTCAGAACAGGGTGCAGGCTGTCCCGCGCCATGATGTCAGCCTTAATCTGAATTTCGTCTTCTTTCCATTTGAAATTCAAGCGGCAGGTTGCGGGGGCTTGACGATCCGTTCCGGCTCGGGTCCCGTCCCCTTGAGGTGAGTTAGGCGCTGGAGAATGTCGAACCAGAATGAGGCGCCGAAGAGGGCCGAACCGGCGACGATGATCCAGCTTGCGATCGCGATGAACCAGGATTCGCTATCGTGCGGCTCCGGCCCCCTGACCCAGCCGATTAAAAAAGAGGGCTCAAGGGCGTTGAAGATTTTGGTTGCATCTGCCGCGGCCTGATCGCGGTCTTCCTTGAAATGCGATGTTGCAAGGTCGGCGATGACGCTCGGCCGCGACCAGATCTGCGCGCTTGCATAGAGAGCGTTGACGTTGAAAATCACGGCAATCGCCAGAGCGACGAGAAACGATACCAACTGGGTCCGTTTCTTGTACCATCCGCTGAGGCGATCCATCGAATTGTCGAACCAGATGGCGATATTTTTCTTGAATGCATCGACGTCTCGCGAAGACGTGGCCCACAGGGTCTCCATCGCGGTCTTCAGCTGCGGGTCGGGGATTTTGGCAATGGCCATGGTCGGATTTACGTCTCCCTCGGTCAGCGCGCTGAAGATGGCCAGCGCGAACTGCCGGGAATCGATATAGGCCGGTTTGTTGGTGAGATTGTGGGTCGATGTGGCCGTGCCGTCGGCCAGTGGGTTAACCAGCGCGTGATTGTAGAGATCACGCGCGATGCCCGTGAAGTTGGGGTCGTTCAGAAGGGCTTTGACGCCTTCGAGCAAGGTACTTTCCCGCCATTTCAAGGCCGAGCTGATCGCTTCGGTAATCGCGCTGGCCGCGAGGCTGACGGCGAGGAAAGAGAGCGTCAGCCCGATTGCAACGTCGATGATCACGCTGTTGAACATGTCGGAACCTCCCGGTTCGTAAAGGGGTTCTTGGTCAATATTTAAGAGCACGTCCCGAAAGAGTGCGCAACTTTTTGGGCATCACACCCTCGGCACGACATCGACTTGTACGTCGACGTCCTGCTCGCGCGAGCCGAGGATAATTCCAGCGACGGGAGAAATATCGGCGTAGTCGCGGCCCTTCGCGAGCACGATATGATCGTTGCCGATCAGCATCGCATTGGTTGGGTCCAAGCCGACCCAGCCCCACGCGTCGCCGCACCACAGCGATACCCAGGCGTGCATCGCGTCGGCGCCTTCGAGGCGCTCCTTGCCAGCGGGTGGAATGGTGCGGATGTAGCCAGAAATATAGGCGGCCGGCAGGCCCAGCCCGCGCAGGCCGGCAATCATGATATGGGCGAAATCCTGGCACACGCCGCGCCGCTTTCCAAATGCTTCCGAAAGCGGCGTCGAGACCACTGTCGCTTTCGGGTCATATTTGAAATCGGCCTTCATCCGTCGCATCAATTCCTTGGCGCCTTCGAGGACCGGGCGTCCGGCCAGAAAGCTAGCGCGCGCATAATCGGACGCCGGTTCGAAGCGCGGCGCGAGGCGGCTTGGATGCAGGAAATGGGTGGGCGAGTCTCTGTCGAAGGATGCCGCGGCAAAGGCGTCCTCCCGCACTGTTTCGAAAGCCGGAGTTTCGCCTTCGTCGCGCAGCTCGCGCCGGTCGATCTCGACGCTTGTGTTGACCTCGACGATAAGCTTGCGATGCGCGGTTTCAATGGTGAGAAAAGTGAGGCGGTTGCCGAAAAAACACATCCGCTCGATCGTTTGCGCCGGCGCCGGAGTAACCGAGAGCGCGCTCGAAAGCACGGTTTGTCCCGCCCCATCCATCGGCAGCAGCCGCAGCGCGCAACGCGAGAATGTCACGGTCGAGCCATATTCGTAAAGCGTCAGATGGCGGATATCGTAGATCACGCGAGGCCGCTCGACTTGTCGGCCCGGGCGACATGCGGACCCTGCAGGAAATAGCGCGCGGCGATCGCGTCGGCGAGGTTAAGAAGGCTCTGCTCGAAGCCGAGAATCTTTTCATTGTCGAGGTTTGAAGCGGTCGCCGTCGCCACTTCGGCCGCAAGCTGCAAGATCAGGCGGCGCGGCGACTCGAGCATTCCATCGTCGCTGAGCAAGGGCAGAGTTTCAAGATGTTCGTCGAGCCGCTCGACCTGGAAGGCAACCGAGCGTGGATTGAATGAATCGAGCACAACCATGTCGCGAACCGGATTGAGAGCGACGCCCATGAGATAGCGCGAACGATAGGTGATCTGCGAGTCGACGAGATCGAGCAAGACGTCGAGATCGTCGGCCGGCGCGTCGCCGCTCGCGAAATGGCGGGCAAAGCGGCTCGTGTTGACGCCCCGCTCGATGCGCCGCCCGGAATCGAATACGCGCCAGCCGGCGCCGCGATTCATGTTTTCCTGAGCCAAGCCGGAGATTGCCGCGATCGTCCGCAAGGACGCGTCGGCGCGCTCGAAAGTCTCGGCTTCGGCGAGCGCCCCTTGCACATCGCTTGAAAGGTCTTGATTGAGATCGCCGATAAGCCGCCAGGTATCCGTCGAGAGCCGTTCGCGAATGAACGACGCGGCGCGGCGCGCGTCACGCACGAGCGATAGGGCCGAGCCATAGTCCACGTCGCCATGCAAGGCGGTAGCGGCTAGCTCCATCGCGCCGGAGACCGCCCCAAACGGCGCGGCGTGCCAAGCAACGAGCAAGCTCGTGAGCTTGGATATCGCCGATCCCGGATTGGCGGTCCCGGCACCGGTCTCGATTATCCGGCCAGCGAGGCAGCGGATGAGCCGCAAGGTCGCTTCCGAACGCTCGAGATAGCGACCGAGCCAAAAGAGATTGTCCGCGGCCCGGCTTGGCAAGGCGCCCATGATGCGGCGGATGCGAACGGTCTCGCCGGTGGGCAGCAAGCTGACCATGGCGACAGGCTTGTCGGCGAGCACCCAGACATCGGCCGATTGGACCCCCTCGCCCATCGACAAGGCGCGGGCGTCGGTGCGGCCGGAAATGCGGCAGAACCCGCCCGGCATGATGTTCCACCCCTCCGGCGTGCGCGCCGCATAGACGCGCAGAACGAAGGGCCGCGGCTCAATCCGGCCATCGTGCCAC
>JBOHJV010000126.1:0-10550 GCA_050728695.1 Methylocella sp. | reverse complement strand
CCGGGGCGGTTGCCTGCTGCGGCGGAGCCATCCCTATCGCCGGGTCATCGCGTTGAACGTCCATCATCGCTTCCTCGATTTCTCGGATAATGATAAGGTCTGTAGTTGCTACGGGGTCAAGTCGGTCAAGGATCACAAACATGCGACCGCTGACCATCGGTGCGCTCGCGAAGGCTTCCGGGGTCCATGTGGAGACTGTGCGCTATTATGAGCGCATCGGCCTGATGCCGAAACCTACCCGGACCGCAAGCAATTACCGGAGTTATGGGCCGAAGCATGTCGAACGGCTGTCTTTTATCCGCCGCGCGCGCGAGATCGGCTTTTCCATCGGCGAGATCAAGGAATTGCTCGTTCTCGCCGAACCGGGCCGGGCATCTTGCGCCGAGGTTCAAACCCTGACTACGATCCATCTCGGCGGGGTCCGCGCCAAGATCGCCGATCTTCGCAGGCTAGAAGCTATTCTCGCCGGCGCCCTGGAGCGCTGTCTTATGGAGCCCGCGCCCGCCTGTCCGGTGCTCGATATGCTCGCGTCGCCGCAGCCATCCTGAAAGTGTTGCCAATTCAGGAGGTATCCGGGACCCCAGCGGCGGCTTCGGCGTCTTCGAGTTCTTCCTTGCGGCGTCCATAGCTATGCTTTTCGATCAACGGCCGCGCCACTGCGAGAGCGCGACAGCGAAGTGGCGAGAGCCAGACAAATCTTTGGTCAAAGTGTTCGTCACAATTGATGGCCTGAAATTAAAATTGCGGCGGCACAATATCAATTGAACTGAAAACCACCGCCCGACGGCCTTGCAATGGTGGGCGCGACAGGGATCGAACCTGTGACCCCTACGATGTCAACGTAGTGCTCTCCCGCTGAGCTACGCGCCCGCTCCGCGCTTTCCGGTTAAGCCGAAAGCGCTAAAACCAAAAAACTTCAAGCGCCGGTCCCGCCCCGCGCTGCGCGGACATGCGCGGTCTTAAAAACATAATCCCACCAAGGCACGCTGACACCAAAACCGCGCGTCGAATCGCGGAAGTGATGCAACATGTGGAGACGCCGGAAAGTCTGGCCCAAACGGGTCTTGGGCTCGCCATGGTGCACATAATAATGTACCATGTCATAGGCGAGATAGCCGATGATGAAACCCGTCAACACCGGATACCCGAGGGGCAAGCCGAACAGAAGCCGCACGACGGCATAGGCAATCAGCATGATCGGTCCGCTGAGCAACACCGGCATGACGAGGCGCAGCGGATCGCTCGGATGATCGTGATGGACGCCGTGGATCAAAAAATGAATTTTGGCGCCGAACCGGCCGGGAAACGCGCAATGGAACAGAAAGCGGTGGCCGAAATATTCGATCAGGGTCCAAATAAAATAACCAAGCGCCGTCGCGCAAAGGACGGGACCGGCGCCGAAAGCTTTGAGACTGAAGCACGCGAGGACGAAAACCAAAGGCGCATATATAAACAGCGGGGTGGACCAATGGACGCGCGACAATTTGTCAAGCAACGCGTTTTCGAACAGCCGCGGCGAGGCGCGCAAGCTTGCCGCTTCTTGCGAGGTTTTGCCCAAGGAATCGTTTGCCGTTCGCGTCATTCCGTCATTCCCGCATCAAGGCCGATGTTGCTCCCGCATGAAACGGAGCGCCGCCGGCGTCAAGCGATCGGGCCCTCTGGCTTTGAAAAGAGCCAATCCACAGCGTTGAATAATTTCGCGCCGCGATGTATTATTGTCAAATTGGGCAGCCGGCGAGAGGACTGGCCGCGACGAGGTTTGCCCCAACGCCTCGCCGCGCGCGGCCAAAACGGCGGCATTTTGGGACGCTTGTGGCATGGCAGAATTTTCACAAAATAGTTTTGCGGCGGATCCGCCGCCAAGCAAATACCCGCATAGATCGCTTTTGGAGCGATATGGCTTGCGGGCCACCCGTCAACGTCTAGGTCTTGCGAGGCTTCTCTTCAGCAAAGACAACAGGCACGTGACCGCCGATACTTTGGCGGCGGAGGCCAATGCTTTGAAAATGCCTGCTTCGCTGGCGACGGTTTATAATGTGCTTAATCTCTTCGCCCAAGTTGGCATCGTGCGCGGGCTTGCAATCGAGAGTACAAAAACGGTTTTCGATACGAATACGAGCGATCATAGCCATTTCTTTTTTGAAGATACCGGGGAGATCGCGGATATTCCTCTCGCCGGAATGAAATTTGCCGGCGATGTCATGCCGCCGGAGGGCTATGAAATCGTCAAGGTGGACGTCGTCATCCGGCTGCGCCGCAAGGCAAGCACCAACGTTTAAGCTCGATGCGAGGCGGCCGGGCGTGGCGAGGATTCGTTGCGAATCAGCCGGCCTATCGGTCCAGTGGGTTTCGATATTTCGGTAGTTGATGATCTCTCCTTTCGCGAGAAAGCTAATGTACCCAAATCCCGCTAAGCTCGCTTGCATCAACTCAAGACGCAGGTCCTCGCCCACCAGGAAGGATGCGCGCGCAGAATCGCTTTCCTTGCCCGCGCGGCGGTCCTGCAATCCTTGAAGAGCGCGAAACATGTCGCGCCGGAGCCCGACATGCGCGCGAGGCGGCAGCCCGGGGCGGCGCCAAGCACGGTAAGCACATCGCCAATGACCGGGGCGAGCAGGCACGCGGCGCTCTCCATGTCGTTGCGGCCTTTGCGCAGGGCCGCGGTCAATGCTTCCGGCGGCATATTTGGATAAAGTTTTGGGTGCTCGCCAAAACCGGTCGCGGCGCCATGCGCGATTTTCATCAGCGAGAAAACGTCTTTCGTTGCGAGCCGTTCGCCCGGATTGACGAGCAGCCCGATGAGCGGCGCCAGCGCGAGGAGCGGGCCTAGCTCATCGCCGATGCCCCGCATCATACGCGCGCGCTTCGCGAGACATATCGGGACATCCGCTCCGGTTTTCCGCGCGGCTTCCATCACGCCCTGATCGTCGATCGAAATTGCATTGGCCCGCGCAAGCAGCCGCAGCGCCGCCGCCGCATCGGACGATCCCCCGCCAAGCCCCGCCGCCACCGGCAAACGTTTGACAAGATGAAACGAGCCTAGCCTAGCGGTGGGGAAACGTTCGGCGAAATTCTGCGCCGCGCGCACAACGAGATTGTCTTCAACCCTGCCAATGGCCGGCGCGCAAGGACCCATGATGGAGAGCGAGAGTGGTTCGCCCTTGGCGAGACGAAGCATATCGCCCGCGCGCGAAAACGCGACAAAACTTTCAAGCGTGTGGAAGCCGTCGGCGCGGCGGCCGGCCACATGCAGGGTCAAATTGATTTTCGCGGGCGCGCGCTCGGTGAGGGTTTGGGGCAAGGCGGAACCAGGGTCGAAGCCATCCGAAAGAAATCGGCAAGCGCGTTCCGGCTGTCCGCCTCAACGCGCTTTGGCGCTCCCCTCGTGGCTTGCCGCGCGTTGGGGCGCGCCCGCCCAGCAAGGATTCAGCCTCCGTTTTTTTTCGGTTCGGCTTGAGCCGCGGCCGGATGCGTCTCCTCGTCGAGACCATGCTCGATCTTGTGCAGGATTTTGACCTTGTCCTCCGCCTCCGGATCGAGGTCGCGCGCGTGATTCCACTGGAAATGCGCCTCGAGTTTGCGTCCCGCCCGCCAATAGGCATCGCCAAGATGGTCATTGATCACGGGATCCGATGGTTTGAGGTCGATCGCCCGTTCGAGTTCCTTGACCGCCTCGTCGTTGTGGCCGAGCTTGTAATGCGCCCAGCCGAGGCTATCGACAATATAGCCGTCGGTTGGTCGCAGTTCGACCGCGCGGCGCAGCATGTTGAAGGCTTCGTCGAGGTTCATGCCTTGATCGACCCAGCTGTAGCCGAGATAGTTCAACACCAGGGGCTGGTCCGGATAAAGCGCGAGCGCCTGTACGAGGTCGGCCTCTGCCTCCGGCCATTTCTTCAGGCGCTCGTAGGAAATTCCCCGGAAATAATAGATTGGCCAATTGGCTTTTTCGGGCTTGCCTTTTCCGGCAAGGACACGCGAATAAGTTTCGATCGCCTCGGCATAATGCTTGTGCGCGCGGTGCAGATTGCCAAGCGCGGATAAGGCGTCCTCGTTTTCTGGGTTTTCGTCGACGATCCGCTTGAGAAATTTGGCGGCTTCGTCGGGGCGGCCCAGCGCTTCGAGAATCTGGCCGGTCTGGATATCGGCGGTGGTACGCAAGCAATCGTTTTCGCGCACCAATTGGTAGACGTCGATCGCTTGCTCGTTCTGTTTGAGGCGCTCGTAGATATCGCCCAGGGTAATGATAGCAAGACTGTTTTGCGGGGTGAGATAGAGCGCGAGCCTGAGATAAATCATGGCCGCGAGTTCGTCGCCTTGCTGGTTGCCGGCGGCGCCAAGGCCATAGAGCACTTCAGCCGCGCCCTCCCTCGCATCCTTGACCAGCGGTTCGAGCGGTTTGCCGGCCTTGATGTCGGCGCGCGCCGCGGCGACGATTGGATGGTTGGGAAGAATTTGATCGAAGGCCTCATAGGCCCGAAGCGCTTCGTCGCGGTCGCCATGACGGACCATGAAACGGGCATAGGCATCGACAAGACGCAGAGTGTTCTTATCGGCGGCGTAGGCCGCCTTGATTCGCTTCAAGGCTTCTTGCGAATCATTGGAGGCATCGGCGATGAGGGCAGCATGATAATCCCGGAAAACACCGAAATTTTCGCCGCGGAGCTTAGCGACGAGGTTGAGCGCGCGGCGCGTATCGCCTTCGCCCGCATAGGACCAAGCGCTCAGCAGCGTCGCGACGATGTCGCGCTGCTGGCCGGCACCGCTCTTGGCGAAATAGGCGCGCGCGGCGGAAAACCGCTTCGCCTTAATTGCTTTGACGCCAAGGGCGAGGCGCGCCAAGCTATTGTTTGGATCGTGCGCGCGCAGACGATAGGCGAGGCCGAAGGCGTCTTGCATATTGCCGTTCGAGACCGCCGCGACAAAGGCACGCTCAATCAGATTCGGATTGCGCGGATCGGACCGCAACGCCTCGCGAAAAAAGGTCGCGGCGGCCACGGTATCGCGCTCGGAGCCCGCGACAAGTGCGGCGAGATAATTGCCAGACGGACTTTCGCCAACCTCGAAAGGGGCCGCGATGGCCAAGTTTTCCCGCGCCCGCGCCTGCGCGCTTGCCAGCCCGGCCGGAAAAGTCAAAGCCAGCAGCAAGGGCACCCAGATCCCGTGCAAGGCGAGGCGGCGGCAACGTCGGCCATGACCTCTTCGGCCCTGATCATTCTCAGCAAACTTGAACTTGAGCGGCATAGTACGGACTTTCCGTGCAAGAGGCGATAGTTTGGCCGCCAAGGACGCGATCACGCGATGTCTCGCGACGAACATGGCCGTTTTGCGGCCCGACCAATTTGAACCCGGTTTCACGGCAGGGACAACTCTTCGGCGCCGGAGGCGAATCCAAATCGATCCGGCGGCCCTTCGGGCAGGGCGGCGCGAAGCAGCGAATGATCAGCTCTGCCCAGGCCTTAACTTATAGAAAATATGATGCCCAATAACGTCCATTTTTTCAAGTCGTTTCGCCCACCGTGGCCGGACATAATTGGCATGAAAATGGGTCGAGGCGCCAATATCGGCCACGTAGGTCTTGCCAAGTGTCACCTCGCCGGCGATGCGAACCGCCCGCCGCCACGCATCGGATTCGTCGATACGCGGGGATTTGGCCTCGCAGGCAAAAGAGAATTGGCAAGCGTTGTAATGCCACCGGTTTTGGTAGACAACGCCGCAAATCGTCGCTGGATAAAGCCCGCTCGAGGCCCGGTTCAGGACAACTTGAGCAACCGCCGCCTGCCCTTCCTCGGATTCGCCGCGGGCTTCGAAATAGATGGCTTCGGCAAGGCAGCGGTTTTCCCGCGTCGATTTGTCCTGATCGATGCGCGCCGCGTAATATGGCCGCGCTCCCGTCGCGGGAATCTCGCCCGTGCCAGGCGTCCAAGGCCCAAAGGCCTGCGCCACGACCTCGACCGGGGCGGAATCCGCAGGAGCGGGCGTCGCCGATCCGAGCGTGATCGCGCGGCGAATCGCGGGCGTCGCTCCTTGCATCAGCCGCTCGTTGATCGCGGCTGGCCGCATCGTCATCGCGGACCTGTCCTGGCCCGGCGAGGCCTCGGCGCTGGAGCGCGCCGTTACCGGACTGTCGCCAGCGGGCCATGGCTCGAAGGCGGCGACGCTGTCGGGGCCGGGTGCTTTTCCGTCCGGAGCGGCGAAGGCCCCCGCTGGCCGGGTTTCGTCATGTTGAAAAATCAAGTCGCTGGCGCGGAAGTTGGCGAGGCCTTGGGAATCGCGAAGTCTCGAATCGAATGCCGGCCGTAGATCGGCCACGGGATCTCCCTTGTTGCTGCGGTCGACCTCTGGAAACCGCCGGGCATTGGGTTTCAAATCGGCGCGCGGTTCGATCTCGTCGGGCAGACGTTTAAATTCTTCGCCGCCCCCGATCGACAGACTCGCCTCTCGCAAGACCTTTCGGGCCTCGCCATGGAACTTGCCAAAATCGAGACCGAGGGCCGGCGGTTCCGCCGGGACCAACGTGGCGGGCGGTGTCGGCGCGGGCAACGGCAAAGGCGCGAAAGACGCGCCGGACGCGGCTTCCTGGCCGGCATCTGCGCTCATCGAGACAGCCAGCGCCATGCCAAGGCACCATGGCGCAATGACGCCCAAGGCCCAACCGGTCCGCGAATAACCCATGCGCGACTCAATGCTCGTTGCGGGCCTTGGCGCCTGTCGCCTGCCCGCGCCATTTATTGCCGGGTAAGGTTGAGAACAGGTTACTAGAGGCGGCCGAGCTGCGTGCCAGAATGGGTCGGATCGACGGGCGCGATCAAGCGACCGCAGCTATCTAGGAAGAATCGACGCGCCATCGGCAAACCCATGCCGCGAGGCGATCAATAGGCGCGGTTGACGCAGAAATCGATGACGTCGGTCAGGGCGAATTTCCACGGCGAGGCAGGAAACAGTTCTAGGGCGTCGCGCGCCATGGCGCCATAGTGGCGGGCCCGCTCGATGGTGTCGGCGAGCGCGCGATGCTTGTGCATGGTCGCGATCGCGATCTCGAGGTCGCCCTCGGCGATTTGGCCTTGCTCCAGGGTGCGGCGCCAGAACTCCCGTTCCTTTTGCGAACCGCGCCGGAACGACAGAACGACTGGCAAGGTTATCTTCCCTTCCCGGAAATCGTCGCCGATATTCTTGCCGAGTTTGATGGATGTTCCGCCGTAGTCGAGCGCGTCGTCGATGAGCTGAAAGGCGATACCGAAGTTCAGGCCATAGCCGCGGCAAGCCGCGATCTCGGGCTTGGGTCGCCCTCCGAGCAGGGCGCCGACTTCCGAAGCGGCACCAAACAAGGCGGCCGTCTTGGCCCGGATCACCGCGAGGTAATCGTCCTCGCTCGTCGCGGTATCCTTGGCGGCGGCGAGCTGCATAACTTCGCCTTCGGCGATGATGGCGGCCGCGGACGACAGCGTATCGAGACAGGGAAGCGAGCCCACCTCGACCATCATTTTGAAAGCCTGGCCGAGGAGGAAGTCGCCGACCAGAACGCTCGCCTCGTTGCCCCATAGCATGCGCGCCGCGAGCGTGCCCCGGCGCATGTCGCTCTCGTCCACGACGTCGTCGTGGAGCAGAGTGGCGGTGTGCATGAATTCCACGGCGGCGGCGAGCTTGATATGGCCCGCCCCGGCATAGCCGCAAAGCCCGGCGGTCGCCAAGGTCAGGATCGGACGCAGCCGCTTGCCGCCAGATGCAATCAAATGGTTGGCGACTTCGGGAATCATTGAAACATCGGAGGCGGCGCGAGAAAGGATCATCTGATTGACGCGTTCCATATCCTGCGCCACCAAGGCGAGCAGCCCGTCGATGCCGGGCTCCTGGATTTTTTCCTCGAGGGGGATGACAACGCCCAAGACTGAATTCTCCGAATATCGGCGGCACTCATTGAGGGCGCGGCTTCGCGCTTCCATTAGGGTATTAGGGCGCGGCGTCTCGCTTCGCAACTGGGAGCGCGATCAGACCAGGCGCGCCAAATCGCTTTTTCCCCCGCAAAGGGCTGGCCCGCAAACTCTAGATAGCGTTAATGCAGGGCATGGAACAAACGCCAAGGCAAGCTCCGCGCGGGACTGATAAAATGCCCGAAATCGTTAACCAATGGGTTGCCGTTCCGCGCGCCGGTTTTGCCGCCGTCGCGATTCCATTGGAGGCGGATTGATCGAGCTTTTGCGCACCAACGACCTTGTGTTGATTTCGCGGGTTGAAGCCATCCTCGCGGAAATCGGCGTTGCGGTTCTCGTCGCCGACCGGCACATGAGCGCGCTCGAAGGATCTTTGTCCTTTTTGCCGCGCCGGGTGCTTGTCCCGGCCGATGCCGCGGCGCGCGCGCGGATGGCCTTGGCGGCGGCAGGGCTCGCCGCGGAGTTGAGCGATGGCTGAGGCAACCGGCGATCGCCCGCCTCGCGTCGTCCTCGATCCGTTTCTCGGCGGCCGGCTCTTGCTCTCTCAGCCGGCCGAAGGCCACCGTTGCGGCACCGACGCCGTGCTTCTCGCGGCGGCGGCTCCGGCCGATTTTTCCGGCCTTGCCATCGACGTTGGCGCCGGCGTTGGCGCCGCCGGTCTGGCCTTGGCGGCGGCGCGTCCCGGCGCGCGCATAGGCCTCTTGGAGAATGACCCCTTCATCGCGGGATTGGCTCGCGCGAATCTTCGGCAAAATGAGCTCGCGGATCGAGGCCATGTCCTTGAAGCCGATCTTTTGTCGAAAGCGAGCAGGCGCGACGTGGGCTTGTGCGACGAAAGCGCCGGTCTCATCATTACCAATCCGCCTTTCCTTGATCCGGGCCGGGCGCGACTTTCGCCGGACCTTCGAAAGCGGCGCGCGCAGGCGATGCCGGCCGAGGGCGCACTTGCCGCCTGGATCGTGGCGTCGCTTTCGTTGGTCGCGCCCGGCGGATTATTTATTCTCATCCACCGCCCGGACGCCTTGCCTCTAATCCTTCAAACGCTAGCGGGGCGCGCCGGCGGCATCGCGGTACTACCGGTTTATCCGCGGCGCGAGCGGACGGCGGGGCGCATTCTCGTGCGCGGGAAAAAAGGCGCCCGCGCGCCGCTCGCGATCGCGCCGCCACTCATCCTTCACGACGGAGAGGGTTTCACCGAAGCCGCCGATGCCATCCATAGAGGCGCGGCAATGATCGAATGGTGAACCGTTTGGAAGGTGTCTCCGTCGAGCCGGAGGCACCCGATATTGGGTGAGCGGCGTTTGACCCGCACGTAAGTAAAGAATATTTCACATGGTGTGGTGGTGGTGGTAGCGGTAGCGGTGACGGGCCGGCTTTCTATAGACATAGGGTTTTCTATGATGCCTATACGCACGGTGATGGGCTTTTTCGGGAACGGCTTCGGCGACCGAGGGCGCCTGAATAGTCCGCACCGCGGGGACAGCCGCCGCCACACCGGCCAAAGGCGCCGCTTGGGTCGAGCCCGCGAAACCAAAGCACGCGGCGAGGACCGCCGCCATCGCAAATCCAGTTGCTGTCGGTAAGCGCATTTTATTTTCTCCCTACTAAAAGTTGCGAGGACTGAAGCTTCATCACCATTATCTCCGTCCCTGCGGCATTGTCGCTGGCCGCAAGGGTGATGTAACTACGCTATTTATTTCCAGCACCCTTGCACCTCGCCCGCGGAACATGGCTTTTCGCGTGGTCCGGGTCAAGCATGTTGGCGCAAAGTTCCTGTGGGCATTGGGTGGATCATTGGCGGAAAGCCGGCAGCTTGCGCCGGCTTTCCGCTACGCGCGGTTTTTCGCCCATCTGCTACCAATAGTAGTAGTATCGCGGGCGCCAATAGTAGTGGCGGTATGGATGCCAATAGTGCCATCTGTGCCAGCGGTGCCATCTGTGCCAGCGGTGCCATCTGTGCCAGCGATGCCATCTGTATCTGTGCCAATAGGCCTTTTCGACCAAGGCTCCCGGGGCTAGCCTTACCAGGGCCCGCACGGTGGGCGCCCCGGCCGCCAGGCCCGCTGCTGGCGCGGCGTTTCCGGCACTGGCGAAGACTCCGCCACAAGTGGTCAAGGCCAAAACGGCCGCTACTCTCAGAAGCTTCATTTTCCCTCCTTCGGTTCAACCTTTCGGGCCGGTACATCGCCGCCCGCCGATTATCTTAAATGGGTCGCACTTACGACGATGACGTTCGCCTGGATTTGTGCGCGGCGACCTTGACCATATAGCGTCGCCGAGCCATTGCCCAGACCCTTGGATGGAAATATCGCGCACGACTAGTGTTCGATTCCCTCCGCCCGCTCCGACCGGTATCTGTCCGACGCGAAGTGCATCACCCTCGGCGACTTTATCCAATCAGGGCACGCTTTGCGCCGACGCCCGCCTGTTCCTCGACGATCCCGCGCGCAATCCCTTGTCGACCAGCACCACCATCGACGGCGACCCTGGCCGCGTCGAGACCCGAACCGCAACCGTCTCCACCGATATCGACTGGCTTCAAAGGGATCACCAATGGCCCCATCTGGCGGCGATAGGCAAGGTTACCAGAAGCCGCGAGCTCAAAACAAAAACGGCAATCGA
>JBOHJV010000125.1:0-10600 GCA_050728695.1 Methylocella sp. | reverse complement strand
CTCGACGACGAGCGGTCAGACCGGGCATCTTATGCAGGGCGCGGTCACCGCCGCCGCACCATCCTACACTCCGGCCCAGACGAGCCCGCTGAGCTTGGATACGGCCGGCAATCTCCGTGTGAACGTTTTGGCGGGAAGCGCGTCGGGCAATGTTGCTCAGGGATCTGCGACCGCTGGCGAAACGGGAGTGATGATCCAAGGCGCGGTGACCACCGCCGCGCCGAGTTATGCGCCCGCCCAGACGAGCCCGCTGAGCTTGGATACGGCCGGCAACCTCCGTGTGAACGTTGTGGCGGGAAGCGCGTCGGGCAATGTTGCTCAGGGATCTGCGACCGCCGGCGAAACGGGAGTGATGATCCAAGGCGCGGTGACCACCGCCGCGCCGAGTTATACGCCCGCTCAGACGAGTCCGGTCTCGCTAACCACGGCGGGTGGTCTTCGCATCGACGGGAGCGGCGTGACACAGCCCATCTCTGCCGCGTCGCTCCCGCTCCCGGCGGGAGCCGCGACGGCCGCGAACCAGCCGACTTCCGCCGCGCAAGGCTCGACGACGAGCGGTCAAACCGGTTGTCTTATGCAGGGCGCGGTGACGGCCGCCGCACCGGCATATATCACGGCCCAGACGAGCCCCATTTCGCTCACGCCGGCTGGCGCGGTGCGCACCGACGCGAGCGCCACCACCCAGCCAATCAGCGCCGTGTCCTTGCCGCTCGCGACGGGGGCGGCAACGGCCGCGGGTGTCGCAGCCATCAATGCGACGCTGGGCACGCCCATGCAGGCCACCGGCGGCACCGTGGGGATTGCGGCTGGCACGAACGCGATCGGCGCGATCATCGGGCGCACGACCATGGCGACCGCGACGCCGGCGGTCACGTCAAATGGCGCCTACGCGGCCGGCAACGAGATAGGGGGCCTCCTGACGTTCGCGATCGGCGGCGCCGGCAGCGGCACCCTGATGTCGATGCGGGTCACCTCCAAATCGATCCTGGCGACCGCGCTCAAGGCTTACATTTTCAGCGCGAATCCAACGAACACCACATGGAGGGACAAAACCGCGCCGACGATCGCCGCCGCCGATATTGCTTCGCTCCTTGCCGTCGTCCCCTTGAACTCGCCGGACAGCGGACTTGGCACGCACACGATATGGAACGCCGGCGCGATAGGCGAACAATTCGTCGCCGCCAATCTCTACGTCGTCCTGATCTGCGGGGCCGCCGCGACGCTCACCTCTGCGTCTACATCCGACATTACCGTGCAGCTCGGCGTTTCGGACGATTGACACACATGCGCAAGATAGCGACGAAACAGAAGCGCGTTCCATCTGGCATGATCCATTGGGGGAATAGGCTCGGGAATTTCGCTACAGACAGCAATCAGCGCCCAACCGTGCCAAACATCGCGAAGCCAGCCTATCTCTCGTCCTTTATCGAACCTTGGTATGGAACGAAGATTACTAGAATAACCGGCGATGTTGGCACAACGATTCCAACGACTGGTGGAACATGGCCGAGCATATGCCGCATCGGCTATAATAACCGCCAGCCGTGGAATTGCGACGAGACCGTAATGATACTCGATACGTCCGGTCTCAGCAACGTTTTGTATCTTGATGGAAGCACGTATGCGCCGCTTCGCGTTCAAACCTGGGGTCCTTCTTATTGCAACGAGTGTAGATGGCATCCGTCCCTGCCGCGAGTGGGGCTTTATTGCGGCTCCAATGCAAGCGGGACGGCGTGCGAGTTCGGACAATTTAACATCGATACGCTTGCGACCTCGCACGTCGTGACCGTCCCCGGCTACACGGGAGCAAGTCTTGGCAATACGGGAAACTGGTCGAATGACGGGACGATGGCCGCCGTCTTCGCGACGCGGACAAGCGATGGCAAAGTGGTCGTCTTCGCGCTCAATATGAACGGCACAAAATATGCCGACATCGATCCGGTCGCCAAGGGAATGACCTCGCCGGCATCGACATCGATAGATTACGTGACCATTTCGCCAAATGGGGATCTTATCTATGTCAACGGCCTCTATACGGGCGGCGATCCCCGCGGCGACGCCGCCATGATCTTCGATATCGCCGGCAACACGATCCAATCTTGGCTTGAATATGGTCTGCCAAGCCACGGCGACGCATCGCTGGATGCAAAGGGAAATCAAGTGCATGTCGGGGTCGACAAGAACTCGTCGCCCCCCCCTGGCGGGCAAGTCTGCATGCGCGACATGCGCACCGGCGCGATCACTTATCTCACAAGAGGGGGATATTTCGCCGGGGCTTCCGGGCAATGCATCAAACTGCCGCACTGGGCGATTGTGGAGGACGGCAACTGGACGGCATTCCATAATTATCCGCCGTATGACGATGATATTTGCGCGGTGGCATTGGACGGGTCCGGGATTGTCGCGCGGTTCGCGCAAAGACGGGGATGGGGGAAATCCTATGATAATCAGGGGTTTGTTGTTCCGTCCCCGAGTGGCACGCGAATTGCTTATGCCGCGAATTTTCATACCAGCGACGTGTCCGACACTCCCGTTCAAACCTACGTCATCGATCTTCGCCAGAATCTGCAATGACGCGGATTCTTCTGACCTCCAGCGTTTCGGACGATTGACATGCGCAAGATAGCAACAAGACTCCGCTCCAACGCCCCGAATATCGGAAAGCCGGTCAACATCGCGCTCCCCTCTATCACGGGCCTGGAACAGGCGGGCGAGATCCTCACCGCAGGGAACGGCGGCTGGAATGGCAGCCCGGCGTTCTTCACTTATCAATGGGTCAGCTCTTCCACTGGCAATATCCCTGGGGCGACGGCTTCTACCTATGTCGTAGCTCCAGGAGATGTCAGCCTTTACGTGACGGTGAAAGTCACCGCGACGAACGCCGCCGGGTCGGCAACGGCGTCGTCGCCGCTGATGAGTCACGTCAATGTCGCCGGTGTGCCTCAACCGGTTGTCAGCGCCGCGCCGGCGATTTCAAGCGCGGCCCCGCAGGTGGGTGTCGCGCTCGCCGTGAGCAACGGGACCTGGGCAAACGCGCCAACGAGCCACACCTACCAATGGGTCGCGTCCAACGGTAACATAAGCGGCGCGACGACGAACGCTTATACGCCGGTCGCGGCGGATGCCGGCAAGACGTTGACCGTCAACGTCCATGCCGTGAACGGCGCGGGGAAGAGCCTGACCGCCATCTCCCCGCCGACCTTCAATGCGGTTGTTGCGTCCGGCTTGAGCATTTCCGGCGCCGCGCAAGTCGGCCAGACTCTCACCGCATCGGGAGGAAGCGGCGGCTATCAATGGTATCGCGAGGGCTCCGCGATTTCCGGCGCGGCATCCTCTGCCTATACGCCGCAGGCGAGCGATATCGGCGCCCTGATTCATGTCGAGAGCAACGGCCAGATCAGCGCCTTGGCTGGCCCGGTCATCAGCACGAACGCGTTTTATGTTTCAAATTCGATCGGCAACGATTCCTGGGACGGCAGGGCACCCGCCTTTACGATTGGCACGACGGGGCCTTGGAAAACGCTTGCCAAGGTAAACGCCGCGCGCCTCGCGCCAGGTTCGGTTGGCACTTCCGTCCTCTTTAAGCGAGGCGATACGTGGGACTGTTCCCTCGGGCCAAGCGTGACCGGCCAGTTGAAGCCGACTTCATCTGGCCTGTCGGCGACGAATCAGATCGTCTTCGACGCATATGGCACCGGGGCGAACCCCATCATCGATGGCTCGGCCGACGCATCCACAACCGGCGACTGGCAATTAGTGCCAGGGTCAAGCGTGGTGTGGGAGAGTGTCCAGACATTTCCGCCGGCCTTGGTGCAAACCGCCACGATAACGGCAGGCTCTCCGGCATCGGTGACTATTTCCCTATATGCTCCGGTTTCCTATGGGCAATCCATTGTGTTTGGTGGCACCCCCCCCTCTGGGATTACCGCTGGAAAAGTGTATTATGCCACCAATTCGACCGGAAGTGTGCTCTCCGGCAATTTAACTAGTCCGTTTTATTTGTCGTCCACACCGGTAACCACCACTCTCGTCAATACAGCCGCGAGCGGGACTGTCCCAGTCGGAATAAGCGGGCTTCCTTACATCAACGCCAACGACATCGGCAACGTTCTGTGGAATCCTCGGCCTCTTGGCGGGAGCGCGCCATCGGCGGTCGTTATTCAATCGTATGGCGTAATGAAAGGCGGCGGGGCGGCCGGTGTATGGTATAAGCCCGGTGATGGAGCGAACAATATTGGCACAACGGTTGGGAATTGGAATTTCAACACGGACAATTTCCGCGTTCAGATCTATACTGGAACAACGAACCCCGCGACTTTGCTGACGGGTCCTATTCGTCTCGCGATGGACCTAACCACGGTGTTCCTGCTGAACGTCAGCTATATCACGATCCAGAATTTTACCCTTCAAAACATGGCGGACAGCGGAGTCGCGCTGTTTGGCGGATACCCAGGAGCCATTCCGGGTTCTATTACAGATGCGAACGTCATGAAGAACATTATCGTTAGAGACAACGTTATTCAGTGGTGCGGCGGCGGCAATGATGGCGGCGCAAGTCAAGGCGTCGCGCCCTTGAGCAGCCGGTATGGCGACGGCATCGATTATTTTGGCACCTATTATAATACCTTGGTTGAACGAAACTTTATATATGAAGTGTTGGATGGATGTATCACGCCCCAGCCGGGCGGCGTGACGCGAAATAATAATACGATCAGAAACAACGTCATGGTGAATTACGGAGCTTCTATCGCAATATTGGACGAGGAAGGCGTCCCGAATAGGGTTTCGGATGGTTTGTATATATATAACAATACTGGATACAATTCATCGTGTTGGTCTTATGCTCCAGTTGTACAGCGGCCAAACGGGGACTCGCAGCGCGAATCATTTCTTCTTAATTACGATGCAACATTGACCGTGGCCAACCAAGATTTCCGGAACAATGTCTTCTCCGGCATGACGGATACGGGCAATGAAGATGCCTTTTTCCTTTCGAGCACGACATGCCCCGCGGTTGCCGGGACAACCGCGACATGCACCCTTAAGAACGGCAATGGGCAGTCTGCCGCGGGCATGTGGACGCACTTCGACTATAATCTATGGTCGACGTTGGACGGCAACCCAACGACCTACGGCGGCGCGGGCAACCCGCCCCTCAAGGCGTGGTTCACGTTTCATGGTTTCGAGGCACATGGGATCGTCGATCCGCCTTCCGCGTCTCCTCAGTTCATAAATACGACCAATGATTTCCGCCCGGCGGCGGGGTCGCCTTTCTTCGGCGCCGGGGCGAATCTTTACAGCGTGAACAATGGCGATGGCTTTGGCGGCGTCGTCTGGGATTTCAACAAAAAGCCGCGCCCGGCAATCGGGCCGTTCACCCTTGGGGCATTTCAGTGATTGTGACCGATACGTCCAAGGGGCTCATATCCGCTCTGCTTATGTTCTCGCCGCCGCTGATTTTCCTCGCCTTCCTACTTTTATACAGGGCTCCGAAAGATTGAGTTGGGAATGACATGAAACCGGATATTCTCCATATTGTTACCGCGATTGCCAATCCGATCAGGTGGAAGTCCCGCATCGATCTTGCCCGCGCGGCCATCGCGGATTGGCTACGAGAGGGAAATGTCCATGTGACGATCGTCGAGGTCGCCCACGGCGCGCGGGACTATGAACTTTCGGATCTCGCGGGGGCGCGCGTAACGCATGTTCCCGTTCGCGCGACGTCTCTTTGCTGGTCGAAGGAAAACTGCCTGAACATCGGGATTTCCAGGCTTCCACATGAAGCGAGATATGTCGGCGCCTTTGATGCCGATGTTCATTTCCGCAAGCCGGGATGGGCGGCCGAGGCCGTTCACGCCCTCCAGCTTTACCCGGTCGTCCAGCCGTGGAAGGCCGCCTATGATCTCGGCCCGAACGATGACCATCTCCAGACTCATGTGAGCTTCGCGAGCTGTTATCATCGCGGCAAGCCAGTTGCGCCAAAAGGAACGAAATTCTGGAGGCACAACGGCGGATGTTACGACTACCCGCATTCTGGATTCGCGTGGTGCTGGGTCCGTGAAATTCTTGACAAGATCGGCGGCCTTTTCGAACTCGGCGGCATGGGTTCCGGCGATCATCACATGGCGCTCGGGCTCGCGGGCCTCGCGGACTCTTCGCTCCCCGAAGAGATCGGTGGCGCGTATCGCGATGCCGTAAAGCTTTGGGAAGCGCGCGCGCTTGTCCATGTCAATCGCAAACTCGGGTACGTGCCAGGAACGATCGAGCACCGCTGGCACGGCGACAAGACGCGCCGTGCCTATGTCAGCCGTTGGGATATGTTCATCAAGCATCGGTTCAATCCGCACGCCGACTTGAAGCGCAACAGCTACGGCGTGTTGGAATTCTCCGGTAACAAACCAGATCTGGAACGCACGTTTGACAATTATCTGCGCGACCGCGAGGAAGACTCGAACATCATCGGATGAGTTTGTGCATTTTTGCACATCCTGCCAAGGGTCGGGCCGTCCTTCGACAACTCTCCGCGCATCAAAGCATTCAATGTGTTTCGCGAAGGCAGCGGTTTTTTATTGAAGCGCATCATGACGGCTGAAAAATTCGCTAGTGCGTTATCCACTGTGATTGAATCGTGGAGGATTCCCAAATCGGCACTGGTGTGATTCAAAATTCTGGCTGGAAGGAGGCCAGGATGAAGGACCAAGCCGTATTCGGACGATCTTCGCACCCGTGTTGTGGCGGCTGTCGGGGCGGGAGGTAGCTGCCGCGAGGCGGCAAAACAGTTCGGCATCGGCGTCCGCAGCGCGGTACGATGGGCACAGCGGTTTCGGCGGACGGGCAGCGTGGCGGCCAAGCCGATGGGCGGGGAGCGCCATTCGCGTCTCGAGGACGAGCGGGACTGGCTGCTCGCCCGCGTCGCCGCGGCGCCGGATCTGCCGCTTCACGCGATCCGGCGTGAGCTCGGCCCGCGCGCCATGTCCATGTCGGCTATGGCACGATCTGGCGATTTTTCGCCAAGGAGAAAATCACCTTTAAAAAAACCCGTCTACGCCGCCGAGCAGGACCGGCCTGACATCGCGGCCGAGCGGACGCGCTGGCAACAGGGTCAAAAGCAACGCGATCCCAAGCGCCTTGTGTTGATCGACGAGACCTGGGCGACGAGACCTGGGCGACGAGACCTGGGCCATCCTTCGGCAGGCTCAGGACCAACATGGCACCCACCCATGGACGATGCCGGCGCGGGGAGCGGCCCTCGGGCTTGACCCGAGGGTGCCGCACGGCCATGGGAAGACGACGAGGAAGACGACGACCTTCGTGGCCGCGCTTCGCCTTGACGGCATCGCGGCCCCTTTTGGGCTCGACGGCCCGATCAATGGCGAATGCTTCCTCGCCTATGTCCTCGCCTATGTCAAAGAGGGGCTTGTCCCGGCACTCTCGCCGGGCGACATCGTTTTGATCGACAATCTCGGCGCGCACAAGAGCGCCAAAGTCAGGGCGGCAATCGAGGCCGCGGGCGCCGAACTCCGTTTCCTGCCGCGCTACTCGCCCGACCTGAACCCTATCGATCCTTCGGCGCGCTCAGGAGGCCTTTTCGAAATTGCAGACGCTTCTGCGAAAGGCTTCCGAACGCTCCGTCGAGGCCCTTTGGAGCCGCATCGGCGAGCTTCTCGACCTCTTCCCCCCGAACGAACGCGAAAACTACTTCAAGGCAGCGGGATATGGACCAACTTGACCGGATAACGCACTAGTGAGGATTTTCGGTTCGTTAACCCGACCCGCGGTTACAAGCCTGTCTTGCCTTCGCCCTTAAATACGAGGGGGTGGTCGAACGACCTGCGCGATCATGGCGGCCGGGCGATGGAGGGCGTGACGCAAGCGACCAATGATTATCGCGCGCTGGCGAAATCCCCTGCGTTTTAGACCGCGATCAATGGCGGAGTTGCGCACGCGCGCAACATTGCGGCAATCTTGTGCAAGTCCCCGGTCAACGATGCGATCATGGGATACTCTCGCACCGGCGTTCGTTCACGCATCGGCTGCGCACCTGGAGCCGTTGCGGGGCAGGCTGGGGACAATGCCTAGTTTCCTGCGAAGCGCTCGCGATCTTGATGATTATGGCACTGGCGCCGGTCCAGCGATTCTCGCCGGCGAAGCGGCCAAGGCATCACACACATCCGGCAAGAAGACATTAAAGGCAGCTGTAGGGGCCGCCGCATTCGCAGCGGCGGTCGCGGCGGCACCCGCCACATGCACATCGGAAGAATGGTGGTAGTCGCCGCGCGCGCTGGCATCGCGGCTATGGCCGGGAGTTTCCTCTTTCATCGGCGGCGCGAGAGCCGCCCCACTCGTTACGGAGGCAAAACAATGATTCAAGCGATAGTTGATCCCCTTACCGTCGCCTCTCTCATGATAATCGGCTTATGGCTCGAGGGAATCGGCGGCAAGCATAATTTTATTGACGAGCTTCTCACGCCAGTTCCGCTCGGGTTAGGTGGCGTTATGCTCGTACTTTTTGAGAGGCTTCCGGTATGACGGTTCGGCAACCCTTCGGCAAGGGCTCAGGGCTCACCATTATCGACGTGACCGGCATTGTTCTTATTGTTCTTGGATTTTCGATGACGGTTCTGAATTTCTTCGCGGTGCATTAAGGCCGGCCGCGTTTTTTCCTTATCGGCCTCGACGTTTCTCCCAGCCAGCCAAACCCATGCGTGTCGCGCGTATCGTCAAGATAGGCTTGCGCGCGATCGACCCTAGCACAAACAAGGAAACCAAAATGACAATCGAAGAAACAGTAGACAGACTGATTAAAATCCTGACCGACGTTCTTGCCGGGATGAAGGACATCAACAGCGCGGTCACTGCAAAGCAGCTCCCTACGCTGGCGCCGCTGGAGGCGATCGTAAAAGACATCCAGGCGCTGGTCCAGGACACGGCGACGAAGGTCAAAGCGGCAAACCCTCCCCCAGCCACGCCAGCGGCGTAGTAGCTGGCGATACGCTGGCCGGGCGCCAAATAGAGCTTGCCGACTATGTCATAAAAGGCAACCCGGCCCTCGGCCTCGTGGGGCTCCCGCTTGCTTCGGCTTGCGCGGCTGCGGGCAACGCGAGCGAAGAGAACAACTGCCTCGCGGTAACCACGGGCGAGAAAGATCATGGGTCAGACGGTCTTTTCCAATGGCGGCTTGGCCGCCTGACACATCTCAAAACCTGGGCCGCCGCCAATGAGCTTCCCTGGGATACGATCAAAACCCAGGCGTGGTTTTTTCTTTACGAACTCCAAGCGGATTATCCAGCCCTGCACGCCGGGCTTATAGCAGGGGCCAAGCCGCTGAAAACGCTCACCGCGAATATTTGCGATTTCTACGAACGTCCAGCCCCCGCGCACGCCCATCTCGACCAGCGAATCAAATACGCGCAAGACACGCTCGCGCTAATGAAACGCCCCGCGCCTCCTTCGCCAATACAACCAGGCGGAACCGGGGCTGCAAGCTGGACCGGCTCACTGTCGTGGATCAATTGGCGCCTCTTGATCGTGGGCGCCCCCGTCCTGCTCGCGGCGCTCCTCTACCTCTACCCGGCCCTCACGCAAAGCAAGAAAAACAACGCCCCTCCATCGCCGACGCTTGTCTCGGCCGTCGCCCAAAGTAAGCCGCCTCCGGTTCAATCATGCCTTGGCGGAGATCCACACAAAGGGACTCTTGGGAGCCCCAAATCCTGCGAGGTGCCGCATCATGCAAAGCCGCATCATGCAAAGAGGAGAAGAAGATGAGCAACGTCCTCGCTTCCATAACGCGCAACGCCACTTCATCGCCCATCACCTCGATCTTCGGCGGCGGCACATTCGTTGGCATGCTCATTGCATTTTTCAACGCTTGGCGGCATGGGCAGCGCGCCGATGCGCTGAACAGAGCCGTGGCCCAAATGCAGGCAGCGCAAGCCGCCGCTATCGCTGCGAAGGCCGCGGTAGCCACAGTGGTATCCAAAACGGAAAAGGACATCGCCGCAGAAGAGGCCGCGATCGTCGCGGCGAAAGCCGCTATAGCGGCGCCTACGCCGGCCGCTGGAAGCCTGTCAACAAAATAACCTAGGAGAAGACGATGGCCATTCCTATCGTGATCATCATTGGTATCGGCATGCTGATCTTTATCATTTATCCTGGAATCAGAAGTGTCCGTGCGACGCTTGGGATCCCCCAGAAGTTACGCGCTGGCGGCCTGACAGTCTGGCAGAGCCTGCAACTTTCGTTTTTTGGTCTCAAGACGCCCATCTTGGACACTCTTGCGACAGGATGGACGTTCGTGGTGATCGAGGGCGACGAGCTTAACGGTTTTTCGTGGGAACAAATCATGAGCCGCGAGCATGCCGCATGGGTCGCGGCCGGATTATGGGTTGCCAAGGCATGGTCGCATTTCAGCGGGCTTCAGATTGCCGCCGCGACGCCGCCCGTGATCTCTCCACTTCCTGGCGCGATCCAGGGGCCGCCGCGGGCGCCGCAGGCATGACGGAGGGCGGGGCGCTCGCTCTTATCCGCCGTGCATTTCGGGCTCGTCTAAATCGACGCGATCTTGGCGAGCAAGGCGTTCCTTGGCGCAGCAATCATCGGC
>JBOHJV010000124.1:0-10678 GCA_050728695.1 Methylocella sp. | reverse complement strand
GTCTTCTCGCTATCCGGCCCGATAAAGAAGGCGCCGAAGCGGCCAGGCAAATTGAAATCGACTTGCGTCGTGCCGCACTGCCATTCGCGCCCGATCGCATCGCGAAGAGTGTATTCGAGCTTTGGGCCATAGAAAGCGCCTTCGCCCGGATTGACGGTGGTCTTGGCGCCGCGTCCCTTGAGCGTCTCGAGGACAGCCGACAAGGCCGCCTCGGCCCGGTCCCAGGCCGCGTCCGAGCCGACACGCCTGTCCGGCCGCGTCGACAATTTGATAAGGATGTCCTCGAATCCGAAATCCCGGTAGATGGAAAGGATGAGGTCGTTGACCTGCAAGCTCTCCTCCATGATCTGATCCTCGGCGCAAAAAATATGGGCGTCGTCCTGGGTGAAGGCGCGCACCCGCATGAGGCCGAAAATCGCGCCGGAAGGCTCGTAGCGGTGGACGATGCCGAATTCGGCGATCTTCATCGGCAGGTCGCGATAGGATTTGAGGCCGTTCTTGAAAATCTGCACGTGCCCCGGACAGTTCATCGGCTTTAGGGCGAAGACGCGTTCGTCCTCGGTCTTTGTGATGAACATGCTCTCGCGAAACGTCTGCCAATGGCCGGACGTCTCCCAAAGCGCTCGGTCGAGCACCTGCGGCGTATTGACCTCGATATAGCCGAGCTCGCTCTGCCGGCGCCGCATGTACGAAATCAGCGTTTGAAACAAGGTCCAGCCCTTCGCGTGCCAAAAAACCGTGCCGGGCCCTTCTTCCTGAAAATGGAACAAATCCATTTCCCGCGCCAGACGGCGATGATCCCGCCGTTCGGCTTCCTCGAGCTGCCGCAAATAGGCCGCGAGCTCGTCTGCCTTGGCGAAGGCCGTCGCGTAGATCCGCTGGAGCATGGGCTTTGTCGAATCGCCGCGCCAATAGGCGCCCGCGACTTTCATCAATTTGAACGCGTTGCCGATCTTGCCCGTCGAGGTCATATGGGGGCCGCGGCAGAGATCGAGCCAATCGCCCTGCTTGTAAATCTTCAAGGTCTCGTCGGCGGGAATCGTTTCGACGAGTTCGACCTTAAAAACTTCGCCATGCGCCGCGAACCAAGCTTTGGCCTCCTCGCGCGTCCAAATCTCCTTTGTGAAATGCCTGTCGCGGGCGATAATTTCGGCCATCTTTTTTTCGATCGTGGGAAAATCCTCTGGCGTGAAAGGCTCGGCGCGATAGAAATCGTAATAAAAGCCGTTCTCGATCACCGGCCCGATCGTGACTTGCGTGCCTGGAAAGAGCGTCTGCACCGCTTCGGCTAGAACGTGCGCGGCGTCGTGACGGATGAGTTCGAGCGCTCTGTCGTCGTCGCGGGCGACGAACTCGATTCTAGCGTCGTCCGTCAAGGGGTCGGCGAGGTCGCGCAAACTTCCGTCAAGGGCCATCGCGACAGCGCGCTTGGCGAGCGAAGGCGAAATGCTTTTGGCAATATCGAACCCGCTGACGCCGGGCTCGAACGCGCGCGAAGCGCCGTCCGGGAACGTAATGGAAATCAAGGCTTTTGCTCCTTTTTGCTCACTCGCCGATACCAATCGGCGTAAGCTCTTGCTGGCACTTTCGGCGGCGGCACCGAATTGAAGTCCCCGGACTCTATTGTTTAAACACGCTGGCCGCGCAAGCCTGCCGCGCTACCCCGAGGCACTTTGGCCGCGCGGCGCGTCCTTTGAGACGGCAGAGGAGGCTTTCGAAACAGGCTCCGGGCTCTTTACCCCTGCAAGCCGAGCGCCGCCTACACCCGGCGCGAATAGCCTTAGACGTCGTCGCGCGACGATACCGCACCGGAATCATACCAACCGCCCAAGGACCTGACTCGTGGAGGATTCCCAGGCAGCCGCAAACGTGATTCGATTCAGCGTGTCGTTGATTCGCGGAGCGGGCAGCATGTCGGCAATCGAGATGACATGCCAAGTTCTGAGTATTTCGCGGTTGCGGGCGGCGGCGGCGCGGACGGCGGACGCCAAGCAAGCGCGGCGCATTCTGGCCATTGCCATGGTGCTGGACGGTCATTCGCGGCTGTTGGCCGCGCAGGCCGGTGGCATGGACCGGCAGACGCTGCGCGACTGGGTTATTCGCTACAACGCGGATGGCTTGGCGGGGCTCGCGGACCGGCCCCGGCCTGGGCGTCAGCCGCGTCTGGCCGAAGCCCAGCGGAGCGAAGTGGCGAAGTGGGTGGAAGACGGCCCTGACCTCAAGACCGATGGCGTGGTGCGCTGGCGCTGCGCCGACTTGCGTGACCGCATCGCCGCCAAATTCGATGTTCACCTGCATGAGCGCAGCGTCGGCAAGCTGCTGGCGAAGCTGAATTTCAGCAGCATGTCGGGGCGTCCCGTGCACCCGCAAAGCGACCTTGAGGCGCAGGGGGCTTTTAAAAAAACTTCGCCGAGCTGGCGCGCGCCGCGATCCCGCCGCAGCTTGCCGGCCGGCCGGTCGAAATCTGGTTTCAGGATGAACCCTCCATTCGCCATTCCAAAGCGCTTCGCGCTCTGGAACCTTTGGCTCATTCCGCCCGCGTCGGCCAGCACGGCACGCTGACCCGCATCTGGGCCAAGCGCGGCACGCGCCCGCGGATTAAGCGCGACCGGCGGTTCGCCTGGGCGTACCTCTTCGGCGCCATCTGCCCGGCGCGTGGCGCCGGCGCCGCCCTGGTCATGCCGACAGTCAGCATCGAGGCCATGAACCAACACCTGGCCGAAATCAGCCAATGCGTCAACGTCGGCGCCATCGCCCTGTTGATCCTCGATGGTGCGGGCTGGCACAGCTCGCCGCAGCTCATTGTGCCAGACAACATCGTCCTCCTGCCGCTTCCGTCCTACGCGCCCGAGCTGAACTCAGTCGAAAACATATGGGACTATCTGCGCGGCAACTTTCTCAGCCACTGCGTCTGGGACACCTACGACGCGATCCTCGACGCCTGTTGCGATGCCTGGAACGCCCTGATGGCCGCACCTGATGTCATAGCCTCAATCGGAACGAGAGAATGGGCACAGGTCAGGATTTAGGGCGGTTGGTATCAATCGCCGGCATGGAAAATGGCGTCGAGATCGCGGGCGCCATGCAGCACGCGGACGATTTCGATTCCGTCCGGAAGCGGCAGATAAAAAATCACATACCGGCCAAAGGGAAAACTTCGAAGCTTCGGGCTTAGCTCGCCGCGTGCACGGCCTAGATGCGGAGCGCCCGCTAAGCCATGGAAATTTTGGTCAAGCCTATCGAGAAACGAGTCGGCCCGCGCTTGGCTATCCTCGGCGATAAAATCCCAGATTTCCGCGAGATCGTTCTCCGCACGCGGCCGGATGAGAATGCGCGGCATTGATCACGCGCGATTGCCGCTTGCCCGAGCGGCACGTCGTTTGGCGCCCTCCCGTTTGATCTCCCCGGCATCCCAACCCGTCGCGGGGCCGCTGTTCAGCCCGTCTTGAATATCATGCCGCATTTGATTGAGCTTGGCCGCGCGCAGACGGTCCTGTTCTTCCAGCAAGCGCAAAGCTTCCCGGATCACTTCTGCTGCCGATGTGTAAAGGCCCGACGCCACTTTTTGCCGGACCATCTCCTCAAGCTCTGGGGTAAGATTGACGTTCATCGTCACGGCCACTTTCGGATGTAAGCTGGGCCAGCATAGCAACGATATGAGAAATAACCAAATATTGACAAAAACGAGCGGTCCGGCGCGCCGCGCGGGCACTTTACCCCTGGAGGCCGAGGGCGGCCTTTACCCGGCGCGAATAGCCATAGACGTCGTCGCGCAATTGCAGGGCGCCCGCCTCATCCACAAAGGCGGTAAAATATTCAAGATAAACCGGCAGCGGCTTTGGCAGATAGACGTAGCGCTCCTTGCCGCCAATCAATTTCTTGATTCGGCTCTCGCTCCAGCCTTGGCCGAGCACCGTCTCGGCGAAGCGGAACGGATCGTCGACCCGCACGCAACCATGGCTGAACGCCCGCTTGGCCGAAGCAAACAGCCGGCGCAGCGGCGTATCGTGCATGTAGACGGCAAAATCGTTCGGGAACACGAATTTGATCCGCCCGAGCGCATTCTTTTCGCCCGGCGGCTGGCGCACCACAAGATGGCCCCCGCGGGAAAAAACCTCGTATCCCATTCGCTGAAAATAACCGGGATCGGACGCCAGTTTCGGCAGCATCTCCTTGCGGATGATCGATTGCGGCACGTTCCAAGCGGGATTGACGATCAAAAATTTCATTGTTTCGGAAAATATCGGCGTCGGGGTTTGCTCCTTGCCGACGACGACGCGGTTGCGCTCGATCACCGCCCCTTTGTCAATGACCACGGCTTCATAGTCGGGGATATTCACCTCGATATGGGTCTCGCCCATGTCGCGCGGCATCCAGCGCCAGCGTTCCATGTTGGCGAGGATTTCGGCCTTTAGACTCGAAGCGCCGCCGGACAGGGCGGCGACAGTTTTCGTCGTCAAATGACCCGAGGCCGGCAAACCATTGGCATTCTGGAAAGCGGCGACCGCCGCCGCGATCTTCGTGTCATAGACAAGGTCTTCCGCCACCCCGCCATCGAGGCCAAGCCGCGCGCGAACGCGCGGCACCCGCGGATCGCGCATGCCGGGGCGCAGAACCGGGCCCGCGGGAATTGCGGCGCCGGACTTGGCCATGCCGCGCCCACGCAATTGGAGAAGTTTTTCGCGCAACGCTTCGTAGGCCTTTTGCGGCGGATTGAACCGGCGCAATGCCTCGCCCGCGTCTTCCCCGGCGCTGGCGACTAGCGCCAATATGACGGCGGGATCGGCGACTTCGGGTTCGACCCCGATCAACCGCGAGATCATCCGCGGATCGACCCGGCTACCGCTCGCCTGGCGGCCATAAGCCACGACCGCATCGCTCAAAGCAAGATCGGCCGCGGCGATTTCCGCATCGGGTCCGGGTGCAACAGCGAGCGTGGAAGCGTCGACGTCGAGCCCATCTTCGGCGGCGTGATTCAGCCGCGACACGACCGGGGCAACCGCAGCGTTGGCGGTACCGCCGCTAAACCAGAGCGGCGCGAAATCGCGCAAGGCGTAGAAGGCGGCGATTGCCTCGCGCTCGCGCCGCCGCGGCGGCGCGGCGGGCTCTGGCAAACCGGAACGCGCCTCAAGCGCGGCTTTGAGCGCCGCGTTGACCGGAGCCAGCGCGGGCGCGGCGGTTTGACCGGGCTCCGCGGGCAGGGCGCCGCCGTCCGGCGGCATGGGGTTGGCTTCGCTTGGCGCTTGGGCCGCGTCATCCCGCGGCTCGGCCTCGGGCGCTTCATCCGTCAAGGGAACGCCATGCGAAGGCGCCATCGCCAGCACGCCGGGCCTGGCTTTTCCCGGCCAATCGGCAGAAGGCACCCCCGCCCCAGGGCGCGGGGATGCCTCTCCGGCGCGGGCGGGAAAACCCGCAAGGCAAAGGGCCAGCGCCAGCGCGCCGCAAAAACCTGTCGACCGACATGGCGCCCGCATCTTGCCTCCCAACTTCCCGGTTTTATCGCGGCTTGTCCGCTTTGCACAAAAGGTAACACAAGCGGCCCGCGCGACAGCACGAAAATTTTACGGCGCGGCAAGCCCGCCACAAGCAGCATTTCAAGATGACCCGTAGAAGTTGGGATTTGATCCATCGACCAATGTCAAATTATGCCATTCATCTCACGGCGGGTTCTCGGCGACACGGCTTCGATCCTGTCAAGGGCGCGTCCATGGGTCAAAGCCCGTGGATTTCTCGCTCCGGCGATGCCGGTGCCATAGCCCGCTGCTTGCGACGGGCGTGCCTCCGAACGCCCTATTACATCCTTGACAGGATCGAACGGCTCGCGACCCCCGGGTCATAGCCCGGGAGTCGCCGCCATGAGATGGAAGGCCGGGTGCGATTTCAAGCGACAGCGACTGATATCTCAAATCCCAACTTCTACAGTTTCACGCGCCTGCGGCCTGCGCCTTCGGAACTTGCGCCAACATATCAGGGCGATTCGACAAGTCATGTTGTTTCAGCTTGCGATAGAGGGTCGAGCGTCCGATCCCAAGCTTGCGCGCCACCGCTGACATCTGGCCGCGGTGATGATTGAGCGCGAATTTGATCGCTTCGGCTTCCAATCGATCGAGATGGCGCGCATTGCCGTTCTCGTCGAGGAGGGCCAAGACATTGGGATCGCGCATCTCGGCCGGAATGAACTCTTTTTCACGGGGGGGCCGCGCGGCTCGGACCGGCGCGGCGGGGACACGGACGCCAAAGCCCGCGACTCTTGCGGCGATTTGCGGAAACTCGGCGACGGTGAGTTCAAGGCCGTCGGCGAGCACCACGGCGCGAAAGACGGCGTTTTGCAATTGCCAGACATTGTCCGGCCAATCGTAAGCGCAAAGCAAGGCTTGCGCCTCAGCGTTGATCCCGCGAACGGGCTTTCCTTCCGCCGCCGCAAATTGCGCGCAAAACCGGCTGGCGAGAGGGGCGATATCGTTTCGCCTCGCGCGCAGCGGCGGGATCAAAATTGGAAACACATTTATGCGGTAATAAAGGTCGTCGCGGAAGAAGCCGCGTTTGACAAGGTCGATCAGATTGCGATTGGCGGCGAAAATCAGGCCGACATCGGCTTTCCCCTTGCGCTTTGCCCCGGCGCTACGGATCTCGCCTTCTTGGAGGAAGCCCTCTTGGATCTCGCCATCTTGGAGGAAGCGCAAAAGCCGCGCCTGCGCGGCAAGCGGCAATTCGCAGATCCGGTCGAAAAAAAACGTGCCGTCCTGCGCCTCGCGGCATTTGCCAACGGTCTTTTCGGCGCCTCCCGCCGCCTTTTTGCGGCCAAACAGCACGCTTTCGAGATCGTTTGGCGGGGCAGCGCAATGGAAGGCCACGAACGCGCCGTCGCGCCGGCCGGAAGCTGCGTGGATGGCGCGGGCGAAAATTTCCTTGCCGACGCCGGGCTCGCCTTCGAGCAGCACGGGAATGGCCAATTTCGCCGCCTTTTCGCCCTGCCGAATGGCGCGCGCCATTTCCGCGCTGCCGCCGCCAAGATCCTTGAACGCCAAGGCGCCAACCGCCCGCCTTGTCAAGAAGCGCACTTCCTCTTCGAGCCTTGCGGTGGCAAGCGCGTTCTTGATCGCGACGCGCAGCCGCTCCGGCCCAACCGGCTTCACCACGAAATCCCGCGCGCCAAGATGCATTGCCCGGATGACCTCATCGACCGCTGCCTTCGAGGTCTGCACGATAATGGGAAGTTTCTCGGCAAGCTCGCGCAACCGGGCGAGCACCGCTAAGCCGTCGGAGTTCACAAGATCGAGAATGGCAAGATCGACGGGCGAAGCGCGAGAGGCGTGCAGACGGGCGAGCGCTTCGCTGGTTGCGACGGTCAGGGCCTGATAACCAAATTGATGGACCAATGTTGCGATGAGCCGCCGCTGCGGAAAATCGTCGCCGGCGATCAGGATTGTGGCGGACATGCGGCCTCGCTATTGGTCCGGCCGCAACCCTTGGCGCGAAACCGTTGGGGGAAGTCGGATTGCGACATAAAAAGGGCGAAGATGCCCCGAAGTCGGCATGTTGCGCGAATAGGGTAAACACCATGTTAATGGGAGGGCGGGCGCGGGCGCGAAAGGGCGACCTTGCGAAGCGCGCGGCAAAGGGCAAAGCCGAGTCTGGCGAAATTCCGTCGTTCGAACCCCAATTGGCGAAGCGGAGCCGTCTCCGGCAAGGTAAAAGCGCGGCGAGCGGCCTGCGGGCTTGCATGCGGGCGCCGTTGTGAGGCGTTCCGCCGTGAGTTGCATTCAGCGGTGTAGCCTCATGCGAGCACGGCTAGCAATGAAGGGGACGCCTGGAGATGCGGGGGGATTGCCGCGCGCGCGCGCCGCGAATGGGCTCGGTGGCGCGATCCCAACGGACGAGGCGCCGCCGAAAATGACGAGGCGTGTGATACGCACCTCGCCATCGGAGCTTGCGGAGATTGCAATATAGTTCACGCCTGCTAGAAGTCTTTGCGTAACCTCGTCTATTGGACCTTTAAAGCTGCCTTCGATCACTTTGTCGGCCACACCTTGGTCACGCCAGTCGACGACGGTGCCGCTTTCGGTGAAAAGACGATCCAAGATTTCCCCAAGCGTGGCGCCATTCGCCTCGACGCTGATTTCGCCATCGGCTGATGCGACTGTCGGCGCGGGATCGGCTGATTGCGCATATGCCGCCCCATTCCAGCAGGGAGCGGCAACCTGCGCGACCAGAAATAGACCGATTACCAACCGCGAGCGCATTGCGGTCCTCCTTCGAGCCCGCAAATAGAGCACATCTTGGCGGCTGTTGCCAAATCCTCGCCCTCTTCCCGAGGAAGGCTTAAGCGGCGAGCCTATCTCGAAGGATGCGCCGTCGCGCCGCACGTGCCAAGTCCCGAAAGGGACTTGGTTACTAAACGTCGCGGCGGGTCACCGGCATGCGATGGCGCCGACGAAGTTAAAGCCGGCTAGCACCATGGGGCTGGGGCAGAACTGGCCGGCGACGCTGAGACCTTGACCTGTGGCGCCAGTGGCCCCAGGGGGCCCATCCTTCCCATTGGCCCCAGCGGCGCCAGTGGCCCCCGTTGGGCCTGCGGGTCCCGCGGGACCTTGTGGCCCTTGTGGCCCTGCCGCGCCCGCCGGACCGGCGGCGCCAACCATCGGAACCGTTATGTCGAAAACGGCGGCGCTTTCGTCGTCGTCGCCTTGGCCCTTGACGAGCACCCGCCATTCGCCGGGGAGGATGGCTGTCACCGTGCAGCTGTAAACCGTGCCCGCCTGGTTCAATGGGCATTGGCGGGTGATGGCCATGGACCCGAGATAGACATTGCCGCCCGGCCGAAAACCCTGGCCGTTGATGGTCAGCGAGGACTGCGGCTGTGCCGGGGGATTTGGCGGCAAATTGGCTTCCGTCACGCTCAATATAACAGCATGCGAATCGGCCAAAGCCGGGGCCGCGGCGGTCGCCAGCAAAGCGCTTGAGCAAAGGAGCGCGGACGGAAATTGCACTGGTTTCATTTTCGACTCCCGATTTACGATAGGCCCTTTGCCTATCTCCCTCTAAGCATCTGTAAGTTTCTGTCTCAAAAGCCCCGCCCGCATCCTTCGAGACGGCCGCTTCGCGGCCTCCTCAGGATGAGGGGCGGGGGCGACGCCCGTCAGTCAGGGGTGCAAGTGATGGTGGCTTGGTCGGTTGCCGCGGCTGTACCGGCAGCGACCGAACAGACCGGGAAAGGGTTGCCAATGGAATCTACGCCGACGCTCGCCGTTCCGCCGCCGGGGCAATTGGTTGGGGGCTGGGCGCTGACGGTACAGCTTGACCATCCACTGAAACCTATTATTTGGTACCCGCCATACGTAGGACCATTATGAGGCGGCAGGGGGGTGTTGTTGATAAAGCCGAAGGGCCCTGACTCTTTCCCTCTACAAATTCCGTCGCCGAAGAGAAACGGACCTGAGGTCCAGAATTGATTAGGGGGATTGCTAGAGTCAGTAAAACTTGTCTCCGTTAACGTAAAGGTCGCGGCGAGGCAGCCGCATTGGAGGTTGCCGTTGGCGTCAAAGCCCCGCGTCGCGGCATAGGTGCTGCCGGAGCAGCTCTGACTTTCCAGGTTGACGCCGGGACCCTGCGGGCCCGTGGCCCCGGCGGCCCCATCCGCGCCAGCGGCTCCGGCGGCCCCGGTTGGGCCCGTGGGTCCCGTGGGTCCTGGCGGACCTTGTACCCCTGTCGCGCCGGCCGCGCCGGTCGGGCCAGTGGGAGGAGCCATCGGAACCGTCACGTCGAAAATGGCAAAATCATCATCGGAATTGCCGGCGGCAAGGCGGTATTCGCCCGGCGCGATGGGTAGCGCGGGTGGCGTGAACGCGCAGGTGATCAGCGTGGGCACGCCACCAAAATTGCATGAGCCCGTGATGGGGGCGGTTGCCAAAAAGACCTTGCTATGCTTGCTGAACCCCTTACCCGTGATCGTCATCAAAGTCTCGGTTGGATCGACTTGCACCGTGAAGATCGCAACATGCGAATCGGCCAAAGCCGGCGCCGCGGCCGCTGCCAGCAACGTGCTGGAGCAAAGAATCGCGGACGGAAATTGTGCTGGTTTCATTTTCGACCCCTGAATTGCGATAGGCCTTTTGCCTATCTCCCTCTGACGATCTCGGTTCCTGTGGCGAAAGCCTAGGCCCGCCGGACGGGGAAGAGCCGCGGCCGGTCAAACTAAGGCGTGCAGGTGATGGTGGCTTGGTCCGTTGCCACAGGAGTTGTACCTTGAGGCGAACAGACCGGGAAAGTACCAACCACGCTCGCCGTTCCACCGCCGGGGCAATTGGTGGGGGGTAAGACATTGAGGGTGCAGCTTGACCACCCTGAAGGCGCGTTTAATATCCACCCGGGATTATTGGGATCATCGATTGGCCCATTGGGCGCGGTCCCCGACACCTGACAAAAATTATTGCCTCGGGTAAAATTTGGTCCAACCCATGTTTCAAAGCCAAAACCTGGCCTCACTATGTCAGCAAATGCTGTCGTTGTGTCAGTGAACGTCGCGGCGTCGCAGCGGCATTGGATGTTGTTGCTGGCAGTGATGCCGGTCACCTGGCCATAGCTGCCGCAGGTCTGAGTGGCCAGGGCGAAACTTGGACCTGGCATGCCAGTGGCCCCGGCGGCCCCAGCCGTGCCATTGGCCCCGGTCGCGCCCGTG
>JBOHJV010000123.1:0-10745 GCA_050728695.1 Methylocella sp. | reverse complement strand
GACCGGCGCCGGAAAATTCCGGCGACGTCGATCCTTTACGCCCTCGGAATGGATGGCGAGGAGATTCTCTCGATTTTTTATAAGACGATCACTTTTGCGCGGGATAAGGGCGGGTGGCGCGTGCCCTTCGAGCCCGATCGCATGAAAGGCATGAAGGCCGCTCTCGATCGTCTCGACGCCGACACCGGCGAGGTGGTTCTCGAGGCGGGCAAAAAACTGACGGTCCGCACCGCGCGCCTGCTCGCCGAACGAGGGGTCAAATTCCTGCGCGCGCAGGATGAGGATCTGCACGGACAATATGTCGCCTCCGATCTTTATAACCCGGCGACCGGCGAAATCTTTGCCGAAGCCGGCGACGAGATCACCGCCAAATCCCTGGCGCTGTTGATCGAGGCCGGTTTCGCCGAGTTGCCGGTGCTCGACATTGATCATGTCAACATCGGTCCTTATATTCGCAACACGCTCGCCGTCGACAAGAACCACTCGCGCGAGGAAGCGTTGTTCGATATCTACCGCGTCATGCGGCCGGGCGAACCGCCGACCCTTGAAACCGCGGAGGCGATGTTCCGATCATTGTTTTTCGATCCGGAGCGCTACGATCTCTCGGCGGTCGGCCGGGTCAAGATGAACATGCGCATGGATCTTGACGCGGCGGATACGGTGCGCACGTTGCGCAAGGAAGATATCATCGCGGTCATGCGGGCGCTTGTCGATCTACGCGACGGACGCGGCGAGATCGACGACATCGACCACCTCGGCAACCGGCGTGTCCGCTCGGTCGGCGAACTGATGGAGAATCAGTACCGGCTGGGCTTGCTGCGGATGGAGCGGGCGATCAAGGAGCGGATGTCCTCCGTCGACATCGATACGGTCATGCCGCAGGATCTGATCAACGCCAAGCCCGCCGCCGCGGCGGTGCGCGAGTTCTTCGGCTCGTCGCAATTGTCGCAGTTCATGGATCAGACCAATCCGTTGTCCGAGATTACCCATAAACGGCGGCTATCGGCGCTCGGTCCCGGCGGTCTCACCCGCGAGCGCGCGGGTTTCGAGGTGCGCGACGTGCATCCGACGCATTACGGGCGGATCTGCCCGATCGAGACGCCGGAAGGCCCCAATATCGGTCTCATCAATTCGCTCGCGACGTTCGCGCGGGTCAACAAATATGGGTTCATCGAAGCTCCTTACCGGCGCATTAAGGATGGCCGGGTGACCGACGATGTCGTTTATCTTTCGGCGATGGAGGAAGCCAAGTACAACGTCGCGCAGGCGAATGCGCCGCTCGACGAGGAGCGGGCGCTGACCGAGGATTTGGTCGTTTGCCGGCGCTCGGGCGATGTCGTCATGGTTCCGCGCGAGCGCGTCGATTTCATGGACGTGTCGCCAAAGCAGCTCGTTTCGGTGGCCGCCGCCCTGATCCCGTTCCTCGAGAACGACGATGCCAACCGGGCGCTCATGGGCTCTAACATGCAACGTCAGGCCGTGCCGCTCGTCCGATCCGACGCGCCGCTGGTCGGGACCGGCATGGAGTCCGTCGTCGCGCGCGATTCCGGCGCCGCCATCGCGGCGCGGCGGACGGGCTTTGTCGACCAGGTCGATGCGACGCGCATCGTGATCCGGGCAACCAAGGAAACCGACGCCGGCAAGCCAGGGGTCGATATCTACCGGATGATGAAGTTCCAGCGCTCGAACCAATCGACATGCATCAACCAGAAGCCGCTGGTGCGGGTCGGCGACTACGTGCGCAACGGCGACATCATTGCCGATGGACCGTCGACCGATCTCGGAGATCTGGCGCTGGGGCGCAATGTCCTCGTCGCCTTCATGCCCTGGAACGGCTATAATTTCGAAGATTCGATCCTTCTCAACGAACAGATCGTCAAGGACGATGTCTACACCTCGATTCATATCGACGAGTTCGAGGTGATGGCGCGCGACACCAAGCTCGGTCCGGAGGAAATCACCCGCGATATTCCGAATGTATCGGAAGAGGTGTTGAAGAATCTCGACGAGGCCGGCATCGTCTATATCGGCGCCGAGGTCCAGGCGGGCGATGTCTTGGTCGGGAAGATCACGCCGAAGGGCGAAAGTCCGATGACTCCGGAAGAAAAGCTTTTGCGCGCGATCTTCGGCGAGAAGGCATCGGATGTCCGCGATACGTCGTTGCGGGTGCCGCCGGGCGTGCAGGGCACGATCGTCGAGGTGCGCGTCTTCAACCGGCATGGCGTCGACAAGGACGAGCGCGCCCAAGCGATCGAACGCGAGGAAATCGAGCGTCTCGCGAAGGACCGCGACGACGAGCTAGCGATCCTCGATCGCAACGTCTATGCGCGTCTCATGGACGTTCTCGTAGACAAGAAGGCGATCGCCGGACCGAAGGGATTCAAGCGGGATACCAAGCTCACCAGGGAGGTCATCGAGGACTATCCGCGCTCGCAATGGTGGATCTTCGCGATCGAGAACGACAAGACGATGGCCGAGCTCGAAGCCATGCGCAGGCAGTATGACGAAGCCAAGAAAGCCCTCGAGAGCCGCTTTCTCGACAAGGTCGAAAAGTTGCAGCGCGGCGACGAATTGCCGCCGGGCGTCATGAAGATGGTGAAAGTGTTCGTCGCGGTGAAGCGCAAGATCCAGCCCGGCGACAAGATGGCGGGACGGCATGGCAACAAGGGCGTCGTTTCCAAGATCGTGCCGCAGGAGGACATGCCCTTCCTCGCCGACGGGCAGCCGGTCGATATCGTCTTGAACCCGCTCGGCGTGCCTTCCCGCATGAATGTCGGACAAATCCTCGAAACCCATCTCGGCTGGGCCTGTGCCGGTCTTGGCAAGCAGGTCGGCGACACGGTGAATGCCTACTTGCGGGACAAGAACACGAAGCCCTTGCGCGACAAGCTCGTCGAAATTTATGACGCCAAGGCGGAGATCATGGAACTTGACGATGAGGCCGTGGTCGAACTCGGCGAAAATCTGCGCCGCGGCGTGCCGGTCGCGACGCCGGTCTTCGACGGCGCGCGTGAAAAGGACATCGTTGGAATGCTGGAGCGGGCGGGTTTAGACCGCTCGGGCCAGGTCACTCTCTACGACGGATGCACCGGCGAGGCGTTCGACCGCAAGGTGACCGTCGGCTATATTTATATGCTGAAGCTGCATCATCTCGTCGACGACAAGATCCACGCGCGCTCGATCGGACCTTATAGTCTCGTCACCCAACAGCCGCTCGGCGGCAAGGCGCAATTCGGCGGCCAGCGTTTCGGCGAGATGGAAGTTTGGGCGCTCGAGGCGTACGGCGCGGCCTATACGCTGCAAGAGATGTTGACCTTGAAATCCGACGACGTGGCAGGCCGCACCAAGGTTTATGAATCGATCGTGCGCGGCGACGATGCTTTCGAATCGGGCATTCCCGAAAGTTTTAACGTGCTCGTCAAGGAGATGCGTTCGCTTTGCCTTAATGTCGAACTTAATCAGACGATGAAACCGAAAAGCCAATTGCCGCCGGCCGCGGCGGCCGAATAGGCGGGCATTGAATACCGCCCAGCGGCGCGGGCCGCGCGCCCGGTAGCTTTTTTGAATATTTCCGGCACGAGGCCATGCGGCGGCGCCGCGCCGGCCCAAGCATCAGGAGACGGTAATGAATCAAGAGGTCATGAATCTTTTCAGTCCGGCAGCGCAACCGCAGGCTTTCGATCAAATCCAGATTTCGATCGCGAGCCCGGAGAAGATTCTGTCCTGGTCGTTCGGCGAGATTAAAAAGCCGGAGACAATCAATTACCGCACCTTTAAGCCCGAACGCGACGGACTTTTCTGCGCCCGGATCTTCGGCCCCATCAAGGACTACGAGTGCCTGTGCGGCAAATACAAGCGGATGAAATATAAGAACGTCATTTGCGAGAAGTGCGGCGTCGAGGTCACCTTGTCGCGAGTGCGCCGCGAGCGCATGGGGCATATTTCGCTCGCCGCGCCGGTCGCCCATATCTGGTTTCTGAAATCCTTGCCTTCGCGCATCGGGCTTCTCCTCGACATGACGCTGAAGGACATCGAGCGCATCCTTTATTTCGAGTCCTATATCGTACTCGATCCGGGCCTGACGCCGCTCAAGAACCGCCAGCTTCTCAATGAAGACGATTACCTGCGCGCGCAGGACGAATACGGCCAGGATTCCTTCACCGCGCTCATTGGCGCCGAAGCGATTCGCGATATTCTACGTGGCATGGATCTTCCAAGAATTGCCGAATTGCTGAAAGCCGAGATCGCCGAATCGACGACGGAACTGAAACCCAAGAAGCTCGCCAAGAGATTGAAGATCATCGAGGCCTTCATCCGTTCGGGCAACAAGCCCGAGTGGATGATCCTTACCGAAGTTCCGGTCCTCCCGCCCGACCTTAGACCGCTCGTGCCGCTCGACGGCGGCCGCTTTGCGACCTCGGATCTCAACGACCTTTACCGGCGCGTCATCAACCGTAACAATCGCCTGAAGCGGCTCATCGAATTGCGCGCGCCAGACATCATCGTGCGCAACGAGAAGCGGATGTTGCAGGAGGCCGTCGATGCTCTGTTCGACAATGGCCGGCGCGGCCGGGTCATCACCGGCGCCAACAAGCGACCGCTGAAGTCGCTCGCCGACATGCTGAAGGGCAAACAAGGCCGTTTCCGCCAAAACCTGCTTGGCAAGCGCGTCGATTATTCCGGCCGCTCGGTCATCGTGGTTGGGCCCGACCTCAAACTGCACCAATGCGGCCTGCCAAAGAAGATGGCGCTCGAGCTCTTCAAGCCCTTCATCTATTCGCGTCTCGACGCGAAGGGCCTTTCGGCGACCGTCAAGCAGGCGAAGAAGCTGGTCGAAAAAGAGAAGCCGGAAGTCTGGGATATTCTCGACGAGGTCATCCGCGAGCATCCGGTCATGCTGAACCGGGCGCCGACGCTGCATCGTCTCGGCATTCAGGCTTTCGAGCCAAAGCTGATCGAGGGTAAGGCCATCCAGCTGCATCCGCTTGTCTGCGCCGCGTTCAACGCCGATTTCGATGGCGACCAGATGGCGGTGCACGTGCCGCTCTCGCTCGAGGCGCAACTCGAGGCGCGCGTGCTGATGATGTCGACCAACAATATTTTGCATCCGGCCAATGGCCAGCCGATCATCGTGCCATCGCAGGATATCGTCATCGGTCTTTATTATGTTTCGTTGATGTGCGAGGGCGAACCTGGCCAAGGGATGGCGTTCGCCAATATGGGCGAGATCGAACATGCCTTGCATGCCAAGGCGATCACCCTGCACACGAGGATCAAGGGGCGGGCGGAAACTTTCGACGGCGAGGGCCAGCGCGTATCGAAGATTTTCGACACCACGCCCGGCCGCATGATTCTTGGCCAGTTGCTGCCGCGCCATGTCAAGATTCCCTTCGAGGTCGTGAACCGACTCATGACCAAGAAGGAAATCTCGCACATGATCGACATCGTCTACCGCAACTGCGGTCAGAAGGAGACTGTCATCTTTTGCGACAAGATCATGGCGCTCGGGTTCCGCGAGGCGTTCAAGGCCGGCATTTCCTTCGGCAAGGACGACATGGTCGTGCCGGAAACCAAACCGCGGATTATCGCCGAGACAGGCGCTCTCGCGAAGGAATACGAGCAGCAGTATAATGACGGATTGATCACGCAAGGCGAAAAATACAACAAGGTCGTCGATGTCTGGATGAAATGCTCGGACAAGCTCGCCGAGGAAATGATGGCGCGCATTTCGACCGTCCGGAAGGACGAGAACGGCCGCGACAAGCCGATCAACTCGGTCTACATGATGGCCCATTCCGGCGCGCGCGGTTCGCCAACCCAAATGAAGCAGCTTGCCGCGATGCGCGGACTGATGGCGAAGCCATCGGGCGAGATCATCGAAAGCCCGATCATCTCGAATTTTAAGGAAGGGCTGACCGTGCTCGAGTATTTCAACTCGACTCACGGCGCGCGAAAGGGCCTTGCCGACACCGCCTTGAAGACCGCGAATTCGGGCTATCTGACGCGCCGCCTTGTCGATGTGGCGCAGGATTCAATTATTACCATGGCCGATTGCGGAGCGCGGAGCGGAATTCGGATGCGCGCGATCATCGACGCCGGCCAGATTGTTGCCTCGCTCGCGACGCGAATTCTTGGCCGCACCGCGGCCGAGGATTTGAAAGAGGCCTCGGGCGCGCTCATCCTCGCCGCCGGCGAAATGGTTCAGGAGTGGCATATCGACCGCATCAACGCGGCTGGGATCCAGGAAGTCAAGATCCGTTCCGTCTTGACCTGCGAAGCCAAGAACGGCGTTTGCGGCAAGTGCTACGGCCGCGATCTCGCGCGCGGAACGCCGGTCAACATGGGCGAGGCCGTTGGAGTCATCGCCGCGCAGTCGATCGGCGAGCCGGGCACCCAGCTCACGATGCGCACCTTCCACATCGGCGGCGCGGCGCAAATCGCCGATCAATCCTTCATCGAATCCAATTTCGATGGAGTCGTAAAAATCCGCAATCGCCATCTCGCCCGCAATAGCGAGGGCGACCTTATGGTCATGGCGCGCAATGTCGCAATCATCGTCGAGGGCCCAGACGGCGCGGAACGCGCGATCCACAGGATCCAATATGGCGCAAGGCTCAAAGTCGACGATGGCGACAAGATCAAGCGCGGCCAGCGCATTGCCGAGTGGGATCCCTATACAAGGCCGATTCTGACCGAGGTCGCCGGGATTGTCGGCTTCGAGGATCTGGTCGAAGGGGCTTCCATGACGGAAACCATCGACGAGGCAACCGGCATCGCCAAGCGTCTTGTCATGGACTGGCGCCTCAATCAGCGCTCCGCGACGTTAAAGCCCGCCATCGTGATCAAATCGGCGGATGGCAAGATTAGCAAGCTGCACCGCGGCGGCGAAGCGCGCTACGTGCTGCCGGTGGATTCGATCATCGGGGTTGATCCAGGCGCGCTGGTCAAGGCTGGCGACATCGTTGCCCGCATCTCAATGGACTCGGCGAAGACGCGCGACATCACTGGCGGTCTGCCGCGCGTAGCCGAACTGTTCGAGGCGCGCCGGCCGAAGGACCACGCGATTATCGCCGAGGCCTCCGGCACCGTGCAATTCGGGCGCGACTACAAGAACAAGACCCGCATTTCGATCATTCCGAATGAAGACGGCGCCGAACCAATCGAATATTTGATCGCAAAAGGCAAACATATCCATCTCCAGGACGGCGACGTCGTCGAAAAGGGCGATTATATCGTCGATGGCAATCCGGCGCCGCACGACATTTTGGCGATCAAGGGCGTCGAGGAACTCGCCGCCTATCTTGTTAACGAGATTCAGGAGGTCTACCGGCTGCAAGGGGTTAGCATCAACGACAAACATATCGAGGTGATCGTCCGGCAGATGCTGCAGAAGGTCGATATCGTGGAGCCGGGCGGCACTGGGTTCTTGCCTGGCGAGCAAGTCGATCAGGTCGAGCTCGACGAGGCCAACGCCGCGGCGATCGCGGCGGGCGAAAAGCCGGCCTCCGGAACGCCGGTTCTCCTCGGGATCACCAAGGCGTCGTTGCAGACGCGCTCGTTCATCTCGGCCGCCTCCTTCCAGGAGACGACCAGGGTGTTGACCGAAGCGGCCGTCAACGGCAAGGCCGATACCTTGGAAGGCTTAAAGGAAAACGTCATCGTCGGCCGCCTCATTCCAGCCGGCACGGGCGCGGCGATGGCCAAACTCCGACGTATCGCGAACGTCCGGGATGACATGATTATCGCGCAAAAAGCGGAAAGCGCGGCGGCATCCGGGACAACTCCCTTGCTGGCGCAGCCCGATGCGCAGGCGGGAGAATAGGCCGCCGATCGCGCGGCGCTTTTCATTTCGGGGTCAGGTTCTCGCAATAGCACGCACATCGCGCCCCGTCCGCTCATGATAGCAGGGCCTCGGAGGCGTGACTCGGAAGATACTATTTGTAAAAGTTTGGATTTGAGATTTCATTCTAAATTCGGATCGATCCGCTTTGGCCACCAATGGAATCCGGTCCCGGCGGGGAATTTTATGCCAACTTGCCGATTCGATGTGCTAGGGCTTGGCAACGCCGTCGTCGATATCATCTGCCTGACCGACGACGATTTCCTTGCCGCCCAGGGACTGCGCAAGGGCGCGATGACGTTGATCGACGAGGGGCGCGCCGACGCCCTCTACAAGGCCATGGGTCCGGCGACCTTCGTCTCGGGAGGGTCGGCCGCCAACACGATCATAGGCGCGGCGAGTCTAGGTTGCCGCGCGGCTTTCATCGGCAAGCTCAAGAACGATGAAACAGGTGCGGCCTTCGCGCACGATATCCGTGCGGCAAGAGTGGATTTTTCGACCGCCTTGGCGAACGACGGGCCAGCGAGCGCCCGCTGCCTCGTGCTCGTGACGCCGGACGGCCAGCGCACCATGAACACCTTTTTGGGCGCCGCCCAGAACCTGACCGAGGCGGACGTCGACGAAGACCTCGTCAAGCGTTCGGCCATCGTTTATCTTGAAGGCTATCTTTGGGATCCTCCAGCCGCGAAAGCCGCTTTCGTCAAGGCGGCAAAAATCGCGCGGGAAGCCGGGCGGCGCGTTGCACTAACCCTGTCCGACTCCTTTTGCGTCGATCGTTTCCGCGAGGAGTTTTTGAGGCTCATTCGCTCTGGCTCGGTCGAGATCATTTTCGCCAACGAGAGCGAGCTGCATTCGCTTTATCAAACAGCCGATTTCGATACCGCCGCCGCGCAGCTGCGCACGGAAAATATCCTTGGCATCGTCACTCGCGCGGAGCGGGGATCGCTCGTCGTAACGCGGGGCGAGGTTCTTGCCGTGCCAGCCTTCCCTGTGGAGCGGATCGTCGACACGACGGGAGCTGGCGATCTCTTCGCCGCCGGATTTCTCGCTGGGCTTAGCAAAAACAAGGACCTCGTTACCTGCGCGAGGCTTGGCGCCCTTGCCGCCGCGGAGATCATCCAGCATATCGGCGCGCGGCCGCTCACTGACCTTGGCCAACTCGCCGCACGGAACGGGATTGCGGTCTAATCGCGCGAGCCGTCTCAATTCCTTTATTTTCCCTACAGGGCCAAAACTATGAGAGAACGCTAGACATGTCCCGAAAAAGCCGCACGGCTTTTTCGACATGGACGTGCGCCAACTCTTTGAAATTGAGCGATTCCTTCGATCACGCGATTCCACGTGATCGGGAAACGCTCGGACGAGAAAAGGCCATGGGAGGACGCAGTGGACCTCATCTCACGCCGTAACGTGTTGTCTGTTGCCGCTGCCGGAGGCCTCCTGACGGCGGCGGCGGCAAGCGCGCAAACCGTGGTGTCGCAGCCGGAGCGGCCCGGCGACGGCGGGACGGATCCTGGTCCTCGCAACCTCGAGCGGGATCGGCAGAACCCCGATATGCTCGTTCCGCCTTCCGCCGACCACGGCACGCTACCGAACTTACGCTTTTCATTCTCCGACGCTCATATGCGGCTGGAAACAGGCGGTTGGACACGCCAAGTGACCGCGCGCGAACTTGGCGTGTCCAAGGATGTCGCTGGCGTGGACATGCGCCTGAATGCCGGCGGCGTGCGCGAGTTGCACTGGCACAAGGCCGCCGAGTGGGCCTATATGCTGTATGGGACCGCGCGAATTACGGCCGTCGATCCCCAGGGGCGAAATTTTGCCGACGACATAAGTGTCGGAGATTTGTGGTATTTTCCAGCGGGGATTCCGCATTCGATCCAGGGGCTTAATCCGGACGGATGCGAATTTCTCCTGATCTTCGACGATGGCAACTTCGACGAGGACAATACTTTTCTCATTACTGATTGGTTCAAGCATACGCCGAGCGAGGTGCTGGGCAAGAATTTTGGCGTGCCGGCCTCGTTATTCGGGCACACGCCCGATCCTAGCGAGCGTTACATCTTCCCAGCCCCAGTGCCCGGACCGCTAAGCTCCGAAAAAATCGCGGGCGCAACCGCCGTACCCCAGAGCTTTAGCCATAAAATGATAGCGCAGCCGCCGGTCAAGACCAAGAGCGGAACGGTACGGATCATCGATTCAAGCGTGTTTCCGGTGTCCACCACGATCGCGGCGGCGCTGGTTGAAGTCGATCCCGGCGGGATGCGAGAACTGCATTGGCATCCCAACACCAACGAATGGCAATATTATATCGAGGGTCAGGCCCGGATGGGCGTGTTCGGGGCGTCCGGTCAGGCCCGCACGTTCGATTTCCGCGCCGGCGATGTTGGTTACGTGCCCTTCGCCATGGGGCATTACATTGAAAATGCAGGCTCTACGCAGGTGCGCTTTCTCGAAGTGTTCAAAAGCAGCACCTACGCCGATGTATCTCTCAACCAGTGGATGGCATTGACGCCCCCCGAACTGGTCGAGGCGCATTTGAGGCTTGGCGCGGACGCGATGCAGGCGCTACGCAAAGGGAAGGCCCCGGTCGTGCCAGCCTAGTGACCTGGACCAGCTGTAGCGAATGGCTACTCCGCATTTTGGCTGACGCGGGGCACTGGGGCGCCGCTCTTCCCAGAGGGGCGCCGGGAGAGCATTTCCCGATCAAATGATTCCATTTGACCGGGAAGCGATCGAGCCGCGCCGGACTAAGTAGTCGCCATGACAACGGCGCGCCACTTTCCAGAATCAATTGTTCTAGGGTGTGGACTCAATTGATCCAGAAGCAGAGGGCGGTGACGATGCAGACGGCGGCGAGGAAGTTGCGGGCGAGCTTATCATAGCGGGTTGCGATCGCTCGGAA
>JBOHJV010000122.1:0-10782 GCA_050728695.1 Methylocella sp. | reverse complement strand
ACGCGAGTGAAAAACCCGCTTGCTTGCAGGACATCTACCCAGAACCATTCTTGCCCGACCGGAACTGTGATTTTTGTCATATCGGCGGAGTCTACTAATTTTGCCTCCAATCCATAGTCACGAATAAGGGCGACTGCTCGCGCGCGGAGGCTTTCCTGGAACTCCGCTTTCACGACTCCTGGAAGATGCGGCGCCGCGGGGCACTTATTTACGAATTCCGTCTTGGCGGCCTCGAGATCCTGGAATTGGCGCTGAAATTTGTCCGGCGAGAGGAGGCCATCTTTCTTCAACTGCCAAAGCACATCCTCTTTCTTGTCAAGTTCCGCATCCGTGGCCGTTGCCAGGCTCGTTGAGTCTGACTGTGCGTCAGGCTTAAGCGAATTGGTGGGGTTCGGATCGATCGGTGTCGAGTTCTGAGGAAGGTCCGCATCTTTCGGTGTTGCAGGAGCGGGACGACCTGACGGTCCGGCGGATCGCCGCTCGATGATGGGAGGTGCGTTCTCGACCGTCGGGCCCGGCGCCGCGGCGGCTTCGAGCATCGCATAGGCATCGACGACGCCCGCGATCGAACTTCCCTCGGCATCGGCCGGGCTCAAATGTTTGGCCGTCTGGACCAACAGGTCACGCACGGCTTTTGGATCGAGACCAGGTTTGGCATCGAGAAGGAGGGCGACGACGCCGCTGACCTCTGCCGCCGCCATCGACGTGCCAGAATCGTGCTTGTAAGCGCCAGCGGGGACGGCGGCGAAAATATCGACGCCGGGCGCGGCGATACACGTTGTCGCGCAACGGCTGGCATCCTTGAATATAGCGTCCGCCCGATCGGTCGCGGTGACCGGGATGACATTTTCATAGGCGGCTGGATAGGAAGGCTTTGCCGCCTTGCCCTCGTTGCCGACGGCGGCGATGAAAATCACGCGCCGGCGTGATCCTGCGGCGACCTCCCGCGACAAATCGGGATCGGGAGGCCCCGCGAAGCTCATGTTGACGACCTGTGCCTTATTCTTCACCGCCCATTCGATCCCAGCCAAAATATCAAAGGTCTCGCCAACGACCGCGACATTGCCTCCAGCCTTGAACGCGCGAACGGCGAGAAGGCGGGCTTGCGGCGCGACCCCCGTGAGGTCAGCATGGGATGCGATAATTCCAGCAATTTCAGTTCCATGCTGGGCCTTCTCCCAATCGCCGCCTATCGCGTTAAAGCCCCTGGTAACCGCGCCCGAGATCTCAGGATGGGTCCAATCGATGCCGGAATCGATCACCGCGACGAGGGTCTTTTCGCCATTCGAAATCATATGGGCCTCGGATAAATGCATTTTGGGGACAGCATACTGTTCCTCGTCGAAATGCCCGTTTTGCCCGGCTTGTTGGAGGGTATAGACGTAGTTCGGCTGCACCGCCGCCACTTGTGGGTATCTTTCGAGAGAGGCGATAACCGCGGGCACCGACCGCTTATCCTTGATCTTGTACCGGTAGAGCGTTGTCCCGATCAGCTCGAGTGACTGTGACGCGAGCCGTTGCAACCGCTCCCGCTGCGCGATGCCATCGGCGACCGCATCGGCCGTTTGCGGCGAAACATCCTTTCGGAGTTCGAACAAGACCTCGCGTTGAACGAAGCGACGTTCGTCTGCGGCGGGAACACCGCTGTTGGGACGCGGCGGACTAGCTTTGGCAATGGCGGGCTCTATGGGCGGCGGCGGCACCTTCCCATTTTTGCGCGGCGGCCGGGGCGGTGGAGAGGCAGGCCCCACCTGGTCGATGGGCGGCGGGATAGTGGGCCGTCCGGCTGGTGGCGGATTAACCCCTCCGCCGGTGGGAACTTGCGGTGATGGGAACCAAACTGGTTGAGGGAAATATACGGGGCCCACGCCAGGCCGAGGCGCCTGAGGAGGAGGGGGAGGAGGCGGTGGAGGGCAGCGGCGGGATTCGGAGCAACCGCCGGTCGCGACATTCGTGCCGGGCCTGTGACTGTCACTCGCGCCGTATGTGCCAGGCGCACCCCTGGTACCGGTCGCATCCGTGGTGCCGATCGCGGGGTTCGGGCCGGTCGAGTAACCGTCGGTCGTGCCGGTTTGGTTCTTGGCCGGTTTCGCGATACTCGTCTGCATGGATTTACTTGAAGCCGGTTTCCCGTTGCCCATTTGAATGGATTTAAATGGAGCCGGTTTTGCAATCCTCGTTTGAATGGATTCATGCGCCGCTGGTTTTGGGATACTCGTCAGAATGGATTTACTTGAAGCCGGTTTCCCGATACTCCTCCCCGGAAATCCACGCTCGTTGCCGTCGGAGCCGACGGGGTATTGATTGTGCCCGTAGGCTGGTCGATTGCCCCAGGGAGACCCGCCGCGCGGACCCTTCCCGCCAAAGGTCGGCATGCCTTGGTGCATGGACCCCGGCAGCCCAATTCCTCGCCGGGTACCAAAGCCGCCCATGGAACCGCGGGGCATGAATCCCGGCGACCCAAATCCTCGTCTGCCCCCGGAACCGTGGTGGAGCATTCCCAGCGCCCCCAGTCCTCCTCCGAGTGCCAAGCCGCCCAAATTGATCGACTGCGCTGCCGCGGGGACCGGCGCAATCGCAAGCGGAGCGCAGACCGCTAAAGTAAAACCGGTCCGGGCAAAGGACCAAAGCGCTGTTGATCGACCACGCTTCTTCGCAAAGCAGCCTTTACAGGGAGCGCCTTTTTCCATGATTCCCCTCCAAAATCACGTGCGTGACCCCACTTTACGGCGGCGTCACAATCCATTCATCCAAATAAATCCCGGATTGATTGTCACGAAACCGTTCCCTCCGCGCCCCCCAACCGGGGGGCGCCGGCGTTGCTAAACGTTCACCGCGCGCAGCGGCGCCGGAGGGGCGTCCGATGGGGCGGTCGAACAGCTGATGGGCAAAATTTTGGTCGTCCCTCCCGAATAATGATAATTATCGGCTACCGCCAAAGGTTCCGCCTCAATGGGAAAAAAAACCGCCCGCTTTTTCGATATGAAGCGGAAAGGCGAGCCCATCGCCGTGCTGACTGGCTATGACGCCCCGGCCGCCAAGGCCGAGGAGGCCGCCGGCGTCGATATCATTCTCGTCGGCGACAGCGTCGGCACCAATATGCTGGGCTACGCGAGCGAGAGGGAGGTCACCCTCGCCGACATGTGCCACCACGTCGGCGCCGTGCGCCGAGGCGCGCGCAAAACCACGATCATCGCCGATTTGCCGTATCGCAGCTATGACACGCCGGAGATCGCGTTGAAGAGCTCCCGCCGCTTGCTCGAGGCCGGGGCCGATATCGTCAAATTCGAAGGGCCGCGGCCCAAGATCGTCGAAGCCCTCGCGGGGGCCTCGATTGCAGTCTGCTGTCACCTGGGGCTCCTGCCGCAGCATCACGACGACAAACGCCTCAAGGGCCAAACGGCGGCGGACGCGGGCAAGCTGCTCGCCGACGCGATTTCCCTCGATGCGGCCGGAATGGCGATGCTCGTTCTCGAACTCGTGCCGGAGGAGGTCGCCGATCGTGTGACGAAATCGGTCAAGGCGCCGACCATCGGGATCGGTGCTGGACGCATGACCGACGGGCAGGTGCTTGTTATTTCCGATGTGCTCGGGTTTACCTCCGCAAACTACCATCACAACCGGCGCTACCAGGAAGTAGGCCAGCTCATGCTGGAGGCGGCAAAAGCCTATGTCTTCGATGTGCGTTCCAGAAACTTTCCGGCCGAGGCGAATAGATTTTGCATGGCCGAGGACGAACTCGCGACCTTTCTTAAGGCCAAGCCGTAATCCCTATCCGCCAAGCATTCTCTTTGCCAGCCCGCTCGCTTTCGCGATATCCATCCGGCCCGCATACTCTGCCTTTAGCGCGGCGACCACACGTCCCATGTCCTTGAGCGAGGCAGCGCCTGTCTCGGCGATGGCGGCCGCGATCGCTCGTGTCACTTCCGCCTCGCTCAACTGTTGCGGCAAAAAGCCCTGGATGATCGCGATTTCCTCGCTTTCTTGCGTCGCGAGATCCACGCGGCCCGCTTTTTCGTAGATCTCTTGCGATTCCTTCCGGCTCTTCGTCATCTTCTGCAGGAGGCCCAATATCTCCTCGTCGGACACGGTTTTCCCCTGCCCTCGCGCCTCGATATCCTTATCCTTGAGCGCGGCCATGATCATGCGGATCGTGCCGACGCGGCGCTTTTCGCCGGCCTTCATCGCCGCCTTAAGCTCGGCTGAAAATTTTTCGCGCATCGCCAGCGCCTCGCCTTTTTATGGGATTTGATGGTAGGCATGGGCCGCCTTATCGAAATTGAAAGAGCGATTTAGAGTGAGCATGGCAGGCGAGCAAGAGCAAGCTTCCCCGTTCTGGCGTGAACCCCGCGCGAGCGCGCTTCTCGTTTTGGCGAACGGCATGGCGCTCGAAGGGTTTGGGCTTGGCGCCTCGGGCGCGGCCGTGGGCGAAGTCTGTTTCAACACGGCGATGACCGGTTATCAAGAAATCCTCACCGATCCCTCTTATGCCGGCCAGATCGTCACCTTCACCTTTCCTCATATCGGCAATACCGGCGTCAACGACGAGGATATCGAGACAAGCAATCTCGCCGCGAGCGCCGGCGTGCGGGGGGTCATCGTCCACGCGCCAATTACCCCGCCGTCCAATCACCGGGCCAGGGGCGATTTCGATGCGTGGCTCAAGCGCCGCGGCGTCGTCGGCCTATACGGCCTCGACACGCGCGCGCTGACCGCGTTCATACGCGAGAACGGCATGCCGAACGCGGTCATCGCCCATTCGCCAAGCGGCGATTTCGACATCGATGGCCTGCGGGCGATGGCGCGGAAGTGGCCGGGTCTCGTAGGCATGGACCTCGTGCCGGAGGTCACCGCCGCGCAGCGCTACGACTGGACGCAAGCGGCATGGGTGCCGGGACAGGGTTATCGAGCCGCTGGGCCTGCTACATACAAGGTTGTCGCCATCGATTACGGGATCAAACGCAATATCCTGCGGCTTCTGACCGAGGCCGGATGCGCGGTTAGCGTCGTGCCGGCGCAGACGCCCGCGGAATCGATCCTGGCGATGCGCCCGGACGGGGTTTTTCTTTCAAACGGTCCGGGCGATCCAGCCGAGACCGGGAAATATGCGGTTCCGGTCATCGCGACGCTCCTTGCGAGGGCGGTCCCAACTTTTGGGATCTGCCTTGGCCATCAGATGCTCGCGATTGCGATCGGGGGGAGAACCTTAAAAATGCACCAGGGCCATCATGGCGCCAATCACCCGGTGCAGGACTTTACCACCGGCAAGGTCGAGATCGTGTCGATGAACCATGGTTTTGCGGTCGATGCGAAAAGTCTGCCGGAGAACGCGCGGGAAACCCATAGATCGCTGTTCGACGGTTCGAATTGCGGTCTCGAAGTGACCGATCGCCCTGCGTTTTCGGTGCAGTACCATCCCGAGGCGTCGCCCGGCCCGCGCGACAGCCATTATTTATTTGCCCGCTTCGTCGCGATGATGGAAAAGGCGAGGACAGCGGGGCCTTAGTCTCCCCCGAAATCCGTGACTTGGCCGAGAAGAGCATCGACGGGGCCTTCGAACATTTCGTCGAGGCCGCAGGCCCGCCGCGTACTTCCCGAGGGCATAGGCGTTCACTTGCCACTCATAGGCTGTGACGAGAAGTGTCATGACGCGCGGCGCGGGCGATGAGGATCGAGCCGCTCGGCCTCGATCCTCGCGCGGTCATCCTGAAATAACGCGGTGGTTCCGTTCCGTTGCTGGCGCTCAGGCGCGGGCGCGGTCCTCCCAGGGGAAGGCGTTGAGGGGCGCGATCGCCGCCGCCATGTCGCGCGCGGCGGCCATATGGGCTGGGTTCGAGACATCGAAGGTTTGCGTTGTCGCCGACATCAGCAAGCCGCCATTGGGCAGGCGCTCGACAATCACCTGCGCTGGCGGCGGCGTCACCAGCGACGCGAGCCAAGGGCAAAGATACTGGATCCAGGACTCGTGGAAATAAGTGTTACCGGGAACGAGCTTAAAGAGGGCATCTGGACAAGACATGGCGCAGACCGGATCCCAGGCCTCGACAATGGCGAGAAGGGCGGGCTTGAAGATTTCGTAAGTTATGACCGCTGGGTCGGGAATACAACCAAGCCTTGTATAGAACTTGATATTATTCGGAAAAGCGTCCGGATAGGTCGAACCGGCATGGACCCTTAGGGAAAACGAGCGATCAGGCGCCTGTGCCCTTGTCAGGGCGCCGAACGAATAACCATAGATGAGCAGCGGCTCGCCCCAATCACCCTTGATGAGGCCCGCGGCCACTTCCTCCGTGTAATGATCGCGCATGGTCTCGAATTTTTTTGGGCGTTTGGAGCCGCAGGTCCAGAGCGCGAAAATGGGGTCGATCTCTTGCAAGCTGTCGATTGTCCGCACGAAGCGGGCGGCGAGCGCATCGGGCGTTTCCGCCCGGCGCTCCCAATAGGCACAAATAGTAAAGTCACGATCGTCCACGAAATTTGTCATGGCGCCTCCGCTGGCACGGTGAAAATGCGGATTCTCCGCAGCTTATCATCCTTGTCGAAAATCTTGCGCGCCCTGTCCGCCGCCGCTTCCTCCGCGAAATACCATTCGATAGGCCGCCCACCGCTCGCTTGGACTTGGCGCGTGGCCTGATCGACCCATTCCTTGGCAAGATTATCCGCGATACGTGGGTATCCTAACAGGTAGGCGAAACGCTGCCCCTTGGCCTCGATCATCGTCCCGTTGCTCTCGTTGCATTCGTCGAAAAGGACACCGTTTAAGGTGACCGCGAGCCCTGGCTCCAATGGCCGCTGCGGATTAATGAGCTTGCTGATCTGCGCCTGGTAGGCTTTCGCCCGGTCCGAGGCGCCATGCGGCGCATCGGGCCCAGGGTCCGGGCAGACCTTTGGGGAATCCTCCTCCGCCTTCGCCTGCGCCGCGCTCGCCGGCGCGGCCGAGGCCTGCGAGGTCTCTTTTGGCGCGGCCACGCTTTCGAGCGTCGCGGCGTCGAAAACAATGCTGCCGCCGACATCGCGGGCGATGGGGGTGCCGGTCTCGACTTCGTAGAAGATGCCGTCTTGCCCGCGCTGCGCCGCCACGACGACTGCACCGTCTTGGGTCAGACGCAGCGTTGCTTCGTCATGATTGATCATGTAGCGAAGGCGCTGATCGCCCGGCACCGCCCCTTCCGAGGTCAAGCCGGGATTGGGCGAGGGAACAAAGATCGCGCCGAGAACAGCGCCGGCGCCGCCGATCGTCGCGCCGAGCTCGGCCAACCCGGCCAAAAATCGCGGGCTCGCCCCTTCGAACAAATCGGGGCCAGGGTTTTGGCCCCTTCCCCCGCCGCCGCGGGCGGCAGACTCGCGAGCCCCGCGGTTGCAGGCGCGGCCGAACCCCCCGCACCTCCATCGCCCGAGGTCCATTCCCCGCTCTCCCGCCCGCTGCCGGGGGGCACACGCGGCTGATCTGGGTTGTATTTTATGAAGGCGAGCAGCGCCGAGACATACCCTTGCGCCTTCATCAGCTCGGCGGGTGTGATGCCCTCGGACAAACATTCCTCGGCGAGGAAAAGCCGACGCGTCTCATCCTCGCCGCAGGGCGGGAGGTTCGCATGGGCCAGATGAATATGGGCGAGCGCTTTTTCGTCTTCGTCCCAAAGTTCTGCCGCCCGGCGCAATCTCGCGACGACGTGGGGCGCGACCGGCTTCCCATAAGCGGTCGCGAGAAGCGCCATGACGCGCGGTTCGTCTACCGCCAGGTGCGGCCTCCCACGGCGTCGCTCGTTGTCTTGGCGAGCAGAGTGCCCGCGCCGAGGACCAGGCCCTCGGCGCCGATTTCCAGGCGCGGATGGAGGCGGCCAAAGCGATTCCGCATCTCCCATTTGTGCAAAAGCTCTCGTTCTGGTTGCATCAAGCACTCCTGTTGAACGCGGAACAATCTCGACCCAGTAACAGGTAACAGTACCTAACACAACTAAATTACAAAAGCAAGTGGGGGTATCTAAGATCGCCGAACGAGGACGCGGCACAGCCGCGCTGCCATGCTGCGCGTCCGCGCGGGCTACATCCTCGGGATGCAGGACGGAACCTTTTCGCGGCGACGGCGAAAATCGATGCTATATAAGGGAGTGGCGATTTTTGCCGATCTCGGAGGATTTTATGGCGAACCCACAATTCGCGGTCTTATCGTTGACGGAAGCCGCCGCCGCGCGTGCGCGAACACTTATCGAGGCCGCCGGGCGGCCGGTCGCGGGGTTACGGGTCGGGATCAAGAAGGGCGGCTGCGCCGGCATGACCTACACCATGGATCTTGCCGATGAAGTCCGGCCGGCCGATGAAGTCATCGAGGACCAGGGGGTGAAAATCCTGATCTCGCCAAAGGATCTGATGTTTCTGCTGGGCACTAAGCTCGATTTCGAGACCACCACCTTGCAGGCGAGCTTCACCTTTCAGAACCCGAACCAGACGGGTGCGTGCGGCTGCGGCGAATCGGTTTCGATCACGCCGGCGGGCGATGCCCGGGGAAATGCGGTTTAAGACACTACACCCTGCCGTGTCGCTTGACCACGTCGCTCGGAGATCGGAACATGGTGAATGAACGACTGCTTCGGCTGAAAACGGGAGCCATCGACGAAATAAGAAAACTATTCGGGATATTTATCTATCTTTGGGTTCTGTTGAGTTTGTTTTCCCTACATAAAGCGCTCGTTTTGAATGACGAAAGCCTGATTTACCATCAAGGGTTTGCAATTATCAATGCATTGGCCTTGGCAAAGGTCGTGCTGGTTGCAGAGTTTTTTCATATTGGAGACAGATTAGAGAATAGGCCGCTCGTCTATCCAATCCTGCAAAAGTCTGCCGTTTTTGCAGTGATACTGATGTGTTTCCACATAATCGAAGAAATGCTTATCGGATTATGGCATGGCAAGAAGCTTTCTCAAAGCATTCCCAATATCGGCGGCGGAACGCTGCAGGGAATACTCATGGTCGGAATCATCATGTTCGTCGTGTTGATGCCGTTCTTTGCCTTCAGGGAACTCGACCGAGCTATCGGGACGCAACAATTACGCTCCCTATTATTCGGAGACGAATCCAAGGCCAACGCAGCTCCGCCTATTATGCGGGGATCAGCGAGGGCGGAAATCGATAAAAATGATCATTATAATTTACGACGTTTTGTTGACGCGCAAAGACCTGTGTTCGAGGAAGTATGCTTGGAACTACAGGAAGGCCGCAAAAAAGGACATTGGATGTGGTTTATCTTCCCGCAGATGGAAGGTCTAGGCTACAGTCAGCTAGCACGAAAATTCGCGATCTCCTCTCGTGAGGAAGCTGAGGCGTATTTGAATCACCCAATTCTTGGGCCAAGGCTGCGACACTGTACTCGTCTAACAACCCTCGTAGAGGGACGCTCGATTGACCAGATTTTTGGCGACCCTGACGATCTTAAATTTCATTCTTCTATGACATTGTTTGCCAACGCCTCATCCGATAACCAGGCGTTTAGGGATGCCTTGCACAAGTATTTTGGAGGCGAACTGGATCGCTTGACGCTTGAGCGACTGTGATCGTTGAATGTCCGCGTTGGGTTGATCCCGTTGAAAAACTCCTCGCAGGCGAGCGGAGCGGCTTCGTTGCAATCGTGCGCGTCCCTAATTCTGTGGGATTTTGGTTTAAGCTTTTCGTAATTTACGCCATTCGGGTGTTCTTGCCCGGATCGCTGATATCCTCGGGCGCTTATGCTGGCTTGGCCTTGGCCGGGCGCAACAGAAACATCGGCACATGGTCGCCCATGCCGACCACCGGCGCGGTATCTTCCTTTTGACCATGCCGGCGCGGCTGGACGGCCGGTTTCGACGCCGCCTCGACGAACGGACGATCGCCGCCCTGCCTGCGCGAAGGGCTTGGCTTGGGGGAGGCGGCGGCGCTAATCGTTTGTTGCCGGGAAGAAGTCCCTCGTCCCCGCGCATCGCCGCCGCCGGGCGTCGCCGCTCGCCGCGACCTAGCGGCGCGCGTGCCTCGTGGGGCTCGTTGGCTGGTTTCGCCATCCTCCGCGATGTTGGCGAGGCTTTCGCCAGGAAGCCAATCGATTCTCCGGGCGATCAGCCGCTCGATCGCGAGAACGTATTTTTGATCGGCGGCGGTGACAATCGAGAGCGCGACGCCGGTTTTGCCCGCGCGTCCGGTGCGGCCGATGCGATGGACATAATCCTCGGCATGGGTTGGGACATCGAAATTGAGCACATGGCTTACGTCTGGAATGTCGAGACCGCGCGCCGCGACGTCCGAGCAGACGATGAGGTCCACGCCGCCAGTCTTGAAAGCATCGAGCGAGGCCATGCGAGCGCGCTGATCCATGTCGCCGTGCAAGACGCCGGCATTGAATCCATGTTTTTGCAGGGATTTATGAAGGATCGCCACGTCCCGCTTGCGATTGCAAAAAATGATCGCGTTCTTGAAATCGGCGGCGCCGCGGATCAAACGGCGCAAAGTTTCGCGCTTGGCCGGGCCGCTTGCCGAAGCAACCAGGCCTTGCGATGTGGTAACTAACGTGGAGGCGGCGCGAGTTACCTCGATGCGCACCGGATTATGGAGAAAAGCCTCAGTCAGCCTTGTGATTTCCGGCGGCATGGTCGCCGAGAAAAACAGGGTCTGGCGGGTGAATGGCACCAGCTTGCAGATACGCTCGATGTCCGGGATAAAACCCATGTCGAGCATTCGGTCGGCTTCGTCGATGACGAGAATTTCGATTCCGGTCAAAAGCAGCTTGCCGCGCTCGGAGAAATCCAAAAGCCGGCCCGG
>JBOHJV010000121.1:0-10807 GCA_050728695.1 Methylocella sp. | reverse complement strand
TAGCCGCGCCTGTCGTCGCAAAATACTAAAAGCCCTGGTGAAGTGCCGCGCAAACCAGCTCAAGCAACACGGTCGGCCCGCCCGGCAAAGCGCCCATAAAAGGTTTCTCGCGCACGCGCCATATCCACGACGATTTTCGGCGGCGCAAAACGTTCTCCATGTTTTTGCCAGAGCTTTTCGCACAGCGCGACGAAATTTGCCGCGCCCATCCCGTCAATATAACTCAATGTGCCGCCGGTGAAGGGCGCGAAGCCAAAGCCAATGATCGAGCCGACGTCCGCCTCGCGCGGATCGGTTACGACGCCTTCCTCAATTACCCGCGCGGCTTCGACCGCTTGGGTCACGAGGAGGCGTTGTTTGAGTTCACCGGCATCGATCGTGTCCGGATCGAGCTTCGCTCGTTGAAACGCGGCGAGACCCGGCCATAGGGACTTCGCGCCCTGCGCCGGATAATCATAAAAACCCTTGCCGTTCTTGCGCCCAAGCCGGCCATGATCGATGACCATGGACTTGAGCAAATTTTCCTGTGCCGGATCAATGGCCGCGGGTCCCAAATCGCGCTTTGTTGCCTCGACGATCTTTAGCGCCAGATCGAGCGCGACCTCGTCGTTAAGCGCGAGCGGCCCGACCGGCATGCCCGCCATTTTGGCCACGTTCTCGATCATCGCTGGCGGAACGCCTTCGAACAGCATGATGTGGCCTTCGTGAATGTAATTGCGGACGCAGCGATTGGCGTAAAAGCCGCGCGAATCATGCACGACAATCGGCGTTTTCTTGATCGCGCGAATATAGTCCATAGCCATGGCCAGCGCCCGGTCCCCGGTTTTCTCGCCAAGTATTACCTCGACGAGAAGCATTTTTTCCACCGGCGAGAAAAAATGAATTCCAATGAAATTTTCGGGTTCGCCGTAGGCTTGCGCGAGCGAAGTAATCGGCAGCGTGGACGTGTTCGAGGCAAAGATAGTTCCCGGCGCTAGAACGTTGCGCGCGCGTTGCGTCGCCGCGGCCTTGACCGCGCGATCCTCGAAAACCGCTTCGATCACGAGATCGGAGCCCGCGAGATCCTGGTAATCGGCGGCGGGCTTGATCCTTGCAAGAAGCGCTTCCTTATCGGCGGTTTTCGCGCGGCCCTTGAGAATCTGAGCGGAGATCAGCTTGTCGCAAATCGCCTTGCCTTTTTCGGCCGCCGCCTGATCCTGGTCGATCAGCACCACATCCATCCCCGCGCTCGCGGTGACATAGGCAATGCCGGCGCCCATGAATCCCGCGCCCAGGATGCCAACCTGCTTGATAGCGATTGCCGGAACATGCGCGGGGCGCCGCGCGCCTTTGTTCAGTTCACCATTGGAAATGAACAGGGTGCGGATCATCGCTGCCGCCTCCGGCGAACGCAAAATCTTGGCGAACCAGCGCGATTCGACGCGCAGTGCCAAATCAAACGGCAATTGCAGGCCTTCGTAGACGCTGTGCAAAATCGCCTTGGCGGCCGGATAATTGTCGTGCGTCTCGCGCCGGTAGATGGCGTTGGCGGCGGGCCACACCATCATGCCTTGGGCCGAAAACACTTTTCCCGAAGGGAGCTTAAAACCCTGTTCGTCCCATGGCGCGACGCCCTTGCCGCCGCCCGCGATCCAGGCCTTGGCCCTTGCGACGATTTCCGCGGCGGGCGCGACTTCATGCACGAGATTCATGGCCTTCGCCGCTTTCGGCCGGATCTGCTCGCCCTTGAAAAGCATTTGCAGCGCGTCGCCGGTCTGCATCAGACGGGCGACGCGTTGCGTCCCGCCGGCGCCAGGAAACAGGCCGACCTTGATCTCGGGCAAGCCGACCCTGGCTTTATCGTCGTCGGCGATGACCCGGTAATGGCAGGCCAGCGCGAGTTCAAAGGCGCCGCCAAGACAAGTGCCATTGATCGCAATGGCGAAAGGCTTGCCACAGGTCTCGAGCTTACGATAGACTTGCGACAGACGGCGGGCGCGTTCGAAGAAAAGCTTCGTTGCCGTTTCCTCGCCTTTATCCTGCTTCGCCTTGAGATATTCGGCCGCCGCCGTCTGGAGCATGGTAAGATCGGCGCCGCCCGAAAACGTGTCCTTGCCGGAGGTGACGACACAGCCCTTGATCGCCGCATTGGCCGCGACATGCTCAATGACTTGTTCGATCTCGTCGACGACTTGGGGCGTGATGACGTTCATCGAGCGCCCAGCCATATCCCAGGTGAGCAGTGCGATGCCGTCACTGTCCGTCTCGAAGCGGAAATTTGTGAAGTTCATCGGTCTCTCTCTTCGCGAATTACACCCGCTCGATGATTGTCGCGGTGCCCATTCCCGCCCCGATGCAAAGCGTGACGAGCGCAATTCCCTTGCCCGCGCGTTCGAGCTCGTCGAGCGCGGTGCCGAGCAGCATGGCGCCGGTCGCGCCGAGCGGATGGCCCATCGCGATCGCGCCGCCATTGACATTGACTTTCGCCGCGTCGAGATCGAAAGCCTGGAGGTAGCGGAGCACGACGGATGCGAAAGCCTCGTTGACCTCGATAAGATCGATATCTTTGAGTGTCATTTTCGCGCGGGCCAAGACCTTCTTGGTGACATCGACCGGACCCGTCAGCATCATCGCCGGCTCGGAGCCGATATTCGCAAACGCCCGAATTCTTCCGCGCGGCTTGCGGGCCATTGCCTCGCCTGCTTCTACCGAGCCAATCAGAACCGCCGCCGCGCCGTCGACAATGCCCGACGAATTGCCGGCATGATGAACATGCACGACCTTTTCCACTTCGGGGTGGGCGTCGAGCGCGACCGCGTCGAAGCCGCCTTGCTCGCCCATCATCGTGAAAGAGGGTTTCAGCGCGGCGAGCGACTGCATATCGGTCGAAGGCCGCATGTGTTCGTCGCGATCGAGAAGCGAGATGCCGTTGACGTCGCGCACCGGCACGACCGAATTTTTGAAGCGGCCCTCGCTCCAGGCTTTTGCCGCGCGTTGTTGCGAGGCGACCGCGTACTGATCGACGTCAACGCGGGAGAACCCATACTTTGTCGCGATGAGATCGGCGGACACCCCTTGCGGCATGAAATAGGATTTGATCGCGATCGCGGGATCGACTGGCCAGGCTCCACCCGAGGCGCCGATGCCGACGCGGCTCATCGATTCGACGCCGCCGCCGACGGTCAGATGATGCTGGCCCGCCATCACTTGCGCGGCGGCGAAATTGACCGCGTCGAGGCCCGAGGCGCAAAAGCGGTTGATCTGAACCCCCGGCACATGGTTGCCATAATCGGCGGCGAGCGCCGCCGCCCTCGCAATGTCGCCGCCCGCCTCGCCGACGGGATCGACGCAGCCAAGCACGACATCGTCGACAAGGTGGGTATCGAAACCACAGCGATCCTTGATCGCCCGCAGCACTGACGTGGCGAGTCCGAGGGTCGAGACCTCGTGCAGGGCGCCGTCGGGCTTGCCGCGCCCGCGCGGGGTGCGGACATGGTCGTAAATGAAAGCTTCGGACAAAGTGTCCTCCCGGTTTCGGGTTGGTGTCTGGTTCGCTTGACCGCGGCGTGCGCGGAAAAATCAGAACTGCTCGGCCGGCAGCGCCATCATCGTTGCGGCGCCCGCCGAGATGCGGGCGAGATGGGCGCTCGTCTCGGGCATGATACGCTCCATGAAAAATTTGGCACTGAGCAGTTTCGCTTCCATCGCGGCGGCGTCGCCGTTGCCGGCCGCCTTGCTGGCAACCGCCGCCTTGGCGATATGCGCCCACATGTAGCCAAGCGCGACCAGCCCAAATAGGTGCATGTAATCGTACGAGCCCGCGCCCGCATTATCGGGCTTGGCAATCGCGTTTTGCATGAACCACATTGTCGCTCGTTCGAGATGCGCGAGGCCTTGCTCGAGGCTCAAGAGATAGGACGCAAGGGAAGCGTCGGCCGCGTTGTCCTTGACGAAGGATTTGACTTCGGCGAGGAACCCCATCATCGCGCGGCCGCCGTCCTTGGGAAGCTTGCGGCCGACGAGGTCGAGGGCCTGAATCCCGTTGGCGCCTTCATAGATCATGGCTATGCGGGCATCGCGGACGAATTGCTCCATCCCCCACTCCTCGATGTAGCCGTGGCCGCCGAGGACTTGCTGGGCCTTCACGGCGTTATCGAAGCCGATATCGGTCAGTACGCCTTTCAACACCGGCGTGAGAAGGCCCAAGCTGTCCGCCGCGGCTTGGATTTCGGTCTTATCTTTCGACCGGTGCGCGATGTCGCTTTTCAGCGCCGTCCAAATGGCAAGCGCGCGCGCGGCTTCATTGAAGGCGCGGATCGTCATTAAATTGCGCCGCACGTCCGGGTGCACGATGATCGGATCGGCGGACTTCTCGGGGTATTTCGGCCCCGGCAGCGCGCGGCCCTGCAAGCGCTCCTTGGCGTAGGCGGCGGCATTTTGATAGGCGGCCTCCGAGATCGCCAAGCCCTGAACGCCGACGGCGAGACGGGCCTCGTTCATCATCACGAACATCGCGGGCAAGCCTTTGTGCGGCTCGCCGACGAGCCAGCCCTTGGCGCCGTCATAATTCATCACGCAAGTGGCATTGGCGTGAATGCCCATCTTGTGCTCGATGGCGCCGCAGGTCACCTTGTTGGAAAGCCCAAGCGAGCCATCCGGCTCGATTAGGATTTTGGGCACCACAAACAACGAAATGCCCTTGACGCCAGCGGGCGCTCCCTCAATCCGGGCAAGCACGAGATGAATAATGTTCTCGGCAAGATCGTGCTCGCCCGAGGAAATGAAAATTTTTTCCCCGGTTATCGTATAGGAACCGTCGCCATTCGGGACTGCCTTGGTTTTGAGGAGGCCGAGATCGGTGCCGCAATGCGATTCGGTGAGGTTCATCGTGCCGGACCAGTCGCCGCTGATCAATTTTGGCACAAACATCTTTTTCTGCACGTCCGTGCCATGGGTCAGCAGGGCGGCAAGCGCGCCTTGGCTTAAGCCCGGATACATGGCAAAAGCCATGTTCGCGGAACTCGCGAATTCATTGACGATCGCGGCGAGCGTGTAGGGGAGCCCTTGGCCGCCATATTCGGGATCGGCCGCGAGGCCGACCCAGCCGCCTTCGACGAAGGCGCGATAGGCTTGCCTAAACCCGCGCGGCGTCGCAACCGAGCCATCCTTGCCGCGCACGCAGCCCGCGCGGTCGCCAGGCTGATTGAGAGGCTGCAGCGTTTCCTCGCAGAGTTTCGCCGCTTCCGAAACGATCGCCTCCACGACATCGGGCGTGGCTTCCGCAAAGCCCGGCAGATTATTATAACGCTGGATCGGAAAAACGTCGCGGAGAAGGAACAGGACTTCCTCGACGGGCGCCTTGTAGCTCGGCATATATGCTCTCCCGGCTCGTCTATTGCCGGCACACGCGCTTGCGGCTGCATCTCGCCGGCGGCGAGGCTTCCGGCAAATTCGCTTTGCGCAATGGGCTTTGAACCGATGTGTATGAGACACTCGCCCGCGCCCTCCCGCGGCCCGGCACCGGGGCGCGACCGGCCTCGCGGGCAAGTTCGCTAGCGTAGAGATAGTCTCTCCACCCTCGTCCGGCAAGATTGGAGGAGCAGCTGTTACATCGGGCGGCTGCTCATGCCTTGCGAAGCAATCGCTTGCGGCGGGGCGACCTCGTTGGCGCGCATGGCTTGGCTGGTCGCGCTTCGCGCGCAGGCCCGCGCGGCCGGTTGCCGGCGCTCTGGCCAACGAACTCGCCTGGATCATATGGATCGCCCTGACCACGGGGGAGGCGTTTCGCACAGGAAGCGCCGCCGATGGCGTAACTTTCCCAAAGCATTCAGTTTGGCGAGGGCGAAACAGACGTGATGCACGACACCGTCGAGATCGAAGACGAAGGACACCCCGCATCTTGGCGCGAGCGATCCAAGGTCTTCAACCGTTGGACGCATCCTTCATTTGGACCTTCGTCGTCGAACTTCATCAGGGCCAGCAAGGCATCCGCACTATTAGGCGGGACAGGCGACCGCAAGCGACCAAACCGCTCACAACATCGATGTACCACTTGCCGATCGGGGCCGTCCACATATGAGAGAATGGATCCGCTCGCCGACCTTGGCCCCATGCGATGAATGGCGGGTTGCGTTTCCGGCGACAGCGACGGAAATCTCAAATCCCAACTTTTACAATTATTCGTCCTCGCCGAAGCGGTTGGCGATGAGCGCCACGATTGCTTCCATTGCCTCTGCCGCCTCGGCGCCGGCCGCAGTAACAGTGATGGTCATTCCCGGCCCGGCGCCCAACGTCAAAATCCCCATGATCGAGGCCCCGCCGACGGTCTCCCCGCAACGGCTGACCGTGACAGCGGCGTCGAACCCATCGATACATTGCACGAGTTTCGCCGTCGCGCGCGCGTGAAGCCCCTTGCGATTGACGATTTCAAGGGTGCGGACAAGGGCATCCCCTTGTGGTTCGATATCCGGACAATCATTGTCGGAGTGAAGCGAGTTGGCGTGGTCCTCGATCATTTACCGCTCAATACCCGGCTAGCGACATAGATATATTTGCGGCCCGCATCCTGGGCCTGGATTACCGCCTGGTCGAGACTGCAGCTTTCGCGGACCGAGGCGAGTTTAATCAGCATCGGCAGATTGACCCCGGCAATGACTTCGATATGAGAGCCATTCATAATCGAAATCGCGAGATTGGAGGGAGTGCCGCCAAACATGTCGGTGAGCACGACCACGCCCGCGCCGCTGTCGACTTTGGCGGCGGCGGAAACAATCTCCTGGCGCCGTTGCTCGATGTCGTCATCCGCCCCGATGGCGACCGATTCGATCTGCTTTTGCGGACCGACCACATGTTCCAACGCGGCGCGAAATTCCGATGCGAGCCGGCCATGGGTCACGAGGACGATTCCAATCATCGAACGCACCTGTTCATCAGGAACTTCGTGCCCGACCGGCACGGCGCGAGGTGTTCGTCAAGACAAGAACCATCCACGGACTTAAGGAGAAACCCGCCGCAACCCTGCCAGGCGGCTTCCCTTGCGCAAACCGGTCCATTTATCAAGGACCGCCGAAAGCTACTCGCCGCGCCTTTCGCGAAGGACTTGATGATAGGGCAAATACTCGAGACCCCAAGCGGTAGACCTCGCTCATGACCCTTGCCCGAACCCTTTCCCCAAAATGCTCGGGTGAAGAACAAGTTTGCGGCATTTTGTGCGGCGCAATGAAATTGGCAAGTAAAATGATGCGAAGCTTGTCCAGAATGGGCGGCGCGAACCTCAAGGCCTGGCGCGATCGAGGAAATTCGGTACTGCATCGGCAAGACCTACTTAAGTATTCGCCGCAAGCGCGGATCGGCCAATACTGCGAGGGCAAGCCCAGCCGCCGCGGCATCTTGCCGCACGGGGAGGAACGGCAATGTGACGCCTGCAAGCTCGATGTGAACGTCTTCTTCCTCGGGATAGCGCGGGAATACTTCATCCTCGGGACCAAGCCCGATCACGAGCCGTACAACGGCCGCGGACAAGAACGGCAATTCGAAGATGCCGTGGCCGCGCCGTTCGATCTTTCCCAGGATCGATGGGTGGCCGCGGGCGATCAAGCGGCCGCCTCGGGATTCAATGCCGATGCGGTCATCGCCCACAAGTCTTGCGAACAGGCCCGCGTGATCGGCGGCCGCGATCAGGGCGAACGCCAAGCTGCTTTTGCCGGCACCGGATGGCCCGAAAATGAGCACGCCGGCCTCCCCGATCACGACAGCGCTTGCATGGAGGTCGGATTTTTCCGAATTCGCGGCCAATCGATCCCGTTTCGAGGACAAGGATTATCGTGCCTTTGGCAAAAATATCAAAAAGCGGGCGCCAAGCACCGGGGTCACGCCGTCGGCGCCGGGGGAGCCGATCCGGTTGAGCGCCGAGATGCGTCCGCCATGAGCTTCGATGATTTGGCGCGAGATGGAAAGCCCAAGGCCCGAGTTTTGCCCGAATCCCTGGCCAGGGCGGTCGGTATAAAACCTTTCGAATATCCGTTCGAAAGCATCGGCCGGAATGCCGGGGCCGTCATCGTCGATAATAATCTCGAAACCGTCGCGCGAATGGCCTTGGGCCGTGTGGTCCTTGGTTGGACGCAACAGCACGCGAACACTTCCGTCGGCGGCCGAAAACGATCTCGCATTGTCGATGAGATTATTGAAAACCTGGCCAAGGCGCGAATCGTGCCCAAGAACCAGGAAAGCCGGCCTGCGGTGATCCTCCAAGGGCCCAGGGGGGGCGACGGCGAATTCGACACGGATCGCGCCGGTATCCTTGACCAGGTTCGCCATGGCGACAACCGTGGCAAGCAGGCGCGCCAGACCGACAAGAACGACGTCGTCGCGCGCCATCTCGGCATCGAGCCTAGAGGCGTCGGATATGTCGCTGATCAATCTGTCGAGCCGGCGAACGTCGTGCGCGATAATCACCAACAGACGCTGGCGCGATTCCGGCGAGCGGGCAATCGGCAGGGTCTCGACCGCGCTGCGCAAGGAGGTGAGCGGGTTTTTCAGCTCGTGCGCGACATCGGCGGCGAAGCGTTCAATCGCCTCGATGCGATCGTAGAGGGCCTTGGTCATATCGCGCAGCGCGCCGGACAAATGGCCGATCTCATCCAAGCGGCCGGTGAAATCAGGGATTTCCCGGCGTGCCTTTGTACCTCGCCGCACGCGTTCCGCTGCCCCCGCCAAGCGCCTTATCGGTTCAGCTATGGTGCCGGCGATGAAAAGAGAAAGGATGAACATGATGACCGAGGAAACCAGAAAGATCCGGACAATGGCCCAGCGTTCCGAGGCGATGATCTTGTCGATGTCGTCGCCTTGCGTGGACAGGAGCAAGGCGCCGCGCACGGCCCGGAAACGTTGGATCGGCGCGGCCGCCAAAACAATGGTCTTTCCCTCGGCATCGACGCGCACGATCGATTGCGCGGCGCCGCTCAGCGCCCGCGCCACTTCCGGATAGCTCTTGCCATTGCCGACGCCGATATCTTGATAAAGAGGCAGGCCGGGTTGGCCGGTAAGCCTTCTCAAGCCCGGGCCAACGCGCGCCCAAAGGGAGGCAGACTCTTGTTGCGCGGGCGGCGGCAGGTCATAACGCATGATATTGGACCGGCTCGTCAGCGAGCGCGAATCGAGCAGCAAATAGCCGTCGCGATCGTAGATTCGCGCCTGCGTCCGCGTCGGCGAAGCAAGTCTGTGAAGGACTGGCCCGATGCGTTCGGGATTGATCGAAAATTCCAGCGATGGCGCGGTTTCGTCGGCGAGCGCGTAGCTCTCGCCGGGAGCGAGATGCAGAAGCTTTTCCGGATCGATGGCAATCGAGTCGGTCTCCACGGTGGCCGAGGCCGCTATCGCCGCGGCGATGATCTCGGCCTGGATCTGCAAGCTCTGCACCTTGGCCTCGATCAAGCCCTCGCGGAACTGATTGAGATAAAGGAAGCCGATGAGGAGAGCCGCGAGCCCGCCCAGGTTCAAGATCACAATGCGGCGGGTTAACGGCGACGCAAAACGAGCGCCCGCGGCGCGCGCAAACCCGCGTAGACGCAGGCCAACGCTTCGGCGCATGCGCTTGGCCCGCCGCGCGGCGCGGGGCGCTCGTTCGAAGACCTCGCGCGCTTCGAGACTCATAGACCGGCGATTCCCCTCCCTGAGCCATAAAATGTCATGCCTAAGCCCGAAATTGCGACCGGATCCGTCCCGATTTAGATCGATATAGGAACAACGGTGCTTTCTACCGCATTTACCCCGCGCATTACCACGGATCGCCCCCACGATCTTTGGCCAAAAGCTTGAATCGCTCAAGGTTTCTTGCATTGGCGCGATGTATCGCGAAACTGGCCAGCTCTTTCAGCCGTCATGCTGGGGACAGGCCCGCGTCCGCGGCCCAAAGCGAGTGACTTGCGGCTCGGCCAAGATCATTCCTTGAAGCGGTAGCCCACGCCATAAAGCGTCTCGATCATTTCGAACTCTTCGTCGACGACCTTGAATTTCTTGCGCAATCGCTTGATGTGGCTGTCGATCGTGCGGTCGTCGACGTAGACCTGGTCGTCATAGGCCGCGTCCATCAAGGCATTGCGGCTTTTAACGATGCCGGGCCTTGTCGCGAGCGCCTGGAGGATCAAGAATTCGGTGACCGTCAAGGTGACTGCGTCATTCTTCCAGGTGCAGGCATGACGCTCCGGGTCCATCTTCAAAAAACCGCGGTCGAGTATCTTCGCCTCGGATTCCTTCTGGGATCCGGGTTCCTTGGGGTTGGCGCGGCGCAAAATGGCCTTGACACGCTCGACGAGTAGCCGTTGCGAGAAGGGCTTGCGGATAAAATCGTCGGCGCCCATTTTGAGCCCGAACAATTCGTCGATTTCCTCGTCCTTTGAAGTCAAGAAGATCACTGGGACGTCGGATTTCTGTCTAAACCGGCGGAGCAACTCCATACCGTCCATCCGCGGCATCTTAATATCGAAAATCGCAAGGTCGGGAGGATTGCTCTTCAAGTCGTCGAGCGCCGTCGATCCATCGGTATAGGTCTGCACGCGATAGCCTTCTCCCTCGAGGGCAATCGCCACGGAATCGAGGATGTTGCGGTCGTCATCGACCAGGGCAATCGTTGGCATGAACGGTCCTAATTCCGAAATCGAGCGCCACGATCAGCGCCACGATCAAGGTCTCGGCGGGCTTGGCAGACCCCCTCGCCGAAGGGTTCACCCTTGCATCGCCTTGCGGCGGCCCGCGGCCGCGACAGAGCGTGGCGTAACGTTAAATTTAGCGAGCCCCCGAGACCATACGCAAATACCTACGTTCCAAAAAA
>JBOHJV010000120.1:0-10808 GCA_050728695.1 Methylocella sp. | reverse complement strand
TGGAACGGCGCGCGCGCCGTTCCATTTCCGGTCCCTGCTGTCATGAAATATCTCGCGCGCTCGATTTGCAGGCGCGGACAAAAATCCCGCGATCCTCTCCTGCAGCGCATTCCGCGAAATTGAATAGACGAAATCATCCCGCTTCGTTTGTAGTCCCGATCTTTTGAACACAAAGCAACTTTCAATTGTCGGCCATTCCCCATTCCGAAATGGCTCAGGCTTCATGTCGTCGAGCAAGTCTCGTTCAACATCTACCGCGCCGGGCCGCGTTCCGGTCTCGCTACCCGCCGTCAGCCAATTGAGTTTGGCGTCGCGCGAGAACAGACCTTCCGCCCAGCTATCGATATAGGAAACGCCGGCCAGTTCTCCGTCGGCCTTGCTTCCATCCGCGATCGCCAGCGTGATCGCGGTTCCGACCTGAATATTGAACACGCCCTGATCGCCTGTCACGCCCGCGCGCGCTCCGCGCCGCACATCCCCGCGCAGATCGATGATCTCGATCCGGTCGAAGCGTTCGCGCAGCATTTTGCGCATTCCCGCGTAGGGTTTTCCTGCAAGGAAGGTGCGATTGGAAATGATCGCCACGACGCCGCGGCCGCGCGCGCCCTCGCTTTCGAAAATTTTCCAGATCGCCCAGCGCCAGAATGCGATCGAAAGTTCTGGAAAAGTGTTGAGCTGGTTGGCCCAGCCGGCATCTTGAACCGGCGTTTTGAGATCGTCCCACAGCTCGTCCATCCAATCGCCGACAAGTTCACCGATTTCTCCCACCGCAAGCCGCCGGTACGGAGGATTGCCGATGATGGCGAGGATCGGCTGACGTTGCTTGATGCGATCGGCCTCATGCCGTTCGGTGCGGATGTTTTCAGCGACAAAGCCCAATTTGCCTACGGGCGCCGCCGCGCCCGGTTCGGCGAGCGTATCGGCCAGAAAGACGCCGACCCGTTGCTTAGCCGGCAACGCTCCCATTGCGTGGCGCAGCCGGTAATGCGCGACAGCGTAAGGGCCGACGAGCAGTTCGAATCCGAACAGCCTCGCCGACAAGGCGCGCAACGCTCCGGGGACGGCGCCCGGGCCTGTGCTGGATTCAACAGATTGCCGGACGCGTTCGATCACCCCCAACAGGAATGTCCCCGTGCCCGCCGCAGGATCGAGCAGCGTCACCGCCGCGTCGGTCAGGCCCGCCGTACCGAGATCGTCTCGCAACGCGCGGTCAAGGGCGGCGACCATATAGGTCACGACCTCGACGGGAGTGTAATAAACGCCGTAGCGTTCCCGCGCGACGGGGTCGAAAACTTGCAAGAAGTTTTCATAGAAATAAAGGATTGGGTCTGGCTTGCCCGATTTGCGAGCGAGGATGGCTGGCTCAAAGCTGTTCACAGTATCCAGGATGACTTCGAAGCCGGCGCCGACGTCGCGGACGATTTGTTCCATGCTCAGCACCTGCAGCGTCGTGCGCATCAATGCGTGTTCCCGTGGCATGTTCTCCCACGCATGGCGGTCGACGGACCTGTCCGTGGCTTCGCGCACCAGCAGCAGGCCGAAGGCCAGTGTCTGCGCGAAGGCCGCCGCGAAAAGCGGATCGAATCGCCTAGCATCATAGCCCGCAGCCTGGGGATGAGCGTAAAGCACTTCGCGGAATTCATAGCGGACTGCTTGCAGGGGCGCGTTGGCTTCGCCTGCCTCGGCGAGTTCGGCGAGCCGGTCTTCTACGATGCTCCGCACGAGCCGCGCCGCATAAGCCAAATTGGCTGCCAGTTCTTTGGCGTCACGGGCGGGCGGCGGATCGGCGAGGGCGAGGGGCGTCAATGCCTCGATCAGTACAGCGGGATCGCCGTTGCGGATCAATCGCTCTGCTTTGACGTTTGTTGTTTCCGGATCGAGCGCGACTTGCGGGACAATTTCGATCGATGCGATCGGCTCGTCGCGTCGAAAAACGCGCAGGCTCGAGAAATTCGAAATCGCCCAGATGGGCAAGGACTGGAATCTTACATATTGGCGCTTATCATGGTCGTCGCGGTAACGGGCTGGATCGCCTGGTTTGGTTGGGGCCTTGAGTTCGACAAAGGCGCGCGCAGGCTGGCCGGCGCGTTTGAGAGCGATGTCGGGCCTGCCCACGCCCGGCGTGGCAAACTCGGGAACGACGACAAGCTCGTTCGCGGAAATATGGGGAAGTAGGGATTCGAGGAGTCGCTGAAACGCTGGAGCAAGAGCCTGTTCGAGATTGCTTGGGCCCGCCCGGCGCAATTCGCGAATGCGCAGCGCATATTCAACGATTGACTCGACGATCATTGTTATTTGAGCGATCTCGACGCGGGCCGCGGCTGGGCACGCCGGAAACACTTTTGACTACCGGCCTGGATCACGCGCGCCGCCTGACGAACCGCCGTCGATCCGCTCGACCAATAGCGACGGCAGCCTGGGGAAATATCCCTACGCCTCGACCTCTTCGCCGGCGTTCGCCCATTCCTGAAAGCCGCCGGGGTAATGCGCGCGGATATCGTCGCGGCCGGCTTCTTGGGCACGCGCCAGCGCGGTGAGCGACCGTTTGCCGGAACGGCAGGATAAAACCACCCGTTTTCCGGGCACGCCCGGCAGCGCCTTTGGATCAAAATTTTGCAGCGGATTGAGCGTCGCGCCGGGGATACGGCCCGCCGCATATTCATTGGGCTCGCGGACATCGACGAGAAGGATCGAGCCGTCGGCTAGCCCCTTTTTCAATTCTTCGATGGAGACGTTTTCCACTTCTGGCGCGGCCATGAACAAGCTCCAATGTTTCCTCCGGCGCTCCCGGCAGAGTATTTTCGCAAAAGCAGCGGCCTCACGCAAGACGATTGTCGCGCTGGGCGAGGATCGCTTCGGCCGCCGCGAGATCGCTTTGATTGTTGGCGTTGAAAAAAGGATCGAAGGGCAGGATTGGCCATTCCACAATGTCGCGGCTGTAGTTTTGCAAGAATGCCTCGACCTTTCGCATGTCCTCTACGACGAGGGCGTGGCGGAGATCGAATCTAATCGAGACCGGCCAGACCGCGACGGCCGGATGCGTCCTGCCGCCGGAACGCGCGCAGGCGATCAAGGCGTTGTCTTTCGCCCTTGCGGCCATGAGCCGGGCGGCGAGATCGCCCGGCAAAAACGGCGTGTCGGCCGGCGCGCTGATCGCCGAAGGGACATCCGGGCGATGCGCCGCGATCCAATCGAGCCCGGCGAGAATGCCCGCCAGCGGACCCATAAAACCCGGCACATCGTCGGCGACGACAGGCAAATCAAATCCGGCGAATCGTTCGGGATCGCCATTGGCGCTCAACACCAGGCCTTCGCACTGCGGCCGCAACGCCCCGATCGCGTGGGCGAGAAGTGAAACTCCGCCGAGCTGCCGCAGCGCCTTGTCGCCGCCGCCCATGCGGCGCGCGCGCCCGCCCGCGAGAAGGATGCCAACACACATGCCAGTCCGCATCGAAGTCAGCGTCCCAGCCCCGCCCTGCTCCCATGCCATGACCGCCCGGTAGAGGCGCATGGGCGGCGCGTCTCAACCCGGAGTCCACGTTAGAACGTTCGATGCCGGAGCCGTTGTGTTGGCAGGGTTCGAGGCGCGCCCGTCCAAGTGCGCCGACCGCGCCGTTGTCCGCGATTGTACGCGCATCCGGAAAAGCTACCTCTCCCCACTATTGTTTCAGCTTGAATACCGTCCCGTCGTTCGAAGCGCCTCTAAAGTTCCCTCCCCCGAACGTCGTGCCGAAGAGTCCGTCCTTGCTACCGAAGATCAGGCCGGCGGCCGGATTACTGCCGTCGCCGAAACCGGTAGGCCCGCCTTTAAAGCTATAAAGCACGCTCTCGGTCCATTTTGTCGCCGGCGGGACGGGCGGTGTCAGCTTGAATACCGTGCCAAAGCCCGAAGTCCCTCCGTAGAACGTCGTGCTGTAGAGCGCGCCGCTGGCGTCGAAGATCAGGCCGGCGTCCAGACGAGCGCCGTCAGTCCCGCCCATAGAGGTATAAAGCACAGTCTCTGTCCATAACGTTTGCCCGGCGGCTGGCGGCGTCAGCTTGAATACCGTGCCGACGAAGCCCAGGTAGTTCGTCGTGCCATAGAGCGCGCCGTGGGCGTCGAAGATCAGGCCGGCGGTCGGACGACCGCCGTCAGTCCCGCCCTTGAAGCTGTACAGCACTTTCTCGGTCCATAGAGTATGCCCTGGGGCCGGTGGCTTCAGCTTGAACACCGTGCCGTTGCCCGAAGTGCCACCAAATTGTGTGGTGCCGAATAGTCCGTCCTTGCTACCGAAGATCAGGCCGGCGGCCGGACGACCGCCGTCAGTCCCGCCCGTGAAGCTGTATAGCACTTTTTCGGTCCATAGCGTTTGCCCGGGGGCCGGCGGCTTCAGCTTGAACACCGTGCCAAAGTTCGAAGTGCCTCCAAATTGTGTGGTGCCGAAGAGTCCGTCCTTGCTGCCGAAGATCAGGCCGGCGACCGGAACAGCGCCGTTAGTCCCGCCTTTAAAGCTATACAGTACGGTCTCAGTCCAAAGCGTCTTCCCCGCGGCCGGCGGCGTCAACTTGAAGACCGTGCCGTTGCCCAAATTCTGTCCCGAAGTCGTGCCGTAGAGCGCACCGGTGGTGTCGGCGATCAGGCCGGCGAGCGGACCACCGCCGTCAGCCCCGCCTTTGAAACTATACAGCACTTTCTCGGTCCATAGCGTCTGCTCGGGGGCCGGCGGCGTCAGCTTGAATACCGTGCCAAAGTTCGGGTTCGAAAACCCCCCACCATTTCTCGTCGTGCCGTAGAGCGCGCCTTTGCTGTCGAAGATCAGGCCGGCGGCCGGAATAGCGCCGTCGATGCCGCCCTTGAAGCTATAAAGCACTCTCTCGGCCGATTGGGCTGGAGCGAACCCGGCGGCGGCGGCGAGCGCGGCCGAACCTAGGATGGGGCGAAGACGACCGGCGTTTCGAGAGAAACCTCCCCGCCGCGAAGCGGAAATAAAGGGGAGGTTTATCGAGAGCCGGACTATGAGGCGCGTCAGCGCCAATCGCGAGCCTTGCAAAAAGGAAACAGCCCTGAAACCCATCGAATAGCCCTCTCTGAAAACTGAGATCGAACAACTTTCGATACTTGCAGCTCACACTAGACACGGCAGCTTACACGGGATTTCCACGATCCTGGCCGTCTTGTATCTTTGGGAAAAGTTTAATCTACTTGGAAACCGCTGTAAAGGTCCGTCACGAAGGCCGCTACCTGTTGTGAGCGAGGCCCGAGCCGCCAGTTTCGGAAGAACGCGGTTTCAAACAAGGCGCGCTAAAACCGGTACCAGACCCCGGCGGTTGGACCAAGCTCGCGTCCGGCGTTGATCCCCGCGACCGTGATAAAGCCACCGATCTGCACCGACCATTGCGGCGCGATATCATAAACGAGGCTCGGTTGCAGTTTGGTCCAGGATACGTGCCCGAACTGCAGGGAACCATTCACAATCGACGTAAAACTCTGCAGCATCACAAGACATCTCGGCCACGGGCGTAGCCCTATTGTCAGATCAATCCGGTATTCGCCCGGCTGACCGGCGGCGTAAAAGCGATAGCCGGCCTGCGCCTCGACGAAACCCTCCATCGTCGCGACGACGACATTGCGCCCAACCAAGCCCCGGACATCGAGGGAAGCGGCGCGGCGCACCTCGAACGGCCCGAGCGAATCGGCGAACGAGCCGCCGGGCGAGCGCAAGCCGGCTTGAAACGAAAGGACGCTCGTATCGGAGTGATAGAGCCCGACTCTCGCCGCGACCTCGCTCTCGCCCACTCCATTGTAGGACTGCCCCGGAGGAGGGTTCTCTATGCGGTCGTAGGAAGGCGACGCGACCAGGGTCAGCCAATTCGTCAGGCCGTACTCGATATAGGTTCCAAGCTCGAACTTTTGATAGGACGGAACCGGAATGAGATGCCCTTGCGCATCGAACGCGCGGGTGGAATCCGAAAAAAACGTGTCAGTTATGACCTGCCCGTCGCCTTGTGGCAAAAGCCAGGCGCCGCCAAACGCCGCCTCGGTGCCGGCGCCGATGACCAAGCCGACGGCGGCAATGCGCGCGACGGGAAAGCACGAGATACGCAACGGAAAGCCCCTTCACCTGGCCCGGCGAGGCGATGACTTTCGACATATCAAAAAACACTATTTTCATTTCACACATCATATTCTAGCCGGATTTGCGACAAACACAAATCGATTTGCTGAAATATTAGCGTCAAAGTCGCTGTCAGCGGTCACGGCGCCCTGGAGGCATGAGGGGGGCCGTTCAGCTCGAGGGGACCATAAAATTGGACGTCACGCTTCGCGCTAGCGATGGGCGGGGAATTTTGCCGATTAAGTCGGGCCATCCGACCGTTCTTGAATATGGCTTGCCCACCTCGTAACCCGAAAACCCATGGGTGAGTTGACGCGAAAATTGTCGGTGATCGAATGGCAAAAATCGGGCCGGTTCTTTGGGACCTTTTCGCGCGGAAAACCGAGCGTCGCGTCGGCGAATTCCTTGCTTGTGGCATAACACTTGTTGTGCGCCACATGCTTATGCATGACGCCCCATAGCCGCTCGACCGGGTCCAAATGCGGGCGGTAGGCCGGGATGAAGTGCAGCACGATCCGGACCTCCGGCTGGGCGAGCCATTCCTGCTCGACCCTCGGACTGTGATCCGGGGGGCGATGATAGTGTGCATTGTCGAGAAAGACATGAATGAGCTCGAGCATCGGATCGAGCGTGTCGATCGATTCCAAAAGACGGATCGTTGATAAAGCGTCGACGGTCAGAATAATACATAACCCCTCGCGCGGCTCGAACCAAAATGCGGCAAACGACAGTCTCGCCCCGCGAGCGGCCGCCAATGGTTCGGCGCCTCACAGCGATCAACCATCATCGCTAACGCCAACGGGGCATTCACCCAGCCATGACAAAACTCTCCAACACCATTTTGCGCCCAGCCTTGTCGAAATCGACGGTGAGTTTGTTGCCGTCCACGGCGGCGACCGTGCCGGCACCAAATTTCGCGTGAAACACCCGCGCGCCCGTTGCAAAGGTTGAACCCGCGCTCGAACGCGCGATCGCTTCCCCCTCGATCTGCCCCGGGCGGCGCCGCGCCCGGCTTTCTTCAGAACTCCAGGGACTGCCCCGCGTTGAGACGCCTCCGCGCTGCTGCGCGCGCTGCCACCCAGGCGTCGCATAAGACGACCCATAAGTGTCCATATTGGAAAAACGCGATTGCGCATAGCCGCCATAGGCCGAACCCGTCGCCGCCTCGACGACTTCGACGTGATTTTCCGGCAGTTCGTCGAGGAAACGCGAGGGAGCCGTCGTCTGCCAAAGCCCATGAATGCGCCGGTTGGTCGCGAAGTATATTTTCGCCCGGCGCTTGGCCCTTGTCAGGCCGACATAGGCGAGGCGGCGCTCTTCCTCGAGCCCAGCGCGGCCCAAATCGTCGAGCGAGCGTTGATGCGGGAAGAGCCCCTCTTCCCACCCGGGCAAAAACACGGTCTCGAACTCAAGCCCTTTCGCCGCGTGCAAGGTCATGATCGACACGCGGGCGCCGGAATCGGTGTTCGCGGCGTCCATCACCAGCGAAATATGCTCAAGAAAACTGCCAAGATCGGGAAACTCCTCCATCGACCGGACGAGTTCCTTGAGATTTTCGAGACGGCCCTCGGCATCGGCGGTCTTCTCGTTGCGCCACATGTCGGTGTAGCCGGATTCTTCCAAAATGGTCTCGGCGAGCTCGCCTTGCGGCTTAGCCTCGATCAAACCCAACCAGCGGGAAAAATCGGCGAGAAGATCACGCAAGGTTTGGCGCTGCCTGGGCTTTAGCTCCTCGGTCTCGACGATGGCTTGCGCGGCCTGCATCAAGGGGATGCGCGCGCGCCGCGCATGATTGTGAAGGATCTGCAAGGTGGCGTCGCCGAGGCCGCGTTTGGGCAGGTTGAAGATGCGCTCGAAGGCAAGATCGTCGGCGGGTTGCGCGGCGCAGCGCAGATAGGCAAGCGCATCGCGGACCTCGGCGCGCTCGTAAAATCTTGGGCCGCCGATCACCCGGTAAGGCAGGCCAAGGGTGATGAACCGCTCCTCGAATTCGCGCATTTGGAACGACGCGCGGACAAGAATGGCAATCTCGTCGAGGGCATGGCCCTTGCGCTGAAATTGCTCGATCTCCTCGCCGATCACGCGGGCTTCTTCCTCCGAATCCCAAACCCCGGTGACGGTTGGTTTCTCGCCCACTTCGCCTTCGGTGAAGAGGGTTTTTCCGAGCCGCGCCCCGTTATGCGAGATCAAGCCCGCCGCGACGCCAAGGATATGCCCGGTCGAGCGATAATTGCGTTCCAGCCGGATGATTTTCGCACCCGGAAAATCGGTCTCGAAGCGCAAGATGTTATCGACCTCGGCGCCGCGCCAGCCATAGATCGACTGATCGTCGTCGCCGACGCAACAGAGATTTCGGCGTCCCTGCGCGAGCAGCCGCAGCCACAAATACTGGGCCGTGTTGGTGTCTTGATATTCATCGACGAGCATATAGCAAAACCGTTCCTGATATCGCTTCAGGATTTCTGGATTTTCGCGGAAAAGTCGCACGGGTTCGAGCAATAGGTCGCCAAAATCGGCGGCGCTGAGAATTTTTAGCCTTTCCTGGTAGAGCTTATATAAGCGTGCGCCCTTGCCATTGGCAAAAGCGGCAGCTTCCCCCATTGGCACGTGCGAAGAATCGAGGCCGCGATTTTTCCAATTGTCGATTTGGTGCGCGAGAACGCGGGCGGGCCAGCGTTTGTCATCGATATTTTCGGCCTGCAGCACCTGTTTCAACAAGCGGATTTGGTCGTCCGCATCGAGAATGGTAAAACCCGGTTTCAGACCGACAAGCTCGGCGTGGCGGCGCAAGATTTTGGTCGAAATCGCATGAAACGTGCCAAGCCACGGCATGCCCTCAGTGACCGGCCCGGCCAGCGCGCCAACCCGCTCCTTCATTTCCCGCGCCGCCTTATTGGTGAAGGTCACGGCGAGGATTTCATGCGCGCGGGCGCGGCCCTGCGCCAGGATATGCGCGATTCTCGTGGTCAGCACGCGGGTCTTGCCGGTGCCGGCGCCGGCGAGCACGAGAAGCGGGCCATCGATCGCCTCAATGGCTTGGCGTTGCGCGGCATTCAGCCCGTCGAGATAGTGGAGCGCGCCCGCCCGCGCGCGGGCCGCGATTCCCTGCGGCGCGGGCGCATCCGACAGGTCAAGCGATAGAGCGTTGGTCAAGGATTTGCGGCTCCTTTGAGCTGAATACGAGAATTTATCGCGCCAAAGCGAATCAGCTGGTTAGCTGCATTATGCGCCAAATTGCCGTGGTGATGCTTTTTTTAAGTACAGCTCAATGCGAAGCGCGTCCGGAAAATCGCCGGCATCAGCGCCTGAATTCTGCGAAGTCACACCATCTGGAAATCACGTCGATAAAAGAGGATCGTGAGCAGCGTTTTCCATGCCGGTCAATCGCCGAATGTGAAAGATAAAGAAGGTCCCGGGCCCGCGTCATTCCCACATAAAGGACCGCAGCCTCCGAAGACATGGTTTGCGCATCCAATTCTGATCCCAGGGGTATCCCTCCCTCGACGGCGCCAATCACAAAAACGGTGCCGAACTCATGACCCTTAGCCCCATGCAAGGAGCTGACGCGAACAGCGTTCTCGTCAGGCGACACCTCGCCGGCCTGAAACAAATAGACTGGGATGCCCGCGCCCTTCAGGCTCGCGACCGCCAGCTCTCTGGAGCGTCTGTTTCTCGCGACGACGCAAATATCTCCTGGGCTGTAATGCTTATATTTAAGAAGAGCAGCAACTTCCGCGGCAAGAAAACGGCTCTCGGCTGCTTCGTCCGTACACCGGACAACAATTGGACGACACCCCTCGCGAACACTGAACTCCGGCCGTAAATCGGACACCGCAACCTCAGCCTGGGCGACATCTTCCTTCCACTCATTTTCGATGAGTGGAAAGGCGGCTTCCAGTATCTGCTTGGTGTTTCTGTAATTCTTGCGAAGCACAAGTCCGCGCCCCGCAATGTCTATTCCTAGACCTCGGAGCGAATATCCACGCGTGAAAATGCGTTGCGTGGCGTCTCCGACTAAAAGGAGACCATCTTCACGATCGCCGACCAGCGAGTGAAGTAACCGAAGCGCGATCTCCGAAATGTCTTGAACCTCGTCGACGATCACGGCAGCGTAATCAGATTCGGTCTGCTCACCCTTAAGACGTAACTGGTAAGCCATCCTGACGAACTCGGCGGTCTCCACAAGTCCACGCTTCAAAAGCGCTTGATGATACCACGAATACACGCCGAGAATTGCGCGGCGCTGTTCCGGAGATAGAGCTCGCCCCCGGCCGCTGCGGTCCGTGGTCAGTTAGGCGTCGATATCATCGTGGAGAAACCGCCCCATCAAGAAGTCAACTTCGGTCCAGATGTACTTCTGGGAAACCGATTTCAGCGCATTCTGGTAAGCGGGCGCGATGTTCGTAAAAGCATCATACCGAAGTTGCCTCTTTATCTCAGGTGAATACTTCGGGCTTTCAAGTCCTCGAAACGACAAATAGTCAAGACACCAACGATGCAGGTGCGTCACTTCGATCGCTGACCTTTCCGGTCCGCACAGTACATCAAGGAGACGCCCAGCCGCTGCCGCCAACCCCTTATCGAAGGGTGGGCGGTTCTAAAAACCTCGCCAATTTGAGTTATTTCTGATTCCATCCTGGCGGATGGGATCGGAGTTGATTCGATGTGCAGGCAGGCAGGATTTTTCGATGTTGATGATCGGCTGAAACGGCT
>JBOHJV010000119.1:0-11077 GCA_050728695.1 Methylocella sp. | reverse complement strand
TCATTCATAGCGTGGTGCCTGAAACGCGAGCAAATGCTCGATCACCGCATCGGGCCTATCCAAAGGCAAGAAATGCCCGCCGTCCTTGACGGTCACCATTTTTACGTTGGGCACAATCTGCCGGTCTCGTTCTTTTTCTTCCGGCCGGGACCAATCTTGATCACCCCAGAGCAGCAGGACAGGAATCGTTATTTTCGAATAGGCTCTCGCCGCCGTTTCCCACGTTCCGGCGTTTCGAAGCAGATTGATAAAGGCGCGATAATGACCATTCCGGTTGCCCGTTAGATACATTTCCTTCAACAGCTCTGGTGGGATATGCCGTGGGTTCGATACGCCGCCCTCGAGCACTGCTTTCATCACGAAGAAGGTACGCAGACGCATTACCGTCTCACCGAGAACCGGTATACCGCTCAATCCTATGATGAAACGGGCGAGAAGAGAGCTGCGCAGAATACCGCGGCCCCTCGCGTAGTCATATGGATTGATCGCCACCACACGAGAAACACGGGGGTTATTGCGAGCCGCGAGAATAAGCGAGATGGAGCCCCCGATCGAAACTCCTGCTAGCGTGACGTCACGCAGGTCCAAGGCCTCAAGAAAGCCTTCGACCGCGCCGGTAAAAAATGCGGCGTCATATTTTGCGGGCGGTATCTCGGAATAGCCATGGCCGGGGTAATCGAGTGCATAGACGGTAAATCTTTTCGAAAGCTCGGGCACGACCTTCTCGAAGAGATCGAGCTGCGTCCTGAGTGTGTGCAACAGCACCAAGCCAGGGCCTTCGCCAACCTTTATGTAACGAAGGCGAGTGCCATCGACGCTGACGTACTGAATCGGGATATTCGGCGCCCAGCGCAGTCGTATAGGAGTTACCGGTCTCGGCCGCATCGCCTCCACAATGAAGGAAATGAGCACAACGCCTGTTCCTGCGATAACCAGACCGAGCAGACCGGTGATCACGGTATTCAACGTGGCGTCCTCCTTATGACTCGACGACAACATCGCTTTCGGCCTGAGCTTGGCACGCGAGGATGTAGCCGCGGGATTTCTCTTCTTCTGTTAAAGAATCCTCGACCGGCATATGCACCTTGCCTGAAAGCAGCTTGATACGGCACGCCCCGCATGTTCCCGATCGGCATGCGTTGTCGATATAAACGTTCGCCTTGTCGGCTGTGTCGAGAATGGTCTCGGCCTCGGAAATCTGGGCGGACACCTGCGACATTTGAAAAATAACCCGCCCAATAATCCGGCCAACGGCTCTGGTCTTGGCAGCCGGATCACGAGTGATCGTTCCAAACGCTTCCTTCTTGATCAGGCGGGGAGGCAGGCCCAAACCGATCAATGCGCCAGTTACGGCCTCCATCATCGCCGGTGGGCCGCATAGATGGACACGCTGTGTCGCGATATTCGGAATAGCGGATGCGAGGAATGCCTGGTCGATGTGTCCTCTAGGTCCCTGCCAATCCTCGTCCTTTGGATCGCTCATGGTAACCGCGACCTGCAAACGGCTGTTACGCAATTGAAGCGTCGCGATCTCCTCCCGGAACAGGTAGTCGCCCGGGTTGCGGAAGCCCAGAATCAAATGGATGTCGCCTGGCCAGCACCTCTCGGTCAAAAAGCGCGTCACGCTCATCAGCGGCGTAATTCCAACGCCGCCGCCGATCAGCACGACGCTTTCTTCTTCATTGCCATTGAAAGTAAAGGTCCCATTTGGGGCCAGCACCTCAAGGGCCTCGCGCGGCCTGACCGCATCATGCAGCCAGCGTGAAACGAGCCCCTGCGCCTCGCGTTTGACGGTGATCTCGATCCAGTCGCGGCAAGCCGGCGACGACGCTATAGTGTACGAGCGCTTCGTCGGAATACCTGAAGGCTCAACGGCCAGCGTCAAAAACTGCCCCGGCAGGAATGCGAACGGAATCTTGCCGCCTGCTGGATTGACGAGCCGGAAGGTTTTGACATTGTGCGTAACCTCGATGATTTCGGCCAATTCGAGCACGCCGGACCATCTGATTTTGCCTGTGGCCGGATCATTCTGCCGATAGGGGATAGGGTCCGGTCGAAGCCTCGATCGGTTCGGGCGGATTGGCGTCGGTTGGTGCCGAACGCCGGCGCTTGGAAAGCACCTGCCGAAGGCAAGAAGAAGCTTGGGGGACCCGCTGACGCGGATTTTTCCGCGAAGGAACGCCCAAACCAAGCTGTGTTCCTTCGCTAAAAAGCCGAGCCAAGTTTGGCTGTCCGCCGTGACCCTGAGATCGGGTGAGCCGACATGACCGTCATATACGCGTATGGTGGCGTCCCGGATGACGACAGTCGCCTTCCGCTGTTCATAGCCGGTAAACTCGAAATGGTAGGTTGCGTGCAGATCCCGCGATTGGTTAGGCTGAAACACGAAGGGCAAGAATTGCAGCATCCCTTCGATTCTTCGCGGGTGCAAACCGTTTCCGACCGGCTTGACGGTCTTGTTCTTCCATTTTTTTCTCGCATACGCCTCGGCGTCCGAGCCCTTGATGACATAGACGGGCTCTGGCTTCTCTTGCAGCGGCTTAACTACTTCCTGAATGTGCCGCGCGCGATCCCTGAGATACGGACCAATGACATCTTCTCCAGCCGGGCAAACGGCCATGCAGTAAGCCGACTTGTAATTCGCCCCATGGGACAGGCTTTGCCACATCGACGCGGTTTCAGGCTCGCTGGCGCGGCTGCGATAATCGAAGGCATCCTTGCTGTCCGCGATTTGTTCAACCCAATCGGTAAAGCCTCCCATGAATTCGCGGTAGTTATGCGTGAGGCAAGCGGCGAAATTGAATCCTCCATCCGGGGCTATTGCGCCGACAGGACAGGCCGCCACACATAGCCTGCACTCCAAGCAAGGGTTATATTCGATTGTCGCGTTATGTTCCGTTACCTCTGCATCTACCAGCACAGTTCCCAACAAGATGAAGTTGCCGAATTTGGGATGGATAACGTTTCGATGAATCCCCATGTGACCCAGGCCGGCAGCCACGGCAACGGGCTTGTGGGACACGACCCAGATAGCGCTAGGGAATTGATACATCTCCATCGGAAAGCCCATTGAGGGGCTGACCGCGCGAATTCCCATCGCCTCCAGGCGCCGCACGACCCGCCGGCCGACTTCGTTCACAAGTTCGCCAGTGTGGTGAAACTCGAGATTGGCAACAGAACGCGCCGGGCTGCGAACAGGCTCCCGGTTCATCCGGACAACAAAGCTCAATAATGTCTTGGTCCAAGGGTAGTGGTGCAGAAGCTCATCCCTTTGGGAATCGAGGGCCGGCCGATCGATCTCCACCAAGCCGACGTCATCGGCGCCACAATCCAGGGCTAATTGCCGCAGCCAATCGGCCTCAATCCTGCGGTTCGCCCCTGCATCAGCATCGCCACTACTTCTAGCGCGTACGCGCTTCACGGTTGGATGGTCCTCGATGTTCATGACGCTCCCCTTGCGATTGCCAGCTCGGCATCGATATTGGCCGTCATCAGCGGTCGCCGAACGCGGGTTCGGATGGCGACTGCTTCCTCCTCACTCCGCGGCTTAGCGAGCAGATATCACTATCGATTGGGCTAGTCACTATATTAATAATATCGACTTGTCAATATATAGTTTCTTGCAAAATGTAGGCGAATCGGCTATTTGATATCCATGCGAAGCGGATATGACCAAGACTGCCCGGTTGCTAAAGCGCTCGATGTGGTGGGCGAAAAATGGGCTTTGCTCGTGCTCCGGGATCTGTTCCGCAAGGGTTCGTTGCGGTTTCGGGATTTGGCGGCGGGACTCGCGGGCGTCGCGCCTAACACGCTGTCCGCGCGGCTCAAGACGCTAGAAAAACAAGGCGTGATCGGCACGCGGCTTTACGAGCAGCATCCGCCCCGCTTCGAATATTTTCTGACCGACAAAGGCCAAGCGCTAGGCCCGGTGTTGAAGGCGCTTTATAAATGGGGGGAACTCTATGGCTAAAGTCGCCCGGCGAGTGCAAAGCATTATCGTCCCAACTTTTTGGGAACATGGTCTTAGCCCGCCGCGAGAGCAGCAAGAGCCGCATCGAGCATCCCGGCGGGAAGCCAAACAATGCGGGGCCCGGCTGTCCAGATCAGCAACATCCGCAAGGTTTTGTCTGGCCAGAGCGGCGCCAGAACCGCGCGGTAGAGCGCCATTTGCGCGATAGTGCCGGCTTTTGTGCCGTCAAGCGGGCAGGGCGGGCCGGTCTTGTAATCGGCGACGAGAATTTCGTTCTGGTTTTCGCCAATCCGATCCACCCGTCCGCCGACATCGATTGTCCGCTGCCCAAGCGCTATTCGGCCCGCGACGGAAACTTCCGCTTTCGAGCCTGGCCCGAACAGACCGGCAAGCTCGGGCAGGGCGATCACCCCGAGCAGCTCCTCGGCAAGATTTTCGCGCGCCTTTTTGTCGAGGCTGGTGGCCCTCGCGCGTAGGAAAGCTAGCGCCGCGCCGCGCCGCTGCCCCGCGGCGATGCCCGGCAGATATTGCAACAGCAAATGCATCAGGCGGCCGCGCCGCGAGGCTTCGCGCCGTGCTTGCGCGGCTCCCATGCCGTCGCGGCGATGGGCCGGCGCGAGCGCGTGCGAAGGTCTGACCAGCGGCATCGCATTCGCCTCGATGCGGGCAAAGCGGCCAAGCCAGTCCGGCAAGACCCCAAGTGATAGGGCGGTTTGAACATCTGGCAAAACGGCGGCGGGCACGCCGCTCCCTTCGGAAAGAAGGCGCAGAATTTGATCATCGCCATTCCAGAACGCCGGCACGGTCTGCATTCCGGCTTCATTGGCAAGAGCCGCCTCGATCATCTTGACCCAGCAGCCATCTTCCGGCTTTCTCGCGCCATGAAACCCGGCGACATAGAGACGTTCTTCGGCGCGGCTCAAAGCCACATATAGAAGCCGCTTGTATTCCTCCTTCGTCGCATCGCGTGCCTTTTTACGCGCGGCGGCAACCGCCTCGCAATCGAGGTCTTTGCTTGGCGACCAGGCGATCGTCTCGTCGCCAGGCACATTTGTAGCAAGCGCAAAAATTTTCGGATCGTGGCGTGGGGATGGCACGCCACAGCTATCCGGCAGAAACACGATTTTTGCTTCGAGCCCCTTGGCCGCATGGACGGTCATCACCCGCACCGCGTCCTCGGCCCCCTCCATGTCGCGCTTGATCGAGTATTCTAGCCCCGCGAGATCGTTGAGAAAACCCGCGAGCGAAGGCGCACCCTCTTCTTCATGGGCGATGGCAATACGCAAGAGTTCGTCGACGGCATCGCCCGCTTCCGGCCCTAGTCTCGCTTCGATGGCGCGGCGTCCGCCATCCGCGCCGAGAAGACTCGCATAGAAAACGAAAGGACCGCCGCCCGCCCGCGCCCGCCAGCGCGCGAGCTTTTTCGTGGCCCCAATATGCCTTGCGTCCACTGAGGCTTGGAGCGCATCGAAAAGACTTGCCGCCCGGTGCGGCGCGAGCGCCATGAGATCGTCGTCGTCGAGCCCGATGAGCGGCGATTTCAGCACGCAGGCGAGCGTAAGATCGTCTTGCGGAAGCAGGCTAGCGCGTCCTGCTGCCATGAGATCCAATACGGCGATATGATGCGTAAGTTCAAGCCGGTCGGCGCCAGCGGTAGGGATTTGGCTCTTTTTCAGCGCCCTGATCATCGCCTCGAAAAAAGGCCCGCGTGTCCGAACGAGGATCAAAATGTCGCCAGGACGCACCGACCGTGGCCGCAAGGTTCGGCTATCATACACGAATTCGCCGGAGCGAGGATCGATGAGTTGCGCGATCTTTTGAGCGATGCGCTGTGCAACAAGATTGGCGAGGTCTTGCGCATCGGGCAGGTCGAGCGGAAGCGTCCACGCACGGGAATCGTCGCCGGAGGGCGCCGCGGCGAGCGGCCAGAGTTCAACAAGACCAGGCAATTGATGTTTTAGCGCTTGGTGCGGCCTCCAAGCGTCATTCGCCGCCAAAAGTCCGTTTTTATGCTCGCCATGCTCGAATACTTTGTCGATCGCGGAAAGAACGCCGGGTACGGAGCGAAACGAAAAGTCAAGCGGAACGCGGGCGAAGCTTTGCCCACCGTCCGAAAACCGGGTCTCGAATTTTTGCCGCATCTCGTCGAACATCTTCCACTCGGCGCCCTGGAAGGAGAAGATCGATTGCTTTTCGTCGCCGACCGCGAAGAATGTGCGCGGACTGTGGCTTTGCCCGCGCCCGGCCGCGAAATCGCCGGTGAGCTCTTCGAGAATTTTCCACTGGGCCTCGCTCGTATCCTGCGCTTCGTCGACCAGAACATGGTCGATTCCCGCATCGAGCTTGTAAAGCACCCAACGCGCGCCGGACCGTTCGAGCAAGGCCAAGGTTTTGTCGATGAGATCGTCGAAATCGAGAATTCCTCGCGCGGATTTCTCCTCGTCATATCGCTTGAAGATGGCGCTCGCGACCAGGATCAGCGCGCCCGTGCGATCGAGAATCGCGGCGGCCTTGCGTTCCTCACATAGCGCATCGAGACGATCCTGCTCCGCGCAAAGCTCGGGCCCGATGTTTGGATACTTCTCCAAAAGGCCCTTCGTCAGGAGCTTTTTGGCTTTGCTGCCTTTGCCATCTTCGATAAAAAAGATCGCGAGATAACAATCGAGGCAATCTCCGAAGTCGCCTTCGGAGCGCCGCCACCGGTAAGCCGAAGCCGCCTGCCGAAACAGGTCCGCTTTTTTTTGATCATTTGGGCTGCCTTGGTCAAGACGCGCTGCGAGGTCATTCCAGCGCTCCGGCGCAATGCCATCCTCGGCCATCTCGCGCTCGATGCAAGCAACATCGCGGCCTTCTGTCACTCCCAATGAGAGGCGCAAAATTGCCGCCGGCTCTTGACGCGCGTGCGGGCGCAAAATAGCCCTATGCTTCATCGCTTCTTTGATAAGCTTCTCAAAATCGTCCGGCCCGCAGTCCTCGTTGAGGCGTGCCAGTGCAACGCCGAGCGCGCTCTTGTCCGAAGTCGCCTCGGCGAGAACCTTTCGCCGGGCAAGCTGCAACAACTCTGCCTGACGCAAATCATCGGATACTTCAAAGCGCGCTGGGACATTGGCTTCGAATGGAAACGAATGCAGCAGCCGTTCGCAAAACGCATGGATCGTTTGGATTTTTAAGCCGCCCGGCGTCTCGAGCGTCCGCGCGAAAAGCATCCGTGCCGCGCGCAATTCCTGGCTGCCCGGCGCCGGCGCCCCGGTCGCAATGATCTGCAAGCTAAGATCGTCGACGGCGAGCCGCGTCCACAGGGCGAGGGTATCAAATACCCGCGCGGCCATGTTCGCCGCCGCTGCCTTGGTAAAGGTCAGGCAGAGGATCCTTGACGGCGCGACGCCTTGCAGGAGAAGCCGGATGACACGGCTCGCGAGCACATGCGTCTTGCCCGATCCGGCATTGGCGGAAACCCAAACGGACAGGTTTGGGTTTGAGGCCAGGTGCTGTTTGCCAAGCGTCTCTTTGGGAATATCGAAGGTTGCCATTACTCGCCGCTCCCTTCGTCCTCGCCGCCCCGTGACCATTCCTGGACACGGGCGAGATGGTCATAAGCATTGCTGCGCTTCGCGAATTTCGGAAACGGACGCGGCGGATAGGCCGTCGATGGGTCGCGGAACTGATTGAGCAGCGCGATGAGACCGCGATAATGGTCTTCCGCGACATCCATGAAATTGGCTTTGGTGAAATCGACGGGCTTTTCCTCGCCGCCGCGCGTTCCACCGAGCTTCAAATACAGCGCCTCGATTGTTTTGATGTTCCACCCGAGGTTGAAGGCGTCCCGCACGGCCATCGCCGCTTCCAGCGTGAGTTGCGGCGCGAAGCCCACTTCGACCTCCTTCAAACCCGGCGGCGTCCCAGTTTTGTAATCGACGAGCGTTACCGCTCCATCGGCATTCAGTTCAATCCGGTCCGCGCGCGCCGTAAGCTTGAAGTCTGAACCGTCGGCAAGGCCAAAATCGAGTTCGCCTTCGGCCTCGGTTTTGATCGTCCTAATCCCATCGCGGCGTCTTGCTTCGAAGCCGAGAAAGAAATCGATGGTCTTGTCAAGCCGCGGCCACTTAAGCGCGGCGAAATCGGCGTCTTGCAATTGCACCGCGAGCACTTCGCGAAAAAGGGCGTGAAGTTCTTCGCGCGCGTCTGGTGGCAAGGCTCCAACCGGGTGGCGATCGGCAAAGCGCGCCAGTGCCGCGTGGATCGCGCCGCCGAATTCGCCCGCGCCCAAAGCACCGCCGAGGGGATCGAGTTCCTTAAGACGCAGAATCTTTTCGGCATAAAGGGCGTAGGGATCGCGCCGCATCGTCTCGATCTGGGTCACGCTGAGGCGTTTTGGGCGCAGCTCGACCAGCGGTCTAGGCAACGGTCTCTCGATTGGTAGGTGGACTGACGGCGGGCGGTCGATTGCCCGCGCGAGGCGCAAATAATAGTCTCCGCGGTGACGGCAAGCTGCCCACGCCTCGCCGCCAAGTGCCGCAAAGCGCTGGAGGAACCGCGACGCCACCACGGGCGCGCCGTCGCGTTTGCGCGCCCGGCTCAAAATCACTTTGCCTTTGCCCATGGCATGGGCGAAATCATGCGCTGTCTGGCCGAGTTTGCGCTCCGGCGGCGTCAGGCCCAGCGCGGCGCGCATGGGCCGATTAAGAAAAGCGTCGGTGCGCGCCTGAGGCGGCCAAACCGTTTCGTCGAGGCCGCCAAACAACATCACATCGGCGTCGATGAGGCGCGCCTCTAAAAGCCCGAGGATTTGGAGACGCGGATGCGCCCGCGTCGCGTCGCGCAGCACAATTTCGCGCGCGACCGCGGCAAAAAAAAGTCCGTAGGAGTCGACATCGAAGGTCATGCCGTCCGTGGGGCTTTGCATAAGCTCATCAAAGAGAGTGTCGAGTGCCTCTTCGCCCTCGATATCGTCGTCCTCGGAGCCAGCGATCGCCTCGATCGTGTCGCGATGCGCCGCAACCCACCGGACCAGGGTGAGTTTGCCGCGCAAGTTCAAGAGCGGCGCGAATTGGGCGCCGAGGCGAACCAGCAGATCGTGCAGTTCTTCCCATTCCTTTGGGGAAATCCGGTGTTTGGCCGGATGAGAGAAAGAACTGTTCACTTCGTCGCGCGCCGCCACAATCAAAGCGGAAGGTTCGCCAAGAATGCGCTCGGCGAGGCATCCAGCGGCGCTGGCCGAGCGCAGCAGGCCGATTTCGAGAAGCCCGGCACGCCGGGCAATTTCTTCTCGGGAGAGCCCCAGCCGCAGCAGCGGATGCGCCAAGAGCGCGGCGAGATCGCCCGCAGTCATCTTGCTCGCGGCGCAGGCGATTGCGAGCCGCGCCAGCGCGCCAATAGGGCTCGCGCTTAGGGGTTCGCCGGCGGAGTCCTCGGCATCGACGCCCCAGCGCAGCAATTCCGCGCGCACCCGCCGCGCGAGGTTGCGGTCCGGAGTGATGAGCGCCGCCGTCTCGCAAGGCGTCTCCAAAACGTGCCGCATCGCGATCGCAAGCGCCAGCGCTTCCTCGCGCTCGTCGGCGGCCTCGATCAAACTGACCCCGTTTAGCGCGGCATCGAGTTCGTTGGCATCCGCGCTTCCACGATAGGCGACCCATTCGCCGGTCGACTCCGCCGGACGCAAGGCCTCGGAAACAAATTTTCCGCGCATGGCTAGATTTGGCGCGACCGCGCCGAGACTCACAACATCTTCGCGCTTGACCTGGAGAACCCCCAGGAGGCGGGAGAGCGCGGCTTGCGGATGCGTGAACGAGGTCTCGATATCTTGGCCGGGATCGCCCGCGATCATTGCCCATGCGCGATCGTCGAGATCAAGATCGAGGCCTGGCAGCACGACCGCGCCCTTCGGCGCCCGTGCGATGGCCGCAAGAAGGCGCGCGGTCGCGCGATTGGTGCCGGTCGATCCGATCGCGATGACCGGACCGCTCAGCGCGCCATCTTGCAGGCGGCGGCTTTGCGCCTCGATCAGCGCGACCTGGCGCCGCGCTTTGTCCGCCAAGTTGCTTTCGGCGAGAATCCTTGGCCATTGCCCGATTGCGATATCGAGGAAATCGCGCGTGATCCGCCAATAACGGTCGAAGTCGGGCAGAATGAGCAGTACGCGCGGATCGAGCCTTTCCCAAGCGACATCCTCGATGATCAATTCGTCGATGAGGTTCGCGAGCTCCCCCGACAAGTGCCAGGCATCGGCGGGCGTCGACGCGACAAGAAAAGACTCCCGCGAATCGCACTCATATTTGCCTTGCGCGTCGACCGAGACGATCGCATGGCTTAGGGCACGTGCCCACGTCAGGATGAGACCGGCAAGCTGCATCCGCCGCGCGATCTCTCCCATCGCCTCGGGGAGACCCGGCTCATAGGTGCCGCCAAGCCGCGCGTCATCGAAGAGCAGGCTTGTCTCCGTCTCCTCCAGCGCGCCGAGCGGTAAAATGCGCGGCAACAGGATCGAGGGGCGGTCGATGGCGCGGCCGAGCTCATAAGCGAGCCCGCGGGCCGCGCGTCGGGTCGGAACATAGATCGTGGCGTCGGCGATTTCGAGCGGACCGAGATTGCTTGAATAGTCAGCGACGACGCGGCCTTCAAAAAGCGCGGCGGCGAAGGTTTTCAAAAAGGGCGCGCCAGGGGCGATGGTAAAAACGTTCGCTGCCTGCATAAAACCTTCGGCCTGAGTTTGCGGGACGGCCGCATCCTACACGGCTTTCCTTGGCCGCCCCAAACTTGCCGCGCGGTTCGCACCAAAATGTGTCACGTGAACCGAGGGCTCGCCCCCGAAAGGTTAATTCTTAACCATCGTACGTAGCTCATCTTCTTTGAGACGGCGCTGTCTCAAAAATTCATCCGCACGCTTTGGCTCGCGCGGTTGTCCCAATATAAAATATTGACATAGCGCGCATTCACGACAAAATGCTTCGTAATGTAACGAGGTCGCTACGGCCCCATCGTTCCCAGTAGTTTAGCCAATAGTCTGCACGAAATTGCGTGGACCTGAACCACGCTACACGCTTTTGACCGCGTTAAAGCGCAAGTATACAGAAACAAAATTCTTGACATTATTCTGTAACACATGCATAA
>JBOHJV010000118.1:0-11238 GCA_050728695.1 Methylocella sp. | reverse complement strand
GGTCCAGTTCATTACATTTTGGTCAGGTCGCACCGGGTGAGTAAATTTTTCAAGGCGCGCCACGGCAGTCTTGAATTGCCGAGCGCTGTACCGACCCGCTCGCTCCGGAGCGCTCTGCGGCTCATCAAGGAGGAGGAATTGGGATAGAGGGAACTGCGGCCGCCAAATTGGTGGATGCCACAATGACCGCTTCACTCAAGGCAATTATGGTCAGCAAGGCAACGAGAAACTTTTTCATGACGCACTCCGTACAGAGAGGAAACAGCGCATCCGGCACAACCAGATTGCACGCATTGTTTTCTACTGCCAACGACCGGAGCGCATCCCCCGATCAGGGGGTGCGCCGCGACTCACCAAGGCGAAGGGTGCGAGGCCTCTTCCGGCGCGGCCGCGCTGGCGAGTGTCGCGGCGTCGAAAACAATGCTGCCGCCGACATCGCGGGCGATCGGAGTGCCGGTCTCGACTTCGTGGAAGATGCCGTCTTGCCCGCGCTGCGCCGCCACGACGACTGCACCGTCTTGGGTCAGACGCAGCGTGTTTTCATCGTGATTGATCGTGTAGCGAAGGCTGGGATCGCCCGGAACCGCCCCTTCCGAGGTCAAGCCGGGTTGGGCGAGTGATTGTTGATCGAGGGTGGAATGGTCGTGATTTGTTCTATTTTCCAATTCATGATTTTACTTGCCATTGTCGGCATACGGCTCGGAAAATTCCAGGAGCGCGGCTTGCTTACCGTCGCTGACGATGATCCGACCCGTCGAATTCGGCTGGAATTTGATTTCGTTCATCGCGAAGCCGGCGGCGGTCAACGCCGCCTCGACCGGCGCGAAATCCTGCTTGGCGGAAGTCTCCGACGAAAGGTCGAAGACAGCGAGCTCGAAGGGCGGCAAATCAGGGTCATGACTGAGCAAGCTTCGATGATCGAAGATGGCGTAAGCTCTCTTGGCATCGCCGGTCAAAACCCTAAGCCCAGCTTCTTCAAACGGGAACGGAACCTTCTTCCAGGTCCGATGGGGAACATCCAAGTTCCAGACGAACTCACTGTAATAGCCAATGAATACAATGTGATCTAGAAAAGTATAGGCGGCACCGATTTCAATAAGTTTATCTGCGTCGCGATCTTTATCGCATAAATCGTGGAGCCCGAACTGCAATCGTCCATCGCACGAGAAGACAGAAATTATATTGTTTTCAAGTGCGTTAGGCCAGGACAGGAAAAAAGCATCTTCATTATATGAAACAAAAATATAGTTTTTTGAAATAAGTAACTTATCTATACCACCGAGCCGAATGTTATTCCAGCTTTCCGCCGATACGATTGCCGCGCCAATTCCATCATGATATAAGACAACCTGATTGAAATCTAACCATTTGATTTTCTCAATATTTGGATGTTCTTGTTTCAACCAGGAGCGGCATTCAACTTGGTTAAGATAGAGCGTCACCCTCTCTCCCGCCTCGACGAGGCACGCCGCTCCAAACTCTTCGTGGAGATCGAAATGCCCCGCCATTAGCGAGGCAATTCCGGTGAGAATCTTGAGTTCAATCCGCATCGCCATAGTCGAGAAGCGTTCGGGGATTCCTTAGGTCTAGGGGATTGATCGGAAAGCACGTTATAACCCGCATGTCCGAATCGAGTATAACAACATACAGGTTTGTCTTGACGGACCGTGTTCCGAACCCTCCTGTTAGTTCTGGTATTTTCGTGCGATCCCCTGAGAACCCCACGTCGTCGTCAACCCATTCTCCATTGACTTTCTTATAACTGCGTGCCGCGATAAGGACTCTCCCAGCCTCGTTCGCCGCCAGATCGGCTGGGGTCGCTTCGTTCCAAGCAGCCGTGATCAACTCCCTGATTCCATCTTCGGTCGCATACCTCCCGATGAAGCGGCCCGCCGTCGGGTCTTTCCACTCGGTTCCATGCCTTGCGTCAATATGTTTTAACTGTCCCGGGGTAAGGATCGGCGTTGGAGAAAGTTGCGCATATTGCGCGCCCGCCACGATCCCCGGAGGGTTCGCATCCGACATCGTGGCGCCGCCCGCGCCAATCGCGACGCGCCGCACAATGTGCTCCGGCGGCGTACCTCCGCCATCGCCCGAGGTCCACTCCCCGCTCTCGCGGCCGCTGCCGGCGGGCACGCGCGGCTGATCTGGGTTGTATTTCAGGATTGCGAGCAGCGCCGAGACATACCCTTGCGCCTTCATCAGCCCGGCTGGTGTGATTCCCTCGGAAAGACATTGCTCGGCGAGGAAAAGCCGAAGCGTCTCATCCTCGCCGCACGGCGGCAGGTTGGCATAGGCAAGATGAAAGTGGGCGAGTGCTTTTTCGCCTTCGTTCCAAAGTTCTGCAGCCCGGCGCAATCTCGCGAGGACGTAGGGCGCGACCGGCTTCCCATAGGCGGTCGCGAGCAGCGCCATGACGCGCGGTTCCTCTACCGCCAGGTGCGGCCTCCCACGGGAATCGGCCGCTGTCTTGGCGAGCACGGTGCCCGCGCCGAGGTCCAGGCCCTCGGCGCCGATTTCCAGGCGCGGATGGAGGCGCTTGCAGCGATTCCACGCCTCCCATTTTCGCAATAGCTCTCGTTCTGGTTGCACCAAACACTCCCGTTTGAACGCGGACGACTCTGGCCGGGAGCAACCAGCAACCGGCAACATTACCTAACACGGCAATATGACAAAAGCAAGTGGGAGGATATAAGATTCGCGCGAGAGAACCGTTCGGCCGAAGCTTGACTCAGCGCCGCTTAAGCACATCGGCCTTCGCTAGCGGCTGAGCCGATGCCCATTCTAGGGAGGAAACACTTTATGCAGTCCAAACTCCCCGTGACAAAGCAGCGAGTCTACGCCTATTCCTCGTTGCTTCCGCCACTCGCCGTTGTCGTGGCGGGGATGATCGGCTGGTCGGTATTCTGGTATGTCAAATCGTGCGCGGCGGATGCCGCCCTGACAGCCTGGACGGCGCGTGAGGCAGAGCTCGGCCGCGCGTGGTCCTGCCCCGATCAGAAAATCGGCGGCTTTCCGTTTTCCGTCGAGATTTCCTGCCCCAACCTGCTTTTTCAAGGCGAAATGCTTGGCAAGACACTGACCGGGAGCATGCGCGGTTTCCGCGCCACTTCGGCCCTACTGCGGACCGGCGATGTGCTGGCAGAACTAGACCCGCCGTTCGCCGCGAAATCCAGCGACGGCGTATTCGAATTTACGATGCAATGGGGAGAACTTTTCCTCGATCTTGAAGGCGAGCCTGGCCGGCTTGATCGCGTCACGCTCGCCGGCAGACACGTCCGGCTGCAAGGAAAAATAGGAGGGATCGACCCGGTGCAAGGAGCGTTCGGCAATGTCAGCGGCAATTTCGTCCTGATCCAGGACCGGCGCGACCACGCCTATGATTTCATGGTATCCGTGAAGCAGGGCGCGATCCCGGCGCTCAACGGTCTTTTGGAAACGCAACTTCCCATCGACATGCAGGTCCGGGGCACCATATCACAAGTCGATTTACGCGGCGCGGAATCGCTCCAGGATTTTCTCGAAAATTGGCGCTCGGCGAACGGTCATGTCGAAATCGCGGCCGGGTCGCTGACGAGCGGCCAAATTGTTTTCGATGCCAAGGGCGGCTTCGATCTTGATGATGAGCACCGTGTGAAAGGGAAACTCGACGCTAGTTTCGCCGGGCTCGACAAGGCCTTTCGCAGATTGGGCGTCGATCCGGCGCTCATAACCGCTGGCCAGGTTCTGGCCGGGCTGCTCGGCGGTCGCCAAGGCGGCGGCGCGGGGCGCGTGAAACTGCCGTTGAGCTTTTCCGAGGGCTTTCTGTGGATCGGCCCGGTACGCACGCAAATCCAAATTCCACCGCTCTATTGACCAGCCAAACGCGGCTCCGGGCGAAAAAATGCGTCACGTCTCGCCCGCCCGGCGGCCGAAATCCGGGGCATCGATTTCCTGGCCTTGCTCGATGATGCCGCGTCGGATCGCCCGGGTTCTGGTGAAGAGATCGAATAGCCCTTCGGCGTCGCCATTGCGGATCATGCGCTGAAGCACGCTCAGATCCTCGTTGAAACGGCCGAGCATTTCGAGCACCGCCTCCTTGTTGTTGAGGAAAATATCGCGCCACATCGTCGGATCCGAGGCGGCGATCCGGGTAAAATCGCGAAACCCCCCGGCGGAAAATTTTATGACTTCGGACCGCGTGACTTCCTCGAGATCGGCGGCGGTGCCGACGATGTTGTAGGCGATGAGATGCGGCACATGGCTGGTGATCGCGAGCACCAGATCGTGATGGGCGGGCTGCATGATTTCGACATATGCGCCGGCGCCGGTCCAGAACGAAGCGAGCTTTGCCACGGCCTCGGCGTTGGTCCCCTCCAGCGGCGTCAATATGCTCCAGCGATTGAAAAAAAGCGTCGAAAACCCTGCCTCCGGGCCAGATTGCTCGGTACCGGCGACGGGATGCGATGGGACGAAATGGACTGTTGCCGGCAGATGCGGCGCGACCGCCTTGATGATCGAGGCCTTGACCGACCCAACATCGGACACGATCGCGCCGGGCTGAAGGCGCGGCCCGATTTCCCGTGCGATCGCGCCCATGACGCCGACGGACGCGCAAAGGATAACGAGATCGGCGCCCTCGACCGCGGCCGACGCGGTGGCCACGACCTGATCGGCGAGCGCGAGTCCGGCCACCGTCGCGCGGACGGCGGCGGAAGCGTCCGTGGCAATGATCTCGCGCGCGAGCCCGTTGCGCCGGCAGACCCTCGCCAGGGACGAGCCGATGAGACCCATCCCGATGAGGGCAAGGCGTTGGAACAGAGGCTCGCTCAGGGGCGCCCCGAGACCGTCAGGCACGCGCGGGGCCCTCAGGCTTGACGAAGTCATAGAGGGTAGCGGCGACGCGACGGTTCGCTTCCTCCGTGCCGACCGTGAGCCGCAAGCAATGCGGCAGCCCGTAGGCACTGAGCGCGCGCAGGATCAAACCCCGGTCCCGGAGGAAGTGGTCCGCTGCCCGCGCTTGCGTCTCGCCGTCGAAATGCAAAAGCAAGAAGTTGCAAACGCTTGGCGTGACCTTGATCCCTAGCGCGGAAATCTCGCCTTCGAGCCAGGCAAGCCAAGTCTCGTTATGAGCGACAGCCTTGCCGATATGGCCGGTGTCGTCCAACGCCGCGACTCCGGCCGCGATGGCCGCGCCATTGGTGTTGAAAGGCCCGCGAATGCGATTGATCGCTCCGCACACATCGCGAGGCGCATAACACCAGCCGAGTCTTATCCCGGCAAGACCGTAAATCTTCGAGAAAGTCCGCGTCATCACGACATTTTCGCAGGTCGAGACAAGCTCCAGGCCAGACGAATAATCGGGACGGTTCACATATTCGGCATAAGCAGCATCGAGAACAAGGAGGACATGGCCGGGCAGATTCCGGGCGAGCCGCCTGACCTCGGCAACCGGCAGATAAGTGCCAGTCGGATTGTTTGGATTGGCGAGAAAGACCATCTTGGTCCTTGGGCCAACCTTGGCGAGGATACTATCGACGCTGGCGGTCAGATTCTCCTCCGCCGCGACGACCGGAACGCCGCCAGCGGCGAGAACGGCGATCTTGTAGACGAGAAACCCATGTATTGTGAAAATGCCTTCGTCGCCAGGACCGATGTAGGCGTCGGCGAGGAGCTGAAGGAGTTGGTCCGAGCCCGCGCCGCAGACGATTCTCGCCGGATCGAGCCCGTGTTTTGCGCCGAGCGCCTCGCGCAAGGCCGTGGCGGCGCCGTCCGGATAATTTTGGAGATGACCGGCAAAGGCACGAAGAGCTTCCCGCGCGCGCGGCGATGGCCCGAGCGGCGTCTCATTCGCCGAAAGCTTGAATACCTTGGTGGCGCCAGGCGCGGAGCTTTGACCCGGAACATAAGGATCGATCTCCAGCACGCCGGGGCGCGGGCGCGGCCTTGCCCCGCACAGCACGTTTTTTGTCATGCAAAGAAACTCCGGAACAAAATCATTGCGCCGCCAGGTTTTGGATTTCGCTCAAATCGAAGCGTGCCGCGTGGCTGCCGATTTCGGCGAACCGTGCTCCAGCCGCGCCGGCGCGAACAAGGATGTCGTGCAAATCGTCAAGCCCCGCCTCCGTTGCGATCATCAGGGAAAGCGTGGACCGATCTTTAAACTCGCCAAGAATCTCAAGCCCCCGCGCACTAAGAAGCCTAGAAGCAAAATCGCCCGCGCCGGCGATCGTCACATCGTAGAGGATGGCATCGCGCGCCGCCGCCTCGGCGAGCGGCTGGGCGATGACGAACACGGGCGTTCCGGCCGGGTGGTCCGGACGCTCGACGAAAGGCAGCCTGGCAATGATCTTGGGTGCATCGGGCGCGGCTAGACCGCGCCACCAAGGACCGGCCGAGGCGTCTTCTTCCGCCCGCACCATGCCGAGATCGCCGCCGGATCGCGCCACCGCCGCGATGACCTGTGCGGCACCATGACGCGCCACATAGGGGACCGTGAAGCCGAAATGGAACCGGCAGCTATCGCGCATCGCGGCATCGCCGCCGGAAACGTCGGCATGGACGCTGTAATTCGACTGGACAAAGGTAAACGTCGAGATGATGATCCGCCAAATGCCCTCGACGGTGTCGAGCGGCAAGAGCCCGTGGTGGCGGGAAACGAGGCCGCGCATCATATCGGCCTCGCGGCCGGGCCGGAACGCCGGGCCGCCGCCTTGCCGCGCCTTCGCCTCGATCAGCCGGTGGATGATTTCGCCGCGCTCCATTAACAGCAGGTGCAGCGCCGCGTCGATGCGATCGATCTCGATTCGAAGATCGGCCAGGGTCTCGAGACGGGGCGGCGTGGTCATGGTCGCAGGGCTCGCGGTTTTGCCCGCCTGTCTTAGAGCATTTTGCCGCGAAGTGGGAACCGGGCCGCGGCAAGAAAATGAGCGATTCATTGGCGAATAGATGCCAGTCAAGGCTCGCCCGCGTCCAAATAGTCCGGTTCCGCCACGCTCCAGACGACAATAGCCATTAATGCGGCATCGAGGGCCACCACATACCAATAGGATATGACCCCCGTGCGGCAAGCTAGGGCAAAGACGCCGCAATCACTCCCGCAAAAGTTCGTTGATGGAGGTTTTCGCGCGGGTCCTTGCATCCACGGTCTTCACGATCACGGCGCAATAAAGCGAAGGCGAAGGCGTGCCGTCTGGCAGGGGCTTGCCCGGCAGATTGCCCGAGACAACCACCGAATAGGGTGGCACATAGCCCAAATGGGCTACGCCGGTTGTCCGGTCGACGATTTTTGTCGAGGCGGAAATGAATGTCCCCATCGCGATCACCGAACCTTGACCGATAACAACTCCTTCGACGATTTCCGAACGGGCGCCGATGAAACAATCGTCCTCGATGATGGTCGGATTGGCCTGCAAGGGTTCGAGCACCCCGCCGATGCCGGCTCCGCCGGAGAGATGCACATTCTTGCCGATTTGCGCGCAGGAGCCGACGGTCGCCCAAGTATCGACCATCGTGCCGCTGCCGACATAGGCGCCGAGATTTACGAAAGACGGCATCAAGATCACGCCGGGCGCGATGTAGGCCCCGCGCCGCACCACGCAATTCGGCACCGAGCGAAACCCCGCGGCCGCATGTTGTTCCGCGCCCCAGCCCGCGAATTTGGACGGCACCTTGTCCCACCAGGTCGCGCCGCCGGGCCCGCCCGCAATTGCCGCCATGTCGTTCAGGCGAAACGACAGAAGCACGGCCTTTTTCAGCCATTGGTTGACCTTCCAGGAGCCGGAGCCGGACGCGCCTTCGATCTTTTCCGCGACGCGGAGTTTTCCACAATCGAGCAGGCTCAAAACCTCCTCGACCGCACAACGGACCGCGTCTTGGGTCCGCGGGGTGACGTTGGTTCGGTCCTCGAAAGCCGCGTCGATAATCGTTTCGAGGTCACGCATATGGGTCTCCCGCAGGGTGGGAAGTTTGCAAGGCGCGCGGCAGCTTCGAAATACCCCCCGCGGTTGTCAATGGCACCTAAACGTCCGTTGTATGCGGGGCATCCAGGAGGTCCCTAAGGAACCGCGCGAGATCGCTTGTCACGTAATCGATATAGGGCGGCGCGGGATGATGCGTAATCTCGAAGGCTTCGCGATGGTCCAATTGGCCCGGTTTCGGCACGACAAGCACTGTCGTCATCCCTCTTTCATGGGGAATAATGAGATTTTCCGCGAGATCCTCGAACATTACGGCTCGAATTGGGTCGACCGCGTGCCTTTCGAAAAAGCGCTCGTAGGTTAGAGCCGCTGGCTTCGGCACGAAATCGGCGTCGGCAATGTCGAAAATATCTTCGAACATCGTCTCAAGCCCAAGGGCACTTGCGGTCCGCAAGGCATGTTCGCGCGACCCGTTCGTCAAAATGAGCTTGCGTCCAGGCAAGGCCGTGATGGCGTTGGCGAGAGCAAGATCGGGGAACAGCGAGGACCGGTCGATGTCATGCGTGAAATCGAGAAATCCCTCTGGCCCGATGCCATGTTCCTCCATCAGGCCGCGCAGGGTCGTGCCGTAACGCTGATAATAATATTTTTGCAGCGCGCGGGACGACATACCATCAAGTCCAAAGAGATAGCTCAGGTACACGGTTATCCGCTGATCGATCTTCGGCCAGAGATCGCAATCGGCCGGATACAGCGTGTTGTCGAGATCGAAGACCCAGGTTTCGATGTGCGATAGCGTATCGGCGGCCGGCGCGGCCTCGGGGCCAAGCGCGTACGGCCCGTGGGAAGGATCGTCCAAAAAAGGTTTCGTGTCTTTCACCGTGTAATCAGAGTGCCGGCGCCGTGATCGGTCAAAAGCTCGATGAGCACGGCATGGGGCATCTTGCCATCGAGAATAACGGCGCCTTCGACGCCGTGTTCGAGCGCATCGATGCAGGTTTCGACCTTTGGAATCATGCCGCCGACGATCGTGCCATCGGCGATGAGGGCATGAATTTCATCGACGCGCAACTGCTTTATCAAATTCTTGTCGCGGTCGAGAACGCCCTGGACGTCGGTGAGCAGCACCAGCCGCTTCGCCTTGAGCGCGCCGGCGATCGCGCCCGCGAACGTATCGGCGTTCACATTATAGGTTTCGCCGTCTTCGCCTTGCGCGACCGGCGCGAGGACGGGGATGAGCTCGCGCCCGAGCACCTGGTCGAGCACGGTCTTATCGACCTTGGCCGGTTCGCCCACAAAGCCGAGGTCGACGTCGTTGCTCGTCTGCGGCAGCTTGCTGGCAGTCACCATATTGCCATCCTTGCCGCAAAGGCCGATCGCGCGTCCGCCCTCGGCATTGATAAACCCGACGATCTGTTTGTTGATCGAGCCGGCCAGCACCATCTCGACAATTTCCATTGTGGCCCGGTCGGTGATCCGCAGTCCGTCCGAAAACGCCGACTTAATGCCGAGCTTGCCGAGCATCGCGCCGATTTGCGGGCCGCCGCCGTGGACGACGACGGGATTGACCCCCGACTGCTCGAGCAAAACCATGTCGCGCGCGAAATCCCGCGCAACTCTGTCGTCGCCCATGGCATGGCCGCCATATTTGACGACGACGATCGCATCGTCGTAGCGCAGCATATGCGGCAGCGCCTGCATCAGGATCGCGGCCTGTTGTTGCGCCTGCGCTTGCACTTGTTCTTGCGGGCGAGGATTTGGTTCGTTCATTGGCTCCCGTCCCGGGGTCAAACGGTGCTGGTTCTATCCGTTCACTGCGAAAAGCTCAACGCAAGGATCCGATGCGGAGCGTGGCCCAGGCAGAAAATGACGCGCCTAGCGCCGCTCTTCGTGTGGTACCAACGGTCGCCGGGGCATGACCGTTGGTTCCACTCTCGAATTTTCACTATATATTCAGACGAGCAGGAAGAGCGGCGACCGAAGTGTGGACGGCAAGGCTAAAGTGTGATTATATGCAAAGATAAGAGTTGTCATGTCTGGGACGGTCCAAAATGAAAATTCCGGCTGAATGCAGCGGTCCGCGAATCCTCCGCCAATGGCTTGGAAGGATTAAGAATGCAAAATGTGCGTATGCTTAACAATATGTCGGACGTGATACATGCAATCCGCAACTCACTTTCGCGAGCGCTCCCACGTAAAGCCTTCTTATTTATTCAGTCCGTCTGGAAGTGGCTTTCGGTATGCCTTCCTAATCTAGTTATCTTCTGGGTCGTCAAACCTACAATAGAAGTTCGCGGCTTCGGTGGCGGCGATGGAGCGTCATATCTTGTGGAGCAACTTCGGAATGTGAATCCGTTGGCCCCGACGAAGATGTGCCGCGTCATGACCAAGTATGGCAGTGACAAAGGTTACCGCTGGCACAACTACACCACAGTGTATTCGGTCCTCTTCAAGGAGTGGCGCGATCAGCCCCTGCGGATCTTTGAACTCGGCTTAGGCGGGAACGATCCAATCGTGCCGAATGCAGGCGCGTCTCTTCGCGGGTGGCGCGAGCTCTTCCCGAATGCACTTGTGTACGGGGCCGATATCGATCGTGCCGCTTTGCTTCAGGAAGATCGGATCAAAACATTTTACTGCGATCAACTTGACCAAGCGTCTATCCGTGAGCTCTGGTCGCAGCCGGATTTGCAGGGTGGCATGGATATTATCATCGAGGACGGTCTGCACACCATTGAAGCGAACGTCTCCTTCTTGGAAAGTTCGCTCGAGCAGCTGCGTCCGGGCGGTATTTACGTTGTCGAAGATATCCACAAGAGAACAGTCGACAGATGGTATGATCAACTCGAAATGAGTTACGCAATGCGATATAAAACGTATGAGTTCGCGCTCGTAGTCTTGCCTCACTATTTTAACCGCTTATTTAACAACTTATTAGTCATTCGTCGGGGCGTGTCAAAACGAGAAGAGCGAAAAATCGAGGATCGAACCAACGGTCATACTTAATGACGTGGTGACGGATTGCTTCGAGAGTGCCCTCGCGCCACTATCGAAACACAATCCTGCCTTCGACCTTCGCATCGATAAGTTTCAATGCCTCGGCATAGTCGATCACGTCTAGGGCGACGAGCCTTGTGCCGGAATCCGCGCTCACATGGGTCTTGCCCGCGAGCATCCCATAGCCGTCGCCGCCGCGCGCCAGGAAATCATTGGTCGCGAGCTGGGCGGTTCTAAAAACCTCGCCAATTTGAGTTATTTCTGATTCCATCCTGGCGGATGGGATCGGAGTTGATTCGATGTGCAGGCAGGCAGGATTTTTCGATGTTGATGATCGGCTGAAACG
>JBOHJV010000117.1:0-11315 GCA_050728695.1 Methylocella sp. | reverse complement strand
CCCCGGCAAATCTCCCGCGCGGCTGCGATGCCGGACGTATCGTCGCCAGCGATGGTCACGCCTGGCGCAAAGACGATTTCGGCGTCGGGCAGCGCCGCGGCGAGGCCTTCGCGGATCGTGACGGCATCCGCGCCGCGCCCAGCCGCGGCCCACGGCCCGAGCATCTCTGCGCGCGTATCGGCGAGCGGACCGATGAGCGCGATGCGGCGTATGCTTGGTAACAACGGCAACACATGGTCATTGGTAAGGACGACGATCGATCGCCGCCCCGCCTCGCGCGCAAGATTGCGCCGGGGCGTGGCAACGCTGGCCGTGGCGGCGCCCGCCGAACCGCGCCTGAACGGATCGTCGAAAAGGCCGAGGCGCTCCTTGAGCACCAGCACGCGGCGCACGGCGGCATCGACCAGGCCGATCGCAACGAGACCACGCGCGAGCGCCTTGGGCAAACCCTGGCTGTAGGCATCGCTCATCATGTCGATATCGACGCCGGCCAGGAGCGCGGCCGCGGCCGCCTCGACGAGATCGCCAGCGACGCCATGGCGGAGCAATTCCGCGATCGCATTGTAGTCGCTGACGATCACGCCCTCGAAGCCGGTGTCCCGGCGCAGCCAGTCGCGCAGCAACGGAACATGGGCCGTCATCGGGGTGCCGGCGATATCGTTGAAAGCCGGCATGATCGCGGCGCAGCCCGCGGCCACCGCCGCCGCGAAGGGAGGCAAATAGACCTCGTGCAAAAGACGCTCGGAAACATCAGCCGAGGCATAGTCGCGCCCGGCGAGGACGGCACCATAGGCGCAGAAATGCTTCGCCGTGGCGGCGACAGTGCCGGCGCCAGCCAAACCCTCGCGCAAGCCAGCGCTCTGGAAGCCGCGGACCTTGGCTTTGGCAAATTCCGCGCCAACGAACGGGTCTTCGCCCGGCCCCTCGGCGATCCGTCCCCAGCGCGGGTCGCGCGCGATATCGAGCATCGGCGCGAAGGTCATACCGATGCCGTCGGCCGCCGCCTCGATCGCCGCCGCGCGGGCGCTCGCTTCCCACAAGAGGGGATCGAAGGAAGCCGCCTCGGCGAGCGGGATCGGGAAGATGGTTTTGTGCCCATGCAACGCGTCGAAACAGATCAGCAACGGAATGCCAAGTCTCGTCTCTTCCACCGCGATTTTCTGGACGGCATGCACCTCAAGCGCTCCCCAAATGTTGAGGAGGCTGCCGATCCGCCCGGCGCGAATGCCGTCGATAAGGCCGCTGGCCAGGATTGGCCCGGTGACGGCCTGGGCCGCCGCCGTCATGTTGAGCTGGCCGATCTTTTCTTCAAGCGTCATCGCCGCGAGGAGGGTGTCGATCTTATTCATCGGCGAGCCTCGTGCGACGATCGCGCCGGCGGAACGGCTTGGCGCGATCGTCGCTAACGCACACTCGCATTCCCCCGAACCGTGCTTTTATGCCGCCATTCCCCCGCGACGTCACCAACGTCCGCGCATAGCTCGTTCAATCTTCAAATTTCCGTCTCTCTTGCGTTTCGCCTCCAGGATGGCCGCGTTCAATTCGCCGCCGAAGATGAAAATGGAAGCGATCATGTAGAGAAAGACGAGCGCGATCATCACCGACGCGAGTCCCGCGTAGGTGCTGAAGTAACTGCGCGAGAATTCGTCGAGAAAGGAACCGAAAGCAATCCCCGCCGCAATCCACATGGCGGAGGTCAGCAAAATGCCGGGAATAACGCCGCGCAACGGTCTCCGCCCGGCTGGCAGAAACTTGTGCGCGAGGACAAGCGTCAGCAGAAGCACCAAACTCGCAATCGCGAAGCGGCCGAACGTGACCAGGCTGTTGAGCGGCTCAAGACCAGGCGCGAAGTGCAGCACGGCGGCCCAAATCAAGGGCGCGAAAACCACAAGAAAAGCAAGGGTCAAAAGCGCGAATGCGCCAACGAAAATATACGCAATCGATTCAAGCCGCAACAGCCACCACGGCCGGGCGTCCCGGACTTCATAGGCGCGGTTGAGCCCGATCCGGACTGCTTCGACGCTGCTCGACGAAAAGTAGAGGGAGAGAATAACGCTTATTGTGAGGAGGCCGCTCCGTGGTTGAGTCAACACTTCGTGGATTTCGTTCGCGATGGGGGCCGCTACCTGTTGCGGCCAGGCCTGCAACAGAATGTGTGCCACTTCTTCGGCCAGGCTTTTCGAGCCAAAAAAGCCGGCAAGCGCGGTCACGAAGATCAAGAACGGGAATAGCGACATCAGAATCGACAAGGCGATGTGGCTCGCAATGGCCCAGCCGTCGTCCCGCGCAAACCGCATGATGGCGTCGTAGAGCACCTTGTAGAGCACCTTAAAGACAAAGCCCATCGGTCCGCCTCGTGCCGGCCAAGATTTAGCGAAACGCCCGGGCGGGCTTTTCAGTTGCGTTCAAGCACTCCTGCGGGGACAACAATTTCTAAGCTTTCCAGAGTTTTTGTGGCGCCTCATTGGCGCTCTATATGTCAGCCGCACTGCCCAGATGCCCGGGATTTGATCGCGGGATTCGCGCAACGTTTCCTGTTAGGTATCCCCATTCCGCGGCGCGCGACGCCCGTTCCATAAGCCAGATTGCTTGGCCGAACGCTAAGATTTACCGTTGCTCCGATCGGTTCCCGCTGCCCCGGTTCAAGTTTCCGGAGCATCGTGCTATGGTGGCGCGCCGGGCAACGGAACCAGGTGCACATGGACGAGCAGACGAAAAAACCGCGCCCACCCGAGGGTGACGCGTCGGCGCCGGGCGAGAGGCTCGCGCCGCAGTTGTGGATGATGGTAAAAACCTTTTGGTATTCGCCCGGCCGCAACAAACTCATCCTGCTCGGAATCGCGGTCAGCGGCGTTGTCGCGCTGACCGCCATCCTCCAGATCAAGCTCAATGCGTGGAACAAGCCGTTCTACGATGCGCTCTCGCTCAAGGATTTTTGGGAGTTTTTGCACCAGCTCGCGGTCTTTGGGGTGATTGCCGGCGCTTTGTTGGCCTTGAATGTCGGCCAGGCCTTTCTTCGAGAACTAAGCAAGTTGAAATTGCGCGAAGGATTGACCCGCGATCTCTTCGATCAATGGCTCGTGCCTAGGCGTGCGTTTCACCTCTCCAATGCCGGCGAAATCGGAGAGAACCCGGACCAGCGCATCCATGAGGATGCCCGTCACTTGGTTGACCTCTCGACCGAGCTCGGCATTGGTTTGCTTCAATCGACGCTTCTTCTCGTATGTTTTATTACCGTATTGTGGACCGTTTCCGAGGGCATTACCTTTTCCGTCGCTGGCATAAGCTTCGCTGTGCCCGGCTACATGGTCTGGTGCGCGCTGATCTACGCCGGAATCGCGTCTTTTGGAAGCTGGCGGGTCGGGCGTCCGCTGATCGCGCTCAACGCCGAACGCTACGCGCGCGAGGCGGATCTGCGTTTCCGTCTCGTGCGGGTCAACGAGCGGACCGAGGCCATTGCTCTTTATGGCGGCGAAACGGATGAAAAGGATTATTTGAATCGCGAGTTCGATCAGGTCCTTTCGATGATGCGGCGGCTGGTCAGCGCGATCACGCGCCTTACCTGGGTCACCGCTGGTTATGGATGGTTTACGATCGTCGCGCCGTTCATCGTGGCTGCACCCGGATATTTTGCAGGCGATATGTCGCTCGGCGGACTGATGATGGCGGTCGGGGCCTTCAATCAGGTGCAGCAGGCGCTGCGCTGGTTTGTCGATAATTTTAGCACGATCGCCGATTGGCGGGCGACGCTGTTGCGGGTCGCGAGCTTTCGTCTTGCGCTTCTCGAGATGGACAGGCTCAGTCACGAGGCTGGCAGGCTCGAGCTTGTTCCGACGGCCGACGACAGGCTTGTGTTCGACCAGATCGGCATCGCCTCGCCCGGCAGCTGCACGAGGCTGAACGAGAAGCATGCCGTGATCAATCCGGCCGAGCGGGTTTTGATCATCGGCAAGCAGCGCGGCGACAAGACCATTCTCTTTAGTGCGATCGCCGGCCTTTGGCCGTGGGGATGCGGCCGCATCTTGTTGCCGCCGGCGCAATCCATGATGTTTATCTCGCAACAAGATTATATACCGCCGGACACGCTGCGCGGCGCGCTTGCCTATCCAGCCGAGTCCGCCCAATTCACGAGCGAAGAATACATGGCCGCCCTGGCGCGGATGAAGCTCGCCCATCTGTCGGCGGGGCTCGATCGCGACGCTCTCTTGGAACAGGAATTGACCCGCGAGGAACAGGACAAGCTCGCCTTCGCCCGGCTCCTGCTGCATAAGCCGCGCTGGATCGTGCTCGACGAAGCCATCGATCACCTCGACGAGGAAGCGCGCGGCTTGGTCCTTGATATTTTTGGCCAAGAACTGGCGGACGCGGCGATCGTCAATATCGGCCACGCGGACACCCAGCGAGGCTTTTTCACGCGTGTCCTCCACCTGATCGAAGACCCGGAAGGTCAGCGCTTGGCGCCCTATTCGGGGACCCCGGTGGCGGTGCGGCAAGCGAAACAAAAAGCCGCCGCCGACTGACCGCCGAAATAGGGAATTGCCAACCGATGCGAGCCTCGCGCAAACATGCAAGAGACACCAAGCCCCGCGCGAGCTTGCCGGACGCGGCGCTCGTCGATCTTGTCCAGCGCCAAACATTCCGGTTTTTTTGGGAGGGGGCGCATCCGCTCTGCGGCCTCGCGCGGGATCGTACCGGTCTCGCCATGGACCCCGATGACGATCTCGTCTGCATGGGGGGGTCGGGCTTTGCCGTCATGGCGATCATTGTCGCGACCGAGCGCGGCTGGATCAAACGCAACGAAGCCTTGAAACGTCTCGGCCTCATTCTCGGTTTTCTCGAACGGGCGCCATGCTACCATGGTCTGTTCCCGCATTACCTGAATGGCCGCACCGGGGCGGCGATAAGATTTGGCCGCAAGGACGATGGTTCCGACATCGTCGAGTCGTCGTTTCTGTTTCAGGGCCTGTTATGCGCCCGCCAATATTTCAATGCGAACAACCCCCCCGAGAAAAGCCTTCGCGACCAAATTACCTGGTTGTGGCTCGATGCCGAATGGGACTGGCACGCGCGCGACGGCCGTCACGTCTTGACCTGGCATTGGAGTCCCAACAATGGCTTCAGCCTCGATCATGACGTCCGCGGCTGGAACGAATGCCTTATGACTTACGTGCTCGCCGCAGCCTCGCCCCGTTACCCCATCAATCCCGCCGTCTACCATGACGGGTTCGCGCAAAGCCGCACTTTCATCAACCGCCGCCGCTATTACGATATCGATCTGCCGCTCGGCGCGGACTTCGGCGGGCCTTTGTTCTTTTCTCATTATTCCTTCTGCGGGCTCGATCCGCGCGGGCTAAAGGACACCTATGCAAGCTATTTCGACCAAAATGTCCAGCATACTCTAATCAACTACGAGCACTGCGTGCGCAATCCCAACGGTCATAAGGGCTTTGGTCCTTCATGTTGGGGCTTGACCGCGAGCGACGATCCGGAGGGTTATAAAGCGCACGCCCCGGACAATGACAATGGCGTCATCACCCCGACGGCGGCGCTGTCGAGCTTTCCCTATGCGCCGGAACAGGCGATGCGCGCCCTTCATCATTTCTACGATGTACTCGGCGACAGGATTTGGGGCCGCTTCGGCTTCACCGATGCTTTCAGCGAGACCCATGACTGGTATGCAAGCACTTATCTTGCGGTTGATCAGGGGCCGATCGTGAGCATGATCGAGAATTACCGGAGCGGGCTTTTGTGGAAACTGTTCATGGCCGACCCCGATGTCAGGAACGGCCTGAAGCGGCTTGGCTTTTCGAGCCCGCACGGGGGTTAGGAGAAAAGCCGATGACAATGGCCGGAGCGACGACCGGGGGCGTTCCTGGCGACGAAAAGAGTCTTTTGCTCGATTGGATGGCGCGCCAAAACGATGTTTCAGCGGCTTCGATGCTGAGCGCCATTTCGGCGACCCATCTCGTCAAGAAGCGGCCGGGTTTTGGCCAGACGATCCGGCCCTCGCGGGGATCAATACTGGCTTCGACCGCGATCGGCTCCTGGGACCCGGACCCCGACTATTTCTTTCATTGGCTGCGCGATTCGGCGCGCGTCGTCGATGCCTTGCGGCATGTGATCGCCGAGGGAGCCCTCGCCGGGGAAGGACTTTCCCGTTGCAAGGAGTTTGTCGCGTTCAGCCTCTCGCTCAATCGTCTTGATGGGGCCGCCTTTTTACGGCTTGCCGGCGATTTTAGAAAAAATATTGAACCGTTCTTTTTGCAGTTCGCGCGGGACGACAGCGATCTGCGAAAGATCACCGGGGATCGTGTTCTTGGCGAGCCGCGGTTCAACCCGGATGCGAGCGTCGACATCTCCAAATGGAACCGCCCGCAACACGATGGCCCCGCATCGCGGGCTCTCGCCCTGATCCGCCTCTGGCCTCTCGATGTCTTCGATGACGCGGCCCGCGCGCCCATGCGCGCGCTTATCCTGACCGATCTCGGCTTTATCCTCCGCTACTGGCGTGAGCCCTGTTTCGACATTTGGGAGGAAGAGTTAGGCCACCACTATTACACACGTCTTGTGCACCACGCGGCGCTCGCCGACGGCGCCTCTTGGATTGAGGAAGCCGGCCTTGACGAAGCCCCGCACGCGCAAGCCTGCCACGCGGCGGCCCAAGAGATCGCCCAAACCCTTGACGAATACTGGAACCCAGAAAAGGGCTTTTACGAAAGCCGCCGCGGTGTCGAAAACGGGGTGAGCGGAAAGGAACTCGATTTCGCGGCGATTCTCGCGGTGATCCACGTCGGGCGCGAAGGGGGAGCGCACAGCGTTCTCGATCCGAGGGTCATGGCGACCCTTGCGCGGCTCGAGGAACTCTTTGACGCAAGCTACGCGATCAACAGGCACCGTCCGGAAACCCGCGGCCCTGCCATGGGCCGCTACGCGGGCGACCGTTACTTCAGCGGCGGCGCCTATTATTTTTCAACGCTCGGCGCGGCGGAATTTTACTATGCTCTCGCGGGAGCGGCGGCGGCCGCGGAGGTTCCGGCAACGGCGGACAACAAGGAGTTCTTGCTTCGGCTCAGCGCAGGCGATGATACCTTGGCGCTCGCGCCGCCAGCGCGAGAGCATCGCAAGCGCCTTTTTGAGGCCTTGCTCCGGCGCGGCGATCAATTCATGGCAACCGTTGCGGCCTATACCCCAGCCTCGGGAGAGCTTTCGGAGCAGTTCGACCAAGCAACCGGCGTCCAGACCTCGGCCAAATCGCTCGCCTGGAGCCACGCGGCGTTGATCACGGCATTCGCGCGAAGGAAGGCCGCCGTCCGTGCCGACAAAAGCGCGGCGCCGTGATCGACAAGCTCGAATTTTTGATAGCGTTGGCGCGGGAACGCAATTTTAGCCGCGCGGCGGACAGCTGCGGGGTGACCCAACCCACCCTGTCGGCGGGCATCAAACAGCTTGAAGACACATTGGGCGTGCTGCTCGTCAATCGCAGCTCGCGCTTTTACGGGCTAACCGCGGAAGGTGAGTGCGTGCTCGAATGGGCGAGGCGCATCGTCAGCGACGCGCGTGCCATGCGCCAAGACCTTCATGCGTCGAAGACCGCGCTCGCTGGGCATTTGACGCTGGCCGCCGTGCCGACCGCGCTTCCCATGGCGGCCGAACTCACCGCGCCTTTCCGGGCCAAACATCCAGACGTGCGCTTCACGATTCTTTCGAGCACATCCCGCGCGATCCTCTCCATGCTCGACGATTTCCAGATCGATGCGGGCTTGACATATCTCGACAACGAGCCGCTCGGCCAGCTCCACACGGTGCCGCTTTATCGGGAGCAGTACAGGCTTTTGACCTCCGCCGGAAGCCCGCTCGCCGAGTGCGCCGAGGTGACTTGGGCAGATGTCGGCCGCATCTCCCTCTGCCTGCTCACCCCCGACATGCAAAACCGCCGCATCATCGACCGGCTCCTTGCGAACACCGCCGCGCCGCCGCCTATCGAATCCAACTCGATGGTGGTTTTATATTCGAATGTCCGGAGCGGCGGGGGCGCGTGCGTCGTGCCGGAAAAGCTCGCCAATCTGCTGGGCGTGCGCGCACCCCTGCGTTCGATTCCGATCACCGAGCCCCGCGAACTTCATACCATCGGGCTCGTGTCGCCGCATCGGGAGCCAATTCCGCCGTTAACCCGGGCGCTAATCGCCGAAGCAAACAGGCTCGCCCTGCCGCAAAAACGGCGACTTTTGAGCGATCCTCATTGATAAAATTTTGTTTTGCAGCCATTTGATTGATAGATGATCCGTATAAGTTTACGAGACTATTTTATTGATTTTTGCGGGCCAAAGGCCCATATTGCAAGAGTGCATAAAATGGACGGGAAACGCATGCCCGAGGCCTCCGCCTGGAACGCCGAGCGCGCGAGCGAGATCATTGCCGAACATGCTGGGCTTGAAGGTCCCATGCTTCCGATCCTGCGCGCCTTGCAAGAAGAGTTCGGTTGCGTCAGCGACGCCGCCGTGCGGCTCGTTGCCGAGGCGCTTAATCTTACCCGCGCGGAAGTGCATGGCGTCGTGACGTTCTACCACGATTTCCGCCGCGAACCTTGCGGCTCGCATCTTTTGCAGCTTTGCCGGGCCGAAGCCTGCCAGAGCATGGGCAGCGAGGATTTGGCGGCGGCCGTTCTGGCCAAACTCGGCGTCGGCTGGCATGGCACGACCCGCGACGGCCAATTGACGGTCGAACCAGTCTATTGCCTTGGCCTTTGCGCCACGTCGCCTTCGGCTCTTCTCGATGGCGAGCCGCTTGGACGCTTGGACGCGGCGAAGATCGGCGCGGCTCTGGAAGAGGCATGCGCGCGATGACGCTTGTTTTCGTTCCCAAGGATGCCGCCGCGCTCGCGGTCGGCTCCGACAAGATCGCGGCGAGGATCGCGGCCGAAGCACGGACGCGCGGGCTTGCGGTAGAGATCGTCCGCACCGGCTCGCGCGGGATGTTCTTTCTCGAGCCCTTGATCGAGGTCGAGACGACCCACGGGCGCATCGGCTATGGCCCGGTATCGGCTTCGGACATCGCTTCCCTATTCGACTCCGGCCTGATGTCTGGCGGCGCGCATTCGCTCCGGATCGGCAAGCCGGAGGAGCATCCGTTTCTTGAGGGCCAGACGCGCCTCACCTTCGCCCGCTGCGGCATTATTGATCCGCTTTCGCTTGCCGATTACGCCGCGCATGACGGCTGGAAGGGGCTCGCGCGAGCCATCGCGATCGGCCCCCAGGCGATCGTTGCCGAAGTGACGAAATCCGGGCTTCGCGGCCGCGGCGGCGCCGGTTTCCCGGCTGGAATCAAATGGAAGTCCGTCGCCGATACGGCGGCCGATCGCAAATATGTCGCCTGCAACGCCGACGAAGGCGACAGCGGCACCTTCGCCGACCGGATGATCATGGAGGGCGATCCCTTTGCGCTGATCGAAGGCATGACGATTTGCGGCATCGGCGTCGGCGCGACCAAAGGCTATGTCTATTGCCGCTCGGAATATCCGCATGCCGGAAAGATGTTTTCGGAGGCCCTTCGGATCGCGCGGGAGGCCGGCTTCCTCGGCCCAAACATCCGAGGCTCGGGCTTTACCTTCGAGCTTGAACTGCGGATGGGCGCCGGCGCCTATATTTGTGGCGAAGAGACTTCCATGCTCGAAAGCCTGGAAGGCAAGCGCGGCATCGTGCGCGCGAAGCCACCCCTTCCCGCGCATAAGGGGCTTTTCGCGCGGCCAACCGTCGTCAATAATGTCCTGTCGCTCGTGGCGGTGCCGACGGTCCTTGATCGCGGCGCCGATTTTTATGCTGGTTTCGGATTCGGGCGTTCGCGCGGGACAATGCCCATCCAGATCGCCGGGAACGTCCGCTATGGCGGCCTTTACGAGACCGCTTTCGGCTTGACGCTCGGCGAGATCGTTGACAACATCGCCGGGGGGACGCAGAGCGGCCGGCCGGTGCGGGCCGTCCAATGCGGCGGCCCGCTTGGCGCCTATTTTCCGCGCTCGCTGTTCCATACGCCTTACGATTATGAGGCGTTTTCGGCGTGCGATGGGCTCCTCGGCCATGGCGGCGTCGTCGTTTTCGACGATACCGTCGACATGGCCCTGATGGCGCGGTTCGCGATGGAGTTTTGCGCGATCGAAAGCTGCGGCAAATGCACCCCTTGCCGGATCGGCGCGACTCGCGGCGTCGAGGTCATCGATCGCGTGCTCGCCGGCGTGAAGCCGGCCGAAAACATGATGCTCCTCGAGGATCTTTGCACTACGATGAAATTTGGTTCACTATGCGCACTCGGGGGTTTCGTGCCCTACCCCGTGATGAGCGCCGTACGCCATTTTAGGGAAGATTTCGCGCCGCGCGCTCTTGCCGCCGCTGAATGAGGAAGACTGTCATGTCACTGGTCACCGAGATCGATTTTGGAACCCCGGCCTCGCGGTCGGAAAAAACGGTCGCGCTCACCATCGACGGAATGGAAGTGCGTGTGCCGGAAGGCACGTCCATCATGCGGGCGGCGATGGAGGTTGGAACAAAAATCCCAAAACTTTGCGCGACCGACATGATCGAAGCGTTCGGCTCCTGCCGGCTTTGCCTCGTCGAGATCGAAGGCCGCGCCGGAACCCCCGCCTCTTGCACCACCCCGGTCGCGCCGGGCATGGTGGTCCACACCCAGACCGAGCGGCTGAAGGCACTCCGCAAAGGCGTGATGGAGCTTTATATCTCCGACCATCCGCTCGATTGCCTCACCTGCGCGGTCAACGGCAATTGCGAATTGCAGACGGAGGCGGGCAACGTCGGGCTGCGCGATGTGCGCTACGGCTACGCGGGCGCCAACCACCTCGCCGACAAGAAGGATGAGTCGAACCCCTATTTCAGCTACGATCCGGCGAAATGCATCGTCTGCAACCGTTGCATTCGCGCTTGCGAGGAGGTGCAGGGAACCTTTGCTCTCACGATCGATGGGCGCGGCTTTGGCAGCCGGGTATCGGCGGGGCAAATGGAGCCTTTCCTCGAGTCGGAGTGCGTATCCTGCGGCGCCTGCGTCCAGGCTTGCCCGACCGCCACGCTCGTCGAGAAGTCGGTCATCGACATCGGCCAGGCGGAACATTCGGCGGTCACGACTTGCGGCTATTGCGGCGTCGGCTGCAGCTTTAAGGCCGAAATGCGGGGCGAGGAGCTCGTCCGCATGGTTCCCTACAAGGACGGCAAGGCAAACCACGGCCATTCCTGCGTCAAGGGCCGCTTCGCCTGGGGCTATGCGACCCACAGGGATCGCATCTTGAAGCCGATGATCCGCGCCAAGGTTTC
>JBOHJV010000116.1:0-11315 GCA_050728695.1 Methylocella sp. | reverse complement strand
GCCGTCATCAAGACGCTCTCGCGAACGCAAATCTACGAACGATGTCCGCACTGCCGAATGCGCCTCAGACTTCACTGGAAATAATTCTGCCAAAGTAGGGCTAGGCTTGATGCGCATCTCCGGCGCGCCGCTGCGTAACGCCCTTGCCCAGATCGGCCAATGAGCGCGCGGGCTCGGATTCCGGCGGGTGGGAATTTAATTAAGGCGATTATGTCGAGCTTCCGAGGCCGCGATAGAAGGACAGATTGGTCGCGTACGAAGCACGCGCTCTGCTGCAGACAAATAAATCTCGCACAATATTTATTTGTCGGCAGGCCTCGGTTCCGCGTTAGCGCTACTCGACAAAGCCGTCTCACCCACCATAGTCGTCCGGTTCCAAGACCACTGTCCGCTTCCCACAGAAGTGAAAACACTATACGAGCCGCCCGCCGCGTTGCAATCACTGTAGAAGCCAGAATATGAATATGACGAAGGACATTTTCCCGCGCCGCCCGCTGGAGTACCGGCGCCAAACACAATCTCCGTTCCGTTATGAATCCGCGTGACATTATAAGTGCCGCAGGGGACGCTTGTAGTAACAACGGCGAAGCCCGAGAACGGGTCACGGCCACCCTTGCTATCGCCTCCTGTTAAATCGTAGGTGTTGACAAAGCTATCAGTCCAGTTACCGGCCGTCGTGCCGTTGCCGCGCGGCTCTCCCACGCGGGCGGCGTTATCGAATGACTATTCTAAAATTCCGCGTCGCGGACTTTTATCGGGGGCCGGACGCCGGGTAGCGCCATCGCAGCATCCGGCTTTCAATGCCGCGCGCCTCGCATAAGGAGAGGATGCTTTCGGGATCGGTTATCGCGGCGGCGCTCCCGCCATGCTGGATCGCGGACACCTTGCCTCCTCCGGACTCGGGTTCATCGGCGATCCTTCGATTGAAAAACCTCGCCGGCGGCGGCTGTTTGCTCTCGCCCACGACGACGATCCGGCGGCAGCGCGCGACAAGACCCAAGGCGTCCTCCGGGCGCAGTTGACTTGCCTTGTCGATGACGAGCAGATCGAAATCGACCGAACCCGGCGGCAGGAGTTGCGCGGCCGAGATCGGGCTCATGAGAAAAACCGGCTTGATTTTCTGGATCGTTCTGGCCGCCCCTTGCATCAGCTCGCGTAACGGCATGCGCGCGCGCTTGCCACCGATTTCGCCGCGTATCACACCCATTTCGCCGAGGGCGCCGCGCGGGATCGCCGCGTGATGGCGCGCGCGAATGCTGTGCACGGCGGCCTGGCGCGACCATTTCTCGATCTCGGCGAACAGCGCGACAAGCTCGCCGTGCCGGGCGCCGACGTAGGCGGCGAGATCGGGGTCGGCCACGACCGCCTTTTTCCAGCAGGCTTCGGCAAAGGCGGTTTCGAGTTCGCCAAAAGCATTCTTGGGATCGAGCTCTCCCGCGCCAAGAGCGCTGGCGATCGAGGCGAGTCCGGCCGCGCGAACCTTCCGATCGGCTTTGACGAGCCTTGCCCATTCCTCGAAACGCACGTGGCTTTCGGCAAACTCGGTCGCCCACCCGCTCAGACGGTTGAGGTCGATCGTTGCGATGGAATTGGTTTGAAAAATCGCCGCAAGGTCGAGGTCGAGAAATTTTATCGTATCGGCGAAGGCGTTGATCACCTCGTTATAGCCGGTTTCGAGGTAATCGACATGGGCCTCGGCGGTGACGTCGCGAGCCATGCCGATGACGCGCTCGGCGTTGAAATGCGGATCGAAGGCGGAAAGTTCCCCTGCTGTCCTGGCAATCTCGTGGAGCAGGCGAAAGACCGTCCTTTTGTCTTGCCGGACATCGCAGAGTAGACTCGCCAGGGCGTCGGCTTCGGCGGCAAATTCGCGGCGCAACGCCTGGCTCGCGAGAACGGCGTCGAGGAGCGCGAGCCGGTCGGACGGCAGCTTCGGCAACGGCGCCGCCAACAGGCGCGCGAGCGAGCCCGCCGCTTTCCGGTCGGCTTTGCCCGCGCGGGCAAGCCAGAACGCCGCGCCTTGGGCGAGCGGCGCGCGAAGCTTTGCAACGAGACCCGCGAAGGCCACCGGATGGAACGCGTGGAGATGGGGCGCTTGCTGTTCCAGCCATTTCGCGCCGGCGGCGGCGGCGGCTTCGTTGCGGCGCGGCGAAGAGAAGGTGGCGATCTTGGCGGCGATGTTTTCGGCTCCACGCGGCAAATTCGATATGGCGCGGAAGATCGCAATGAGAGACTTGACGCCGGCCAAGGTTGGATCTTGGGGGAGACCGAAATAATTCCCAACCATGGTTGCGTAGGCATTGAGCGCCGCCACTTTGGAGGCGAGCGCCTGCAGCTTGGGAATTTGGCGCTGGAAATCCGCTAATTGCAAAGCGCTCCGCCGCCGCACGCCGATGTAGGCGACGCTCATCAGCGGGCTAACGGTTTCCGTAAGGCTGGCGAGCTGCTCGATCAGCCGCGCTTTTTCGGCGAATTCCTTGCCTGTCCAATGCGCCGCCACCGCGACAAGACGTGCATCGGGCGCAATCCCCTGCCGCGCCGCCGCGATTTTTATCGAGAGCGCTCGATACGGCGTCATGCCGGAGTCGCCTATCTCCGCGCGGAGGCATTTTGCGGCGTGGTTCAGGCGGTTACGCGCCGCGGTCAATTGCCTTGCCGTCTCGTCCATCGTGGATGCGCCGGCGGCTTGCAAAGTGCGATCCAGACTTTCCGCAACGCGCCGCTTGCTTGCGGCAAGGCTGTGAAGTTCGAGGCAGATGTCGTCGAGGCCCACCTTGTCCAGCCGGTCGTAAACAATTTTGAGGGCGGCTATTTTCTCGGCGACGAATAAAACCGTTTGGCCATCATGCACGGCTGCCGCGATAATATTCGTGATCGTCTGCGATTTGCCGGTTCTAGGCGGACCTCGGACGACGAGATTGTGTCCGGCGCGAACGGTCTCGATGACCCGCGCCTGTGCGGAGTCCGCATCGACAACGTGAACGAGATCTATGCGACTTGCTATTTCGCCGAGCCGAGCGGCCTCGGGCGGGACCGGAGGCTCGGCCGCGAATCCTTCGCCAACAAGTCCGCGCAAGAGCGGATGCGAGACCAGCGCATTGTCTGGCCAATTGCCGGGGTCAAGATCGTACATCATCGCCAGCTTCGAGAAGGAATAAAGGCCAAGCTCGATTGCATTGGCGTCGATCGACCATCGCCGCTTGGCGGCAACCGCATTTGCGACTGCATTGAAGTAGCTCGATGGCTGCCAATCTTTGGTCTTTGCAATTTCGGGCAGGGCGAGGCCGAAATCCCCGCGCAACCGTTCCTGCAAGGCCTGATTGGTGACGATGTCGGCCTCGCGAAGCTTCAGACCGAAGGCCGCGCGCGTGCCATCGCGAGCAAGGTAAACCGGAAGCAGGATCAACGGCGCGGCGCGCGGCACATCCGATTTTTCGTCCTCGTACCAGCGCAGGAAACCAAGCGCGAGAAAGAGGATGTTGACGCCGCGTTCGTCGGCGGCCTTCGCGCCGCGGTGCATGTCATGCAGCTGCTTGTGCAAAAGCCCGGGCGCGAGCATTGTCTGCAGACTGTTCCGGCCGCTTGCCTTCGAGGCAACCAAAGAGGGCGTTTCCGGTGTCGCCGCGTCGCGCTCTATGCCCGCATCGGCCGCAAGAATCTCCAGCGGCCTGTTCTCGCGAACGAGATTCGCGAAGACCTGGTCCGGCGCATTGCCAGTGATAATTAGGGTCCGCGGGTTGGCGCCTCGCTTGGTATGAATGAGGCGATTGTGGGTTCCGGTTTCGATTAACTTCTGCCTTGCTCCCGCGAGCAGTTTTTCGATAGGGGTTTTGGCCTGGCCATTGGCGGTCCGTCTCCTCGCCTTCCCTATTGAATTGACTTTCCCCATTTACGTCTCCTTTTTGCCCGAAGGCCGCCGCGAGGGCGCCTCGCAAATGTCTTAATTCAGGAGCGAGTAGATGGATATGGGTATGACGTAAAGTAAGTCGACAATTATCAATGATAATATGCTAAAATTCCTATTGCTAGAATCTTCGGCAAATTATTGATCAATATTTACGATTGGCGTGTTATGCGCGCTTTCTCCGTATCCGCTTGATGCGCCGCTGAACCACCACGAAGCCGTAGTGTTCGAACTGCTTGAGGCAATTGACGTCGGTCTACTTGCGGACGCAGGCCAGCCGGGCAATGCCGTTGAGCGAAGGGCGCACTTCGCCATGGTTTATGGCGAGGCTCGGAAGGCATTCGAGAACGAGCGCCCCGCCGGCTTGGAAGCAGCGGGGCAGGTCGCCGCGTCACCGGATCCGGCAAAAGATGGACTGTCGCGCATGATCCGGGGCCATCGCTTTCCGATCATGCGTTGAGGTCTTGGCGTTTGCATGATCTTTATGGCAAACGAGCCATGGGCCGGCTCCTCCGTTTTGCTCTTCGCCGCATTTTTGGCGCCAAACCCGAGAGACCATGGCGTTGAACGTTTTGCCGCAAGACCAGCTCGATCTCATCTTGCGCCGTCACGCGGAAATCCTGGCCCGCCTCGCCGGCGCGCTCGAGCCAGAGGCGTTCGTGGCCTTGTCGCGCGAGCTCGCCAGCATCGAGAATGTTGTGAAGGCCATTCAGGATTTTCGTAAACAAGCCGAGGAAGCCGCCGGACTCGAAGCCCTGGTGGCCGATCCCGCGGCCGGCGCCGAGATGCGCGGCCTTGCCGAGGAGGAATTGAGGGCGGTCCGCGCGAGGCTATTTGATCTCCAGCACGAGCTGAAAGTCGCGCTTCTGCCAAAGGACGCGGCGGATGAAAAGAACGCCATTCTCGAAATTCGCGCCGGGACCGGCGGCGACGAGGCGGCCCTTTTCGCCGGCGGCCTTTTCCGCATGTATCATCGCTACGCCGAATTGAAAGGTTGGCGCGTCGAGATTTTGTCGGCAAGCGAAGGTGCGGCGGGGGGCTACAAGGAAATCGTCGCCGAGATCGCGGGACGCGGCGTCTTCGCGCGTTTGAAATTCGAATCCGGCGTACATCGCGTGCAACGGGTACCGGAAACCGAGACCCAGGGGCGTGTTCATACCTCGGCGGCAACCGTGGCGGTCCTGCCCGAAGCCGAGGAAGTCGACGTCGATATCAACGAATCGGACCTAAAGATCGATACGATGCGGGCACAAGGCGCTGGCGGCCAACATGTCAACAAGACCGAATCCGCGGTGCGCATCACCCATTTGCCGACGAGCACCATCGTCTTCGTGCAAGACGAACGTTCGCAGCACAAGAACCGCGCCCGCGCCATGACGCTCTTACGTTCCCGGATCTACGACGCGCAACGCCAGAAACGCGACGCCGAGCGCGCCGCCGACCGGCGTGCAAAGGTCGGTTCAGGCGATCGCTCGGAACGCATTCGCACCTATAATTTTCCGCAAGGGCGGCTCACCGACCACCGCATCCACTTGACTCTCTACAAGCTCGACAAGGTCATGGCCGGCGAAGCGCTGGACGAAGTGATCGATGCCCTCCTCACCCAGCATCAGGCGATTTTGCTCGCGGCGCCCGAAAGCGGGGCAGCTTGAGGACGTGGTCCCTCTTGTTGCTTTTTTGGCGTTGCTCGCGGCAATTTGTGCCACCCTGACCGCTTGGTCGCCGGTCTCGCAAGCGCAGCCCTATGAGGTTTTCCAATGGACGGTCTTAAGCCCGACGTTCCAATCCTTGCCTTTTCTTCCGCCAAGGACTGGGAGACGTGGCTGTCGGCGGAATACGCCTCCTCGAATGGCATGTGATTGAAGCTGGCAAAAAACGGAACTGGGATCGCCAGCATATCCAAGACCGAGGCAATCAACACCGCGCTCTGTTACGGTTGGATCGATGGCCAGCTCGACAAATTCGACGAATGCTATTGGTTGATTCGTTTCACTCCGAGGAAACCGGGGAGCAAGTGGTCGCAAATCAACCGCGATCGGGCGACCGCGTTGATCGCGCAGGGCCGTATGCGCCCGGCCGGTATGCGCGAAATCGAGCGGGCCAAGGCCGACGGCCGCTGGAACGCGGCCTACGCACCGCAGAGCACGGCGACCGTTCCCGGCGACCTGCAGACCGCCCTTAGTCTTGCCCCGGACGCCCTACGACTGTTTGATCGCCTTGATAGCGCCAATCGATACGCCATCCTATACCGCATCCACCGCCAAGGATCCGGAAACCCGGGCGACGCGGATCGAAAAATTCCTGGCGATGCTGGCTCGGGGTGGGACGGTTCATCCAATGAAAGCGAAGCCTGAACGCCGCTGAGGGCTGTTCAATGAGAATGCCTGCAGCTCTAAGCCATGTAGCATGATCCGCCCCCAGCTTTATCCGGCCCTGCGCCGTTATCGGCACACCGCCTCTCTGCCCACCGTCCCAACGCCACGTATGCGCCCGTCTGTGGCCCGCGTCGATCCTAGAGCCAGCGGCGCGGTGGCGCGCTGGGGTCGGGACGGTTGCCCGGATCGGCTGGAGCACCCTGATCGCCGCGGCCCTTCAACGCTTTGTACGCGAGGAGAGCCAGGATCGCCATCATGATCCGCGATCTCCCGCCGCCGGTGCCACTATTGCTGGGCTGACGTCGGCCGCGTGGGCCATTTTTCATGCCTTGGATGATATCGCGCAGTCCCATGTTTGCCTCCTGTTTGCTTGCCCGCGCCTTCGATAGTGTTTGCGGTCCCAACGAACCTTCGAACGGACTAGCCGTCCGCGGGATCCGCTAGAGCCAGCGGCGCGGCGGTTGCGTGCCGGGACCAGGGGGGTTGCCCGGGTCGGCCACAACGTGGCGGACCACCAGCCGGTTCCAGACGAACAGCACGAGCACCGCGCCGATGATCGCGCCGATGAGACCAGCCCCTTGGTCGAGCCGGTACCAACCGATGGTCTGTCCAATGAAGGTTGCGACGAACGCGCCCGCGATCCCGAGCCCTGTCGTCAGTATGAAGCCGTTCGGGCGATTCGGACCGGGCGACACGAAACGCGCGATAATTCCAGCGCCGAAGCCGATCACGAGGATCCAGATAATGTTCGACATGAAGATCTCCCTATTAACGCTTGCGGTCTAACCAACCTAACCGACGGCGACGTGAGCCTCCGGCCCAACATGCCGCATTACAGTTTGCGCTGATTGCAGCGCTTGCTCTATTTCCCCGACGGGCGGCCCTGTTGGTTTCGATACTCGTCCATGAACCGCTCAAACTCCTCCCGATCCCTGGCGTGGCGGAGATTTTCCATGAATTTCGCGAATTCGCGCTCGGCGGCGACAAGCTTCTGGCGTTCTTCCTCTAGTCGCGCGAGTTCGGCGGCGCGCCATTCGTCGAATGCGCGATTTCCGGTCGAGCCCATGCTAAAACCGGAAGCGGGCCAATTAGCAAAGGCCCAGCGGCCGGAACCGCGGATCCGCGACCAATCTCCCCATTTTTCTCGCCCGAAGGAAACAATGTCGCCGGGGTAACCGGATTTCTTCTGCCAGAATTTCCAGCCCAAGACCGCGAGACCGATCGGCCAGTACACGATGAAGCCCAAAACCATGGCCAGGATTTCCACTGACTTCCAAGGCGCTCCATGCCAACATCCGCGCCCGTTTGAGCACGATTGATAGGACATTCCGGTATCAGCACTCATTTGATGCTCCTCTTGCCGCGCCATGTTGACCGCTTAAGCGAAGCAAAGCGGTATTGGGCGGCGCCACGAGATATAAGTACGGATTTCTGGATGTCGACGTTCGAGCGACAAGATATTCGCAGGGCTTCCGAGCGCGGGGAATGTTCGGGTCCCGCTTTGGGTAACGGCTTGCCAAGAAGGGATACCGGTCCGGTAAGCGCTTGTTTCGCGGGATCGGTCCCGCGGTGATTCGCCGCGCCCGCGCATGCCGCTCCGAGCGCCGGCTAGCGAAGAAATGCGTCTCGATCTGGCCTATTTGCCGGTTGCGTCGCCTCGGTCCGCGGGCAAGGCGACGATCACTCGATTTTTTTCGGAAGAACCGCTAAGGTCGCTTTCATGAGAGCGACGCTTCCGGCGACACCGGCGCGTGGTTTCTTAGAAATCATGGTTTGGCCCCGTTGATCGGAACCAACGGAGGCTTCAGCGGTTTTGCTTATCGCGAATGGCGGATGAACGTCGCAATAAACGCTGAATCCGCATGACGCTCAAACATTCTAACGAGCCCGCCGCCATCCTCGGCAACGAATCGGGCATTGCCAGCGCCGCGCAACTGACCCAAATGTGAATCATGCTCATAAGATATGGCTATGAATTGACGTTCAGTTGCGCGGAGCCGACATTGATGGTTTGCCTGCTCGACGCGCATCGCGATCAGGCGCGAAATATCCGGTACGAGACGCCGTTCGAGACGGCGCCGGCGATTTCGACGGAGACTTATCTCGACACATTTGGCAATCATGTTCGCCGGTTTATCGCGCCCGCGGGCGATCTGACGATTCGCCGCGACGGCGTCATCGAGGATTGCGGTCAGCCCGATCCGGTCAAGCTCGATGCCGAAGAGATCGCAGCCGAACGGTTGCCAAACGACACATTGGTTTTTACGCTCGGCAGCCGTTATTGCGAAACCGACAAGCTTTGCGACATCGCATGGCAACTGTTCGGATCGACGTTACGCGGCTGGCGCAGGGTTCAGGCGATCTGCGACTTCGTCTGCAACCATCTGACTTTCGGCTATCAATATGCCCGCGCCAATCGCACCGCCTATGAAGCCTATCAGGAGCGTGTCGGCGTTTGCCGCGATTTCGCCCATCTCGCGGTCGCTTTCTGTCGCTGCATGAATATTCCGGCGCGATACGCGAATGGGTTTTTGGGCGACATAGGCGTGCCACCGGATCCGGCTCCAATGGATTATAACGCTTGGTTCGAAGTCTTTCTCGATGGGCGCTGGTTCACCTTCGATGCGCGCCACAACATGCCGCGCATCGGACGTATCATCGTCGCGCGCGGCCGTGACGCAATAGACATCCCGCTTGCGACGTCGTTTGGGCCTTGATCCCGCCGTCCTGAGCGGCCTCGCGCGCCGCATCGCTTGAGGCAACGGTCGTGGCAAGCGGAAAGACGATGCTATTTGTGGCGAGTAAGCAACCCGCGTTTGCAAGATCTGTGGCCTCGCCGGGGGACCCCGCGAGAGTCGCGCATTTTAAACGCATGCGGACCACGCCGGCGGAGATGTTTTTCAGGCGTTGAATTTGTCGATATTCTGGTTCGGCTCCCTCCAGGCAACGTCCGCCAAATTGGGGAGCCCCACCAAATTCCCGGCGACTGATTTCGTGACGCTCAAAACCAGCTACAACGACTGCGCGCGCTACATTCCGCCGACTGGCGCGGACAACGCCCTAAGCGCGGGGCGCGGACTGATTGCTTAAATCTTTTTTAATGCCGGAAGTGCCGCATCCCGGTAAACACCATGGCGAGGCCGGCACTGTCGGCGGCGTTGATGACCTCGCCGTCGCGCACCGATCCGCCGGGTTGAATAATTGCGGTCGCGCCCGCTTCGGCGGCGGCAAGAAGCCCGTCGGCAAACGGAAAAAACGCATCCGAGGCCGCGGTTGATCCCTTGGCGAGGCTTTCGGCAAGGCCCGCGGCCCTCGCGGCGTCGGCGGCTTTCATCGCCGCGATCCTCGCGGAATCGACGCGGCTCGTCTGGCCCGCGCCAATCCCCACCGTCGCGCCGCCCTTGGCGAAGACGATCGCGTTCGACTTCACATGCTTGGCAACGCGGAAGGCGAATTTGAGATCGCGCCATTCCCTCGCGTCCGGCGCGCGCTTGGTGACGACGCGCACATCCATGTCGTCGACATTCGCATTGTCGCGGGTCTGCACGAGAAAGCCGCCTGCAACCGAACGAAAAGTCAACCCTTGCGCGCGGGAGTCCGGCAGGCCACCGGTTAGAAGGAGGCGCAGATTTTTCTTGGCGGCGACGATTGCGATGGCCGCATCGTCGGCCTCGGGCGCGACAATGACTTCGGTGAAAATCTTGACGATCTGCGCGGCGGCCTTCGCATCGAGTTTCCGGTTCAAGGCGACGATCCCGCCGAACGCCGAGACCGGATCGCAACGCAGCGCAAGTTCATAAGCTGCCGCGAGAGTGTCCGCCTCGGCGACGCCGCAAGGATTGGCGTGCTTGATGATCGCGCAAGCGGCTGTCCGCGCCGGATCGAATTCGGCGGCGAGCTCGAAAGCCGCATCGGTATCGTTGACGTTGTTGTAGGAGAGTTCCTTGCCCTGCACCTGCCGGGCCATCGCGACGCCCCGGCGCGGCTCTCCCGACGCATAGAAAGCGGCGGTCTGATGCGGGTTTTCGCCATAGCGCAGGCTTGATGCAAGCTTGCCGCCAAACGCGCGATAGGGCGGCGCGGCGAGCCCCATTTCCAGAGCCAGCCAGTTCGAGATCGCCGCGTCATAGACAGCGGTGCGCGCAAACGCCTTTTGCGCGAGCTCTTGGCGTAACTTCTTGGTTGTCGAGCCGCCATGCGCGTTCAATTCGGCGAGAATTTGGGCGTAATCGCCGGGGTCCACGACGACCGCGACATCGGCAAAATTCTTGGCGGCGGCACGGATCATGGCCGGCCCGCCGATGTCGATATTCTCGATGCATTCGGCGAAAGACGCGCCGCTGCCGATCGCCGCCTCGAAAGGATAAAGGTTCACCACTAAAAGATCGATCGGCGCGATGCCATGCGCCAGCATCGCCGCCTCATGTTCCGGATTTCCCCTGATTGCCAAAAGCCCTCCATGAACTTTTGGATGCAGTGTTTTGACCCGCCCGTCCAAAAACTCCGGAAAGCCGGTCAGATCGGAGATTTCGCGGGCCGCAAGTCCAGCTTTGTTAAGCGCGGCGCGCGTGCCGCCGGTTGATACAAGCTCAACGCCAAAGCCCGTAAGACCGCGCGCAAAACCTTCTAGGCCGGTCTTATCGGAAACGGAGATGAGCGCGCGGGCAGCGCGGCGAAGGTTGGTTGGCATGGCGCATTTATCACCTAACGCCGCGGCGCTTGAAAACGACGCGCGGCGGATACGGAATGAGCCGGCTAGATACGCCGATCAGAATTGACATCTATTTCTACAACTTCGCGCGGTTCGAGTTCGTGCCTGATGCTCATTCACCCGCTTTTCGAGCGAGGACGGGGTGGCATATGGTCTCAATCTTCACGACGGCTTGTTTGATGCGAAGCCGGAACTGATCCACGGCTGTCCGGTTCATGTAGTTGCCAAGTCGAAGGTTAATTGCCGAGAGTCGAGCGGGGGCGGTGATTGTATTCCTCGCAGGCGCGTCAGGTCTTTGCGGTGCATGAGGTTGACGCGCACGAGT
>JBOHJV010000115.1:0-11395 GCA_050728695.1 Methylocella sp. | reverse complement strand
CCTTCTGCCGCTTGAAGGATTTTCGCGCCATCGCCACCCGCTACGACAAAACCGCCCGCAACTTCCTCGCCGGACTGTGCCTCGTCACCGCCCTCTGCTATTGGATCAATTGAGTCCACACCCTAATACCGACCGTCCTAAGTAACTCACCCCGCAGGTTCATGCCATCCGTCAGATCAAGTAGAATTGTATACAATGCATGAATATAAGTACTAAAGGACACTTGATGACGGCGGAAGTCTTGCAACTCGAAGGTTTGGCTTTCCGCATCGCCGGCGGGCAGCGACTCATCGGCGCGGATCTCGGCGCCAAGACCATCGGCCTTGCGCTCTCCGACGTGGAGCGGCGGATCGCGACGCCATTGGAGACGATCCGGCGCACGAAATTCACGAACGACGCGGCACGGCTCGTCGCCCTCATGGTAAAATTCGATGCCGCGGCGCTCGTCATCGGCTTGCCGCTTAACATGGATGGGTCGGAAGGTCCAAGCGCGCAGGCGGCCCGCGCCTTCGCGCGCAAATTTGGGCCGCTTTCGGCGCGCCCTTGCGTCTTTTGGGATGAAAGGCTTTCGACCATGGCCGTCACCCGTTCGCTAATCGCGCAGGACGCCTCCCGCGCCAAGCGCGCGCGAGTCGTCGATAAGATGGCGGCCGCCTTCATTCTCCAGGGAGCGCTCGATCGGCTGCGCTGGCTTGGCCCAGCCGCGTGAGCAAGACCGTATCGTGGATTCGCCGGGGTTCCGCGCCCAAGGTTTTCTGGCGCCTGGCGGCAAGAGCAGCCGAACCCTCAGGATACCAAAGCCGCGCCATTCTCCGGTTTTCACCGACGAGCCTTGGTTTCGCTCCGGACCATGTGGTCGCGCTCCGCATCCACTTGGTCGAGCAGTGACCGCAGATGTTCGGCGGCCCGGTCGGCCCCCTCATCCTGGAACATATCGACGTGCCAGCCGGGGATCCGGTGAATGAAGAGCCGGCCCTTGACGAGATCTGACCAGCCCATCTTCGAGTCGGCAAAGCGGGTCACGACATGGTCGCTTTGCAACACCACCACGTTGCCGACCGATGCGGATGCCTGGTAGCGCCAGCAAGCTTCTTCGAGTTGGGGCAGGAACCACTGATTGGCCCAGTCATCAATTACCAGCTTTGCCTTTCCCAGCTTTGCCCGGCTCACGAGATGTAGCGCGGCGGCCAAGTCCATGATCCTGCTCTGGCGCACCAGCATGAAGGACAAAAGGAAATCCGCCACCGATTGCTTACCGCCTAAAACGAGGTCACATTTGTGCTTAACGGAGTGCAACCGGTAGGACCAACGGAACAAATAACGCAAGATGATCGGAAGGCGCTTGCTATAGCCTGGCACCCAGGAGTCGGCCACCACGACCAATGGAACTGACTCTCCTGCCTGCCTCAGTTGCTGCGCCGCTACAAAGGCGATGACTCCGGCTACACAAAATCCCATCAGGATATAGGGACCGTGCGGCCGCGCCTCGCGGATAAGGCGCACATAATCGGCCACGATCTCTTCCATGTCGCGGCAGGCCAATGACCGAGGATTGTTGGGATCAAACTGCAGTACGCCAAGAAACGGCCGATCCGTTCCAATCCTTCGCGCGAGATTATAATAGATCATCGTATTGTTGATGGCGATTATTGGCGTCTTGTCGCCGAGCGGTTGAATCTTGACAATCCTCCAAGGTTCCGGCGGCGTTTCGATCCTGGACACATGTGCCGTGAACTCTCGCACGGTCGGCGCCTGAAAAAGGGTCATGACATTGATTTTGACGCCAAAGGTGCTCGCGATCTTGGTCACGAGCCGCATGGCCATCAGGGAATGCCCGCCGAGCTCGAAGAAATTCGACGTGGGGCCGATTTCTCGAACTTGAAGGACATCCCTCCAGATCGCCATCATCTTTCTTTCGGCATCGGCCGGCCCTACGCTTGCAGTTGCGCCCGGCGGCGGCCGCGACGCCTCGATCGCGGCGAAACCGTCGCTAAAGTCGGGTGGAGCGATCTCCTCTCGCGCTGGCGGAACCAGCGAGGACAATCTCGCATCAGGATTGGAAATAGCGAACTCGATAGCCGCCGTGAGAAATTCGAGCATCCGCTCGGCGGTGCGCCTTTCGAACAGGTCAAGGTTGAATTCCACGGCCAGCCGCCAGCCATTCGGCCAATGCACCATGAAAAAAAACAGATCGTAGAGCGAGCCGGCGGATAGCGAAGGTTGGCCATGAAGGTCGAAGCTGCCGTACGTTTTATGGTCCATGACATCGCGCAGGACGGTGAAATTGATCGAGATGAGCGGCGTGCGCTGGGAGTCACGCGGCGGGTTAAGAACCTCGACCAGCTTGTGGAATGGCATCCGCTGATGGATCAGGCCATCCTGAACCGTTGCGTTTACGCGAGTCAGGAAATCATCGAAGGTCGGGTCGCCGGAGGCATCGAACCTCATCACGAGATTGTTGAGGAAGATGCCGATCATGTTGTCGAGATCGGGATCGTCCCGGCCGGCGATCTGGGTCCCGAAAATCACATCGGCGGCGCCGCTGTAGCGGTGCAGCATCAAAGCCGTCGCGGCACAACCGAGGCTGAACAAGGAGACATTGCGTTTTCGCGCGGCCTCCTCCAATTTGTCACCAAGCGCCGGCGGCAGAATGGCGGCGAGGATTTCGCCCCGATAGGTTGGTTGAGCGGGGCGCTCGTGGTCCGGCGAAATCTCGAAATACGGCGCCCTGGACAGTTTGTTTTTCCAGTAGGCGGTCTCCGCCTCAAAGTGGCTGCTGGCGAAAAATTCCTTCTGCCAGAGACAATAGTCGCCGTATTGTAGCGGCAACTCCGGAAGATCGTAAGGCCGCTCGGCGTCGAGCGCTGCGGCGATGGTGCCAAACTCATAAGCAAGATTACGAATCGACCAGCCATCGAAGACAATCTGATGCACTGTCACGAGCAAGACCCCATGATCGGCGGACAGGCGCAGTAGGGTTGCCCGGATCAGCGGCGATTGTCCAATGTCGAACGGCACATGCGCCTCGCGGAGGCCCAACGCAATGGCTTCATCGGGCCGCTTTTCCTCGGGAATGACCGTCAGATCGACAACAGACAAATGGAAGTCGAGACGGGCGGCTACGTCCTGCATGGGTTCGCCGTCGTTATCGATGAACCTCGTGCGCAGGATCTCGTGCCGGTCGATGATCGTCTGGAAGGCTTGCTCGATCGTCGAAGCGCTAAATCGCCCCTTGATCTCCCAACGCAAGGCGATATTGAGAACCGAACTTCCAGGGCTTAGCGCATGGACGAACCAGCATCGCTGCTGCGACGACGACAACGGAAATAACAGTTCATCGCTCGGCTGCGTGTCCGGACCGGGCAATTGCTGAACGCCATCCAATATTGTGGTCATCGCGATGCTCCCGCGCCGCGCCTGAAACTTTGCAACGAGGGCGCCCTATTGGCTGGCGTGAGCATCGATTCCTCCGCCAGGTCATTCGCGGCCCGCGCCAATTCGGCGATGGTCGGATGCCGCATTAGATGGGCCGCATCAAGGCCGAGACCCTGTTCCCGCATCCGCGCCGCGATGCGGAACAGGTCGATCGAATCCGCCCCGAGCGCGAAGAAATTATCGTGTATGCCAATCTCGCCAGTTTGCAAAACTTCGCGCCAAATCGCGGCGAGCTTGGCTTCGAGGGGTGTCCGGGGTGGCGCAATGGCGCGCTCGGGTAGCGCGTTTGCTGGATCTGGCCGCGGAAGCGCCTTGCGGTCGATCTTGCCGTTTTGTGTACGCGGCAGCGCGTCGAGACGCAAGATGTGCGCTGGGACCATGTAATCCGGCAATTCGTCGCGCAATTTGGTTCGCAGCCCGCTCATGCTCTCGGCGCTGCCTTCGGGCGCCGCGATATAGCCGACCAGATCATCGCCATGCAAAACGGCGGCGGTTTCCGGTCGGCCGGAAGCGCGCCGCAGCGCATCTTCGACATCGCCAAGCTCTATGCGGAAACCGCGCAATTTGATTTGACTATCGGCGCGTCCGAGCAGTTCGAAGCGACCGTTCGCGAGATAGCGCGCGCGATCGCCCGTGCGATAGAGGCGCCCGTTCGCGCCGCTAGAAAGCGGATTTTCCGCAAAACTTTGCTGGGTGAGCGCTTGATTTTTATAATATCCTCGCGCTAGTCCCGCGCCTGAGATGCAAAGCTCTCCAGCGGCCCCGATTGCCGCCGTATTTCCCGCCGCGTCAAGGATATACATGCCGGTGTTCGCGATCGGCCGCCCGAAATCGATTGTGCCGCCGATTTGCCGATCCGCCAGCGACCAGATCGTTGTTTCGGTCGGTCCGTACATGTTCCAAAGTTCGCCCGATCCGAGATCCTCGGCGAGTTTCCGGTCGAGCGCCTCGCCGCCGCACAAGATCTTGAGCCCCTTCGGATTTAGCCCCGCTTCCAGCAATAGCCGCCATAGGGCCGGGGTGGCCTGCATCATCGTTGCCGAGGTGCGGGCGATCAGCGCGGCGAGGCAAAACGGGTCCATGACATCGGCCCGGCTCGCGATCACAAGCTCGGCGCCGGCCGTCAACGGCAGGAAGATTTCGAGAGCGGCAATGTCGAAACAGGGCGTCGTCACGGCGAGGAAAACATCGGCGGCGCCGATGCCGGGCGATTGCCGCATCGCGGTCAAAAGGTTCACGACCGAGCGATGTTCGACATCGATGCCCTTTGGCCGGCCCGTCGAACCGGAGGTGAAGATGCGATAAGCGAGGTCGGTCGGGCGCACGCGCGGAAGAGGGGGCAGTTGTACTTCGTCCACGTCCGCGCCGGCTTCTCCAACGCCGATGCAAACCGGGATCGCCGCCCTGATGCCGTCTTCGAGCGTTGCCGAAGTCAAAGCGATCTTAACATCGGCCTCGGAAACGATCGCGTGGATGCGCGCATGTGGATAGATCGGATCGAGCGGAACATAGGCGCCGCCCGCCTTGAGGACGGCGAGCATGGCGACGGCGAGCTCCGCCGAGCGCTCGAGATAAATCGCGACCGGCGTTTCGCGCGCGACCCCCGCGGCAAGCAACCTCCAAGCCACGCGGTTCGCGCGGACGCTAAGTTCGCGATAGGTGAGGGTAGAGTCTTCGAAGCGGACCGCGACGGCGTCTGGCGTTGCTGCCGCCTGCAAATCGATCAATTCATGAATGGCGAGTTCCGGGATGGGATAATCCGGCCCCGCGAGGGCGGTATGCAGCGCGCACTCCTCCGCCTGCGCCAGGATAGGCAGCCGCAAGGCCTCCCTGTCCATGTCGCTGGCGACGGCTTCGAGCAGCGTCCGGTAATGGCCGATCCACCGCGCGATGGTCGAGGATTCGAACAGATCGGTGCTGTAATCGCAATCGATGATAAGGCCGTGATCCTCCGCGACGACATTGAAAAACAAATCGAAATTCACAAAACGCTTGGGATTGGCGTCGGTCGAGACGGCAAGTGACTGGAAGCGAAGATTTTGGCCGATCCGCTCCAAATTGAACTGCGCTTCGATCAACGGGAGCCGGTTGATCTCCCGCGGCATGTCGAGTGCCCGGACAAGGGACCCGAAAGTGTAGCTTTGGTGGTCGGCCGCATCGAGAAGAAGCTGCTGCGTCTTGCGCGCGGCCTCGAGGAAAGTGATGCCATCTGGGAACTCGCCTCGCAGCGGCAGAAAATTGACGCAATGGCCGACGAGAGGCCCTTCGCCATGCAAGCTCTGCCCGGCGGTCGGAATGCCGGCGACGACGCCGGTTTGTCCGCTCAATCGGGCAAGTAGCAACTGATAGGCGGTCAACAGAACGGCGAACAAGGTACAGCCGTTGCGCGCGGCCGCTTGCTTCACGCGTTCATAGAGGGATGCCTCGATTGTCCCGCGAAACGTATCGCCACGGAAACTTTTAAGCGCCGGACGCGGATGATCGAGCGGCAGGGCCAAAGGCTCCGGCGGTTGCGCGAATTGGTGTAGCCAATAGGCCTCCGCCTCTGGCTGCACCGCGCCGTGGCGTGCCGCGTAATCGGCAAAGCTGTGCGCTTGCGGCAGATTGGCGGCGGCTCCGCTCAGGCGGGCCGAATAAAGCTCCCCAAGTTCCTCCAAAACGATATTCATCGACCAGCCATCGCAGACGATGTGATGGGCGGTTATCACCAGCATATGGCGGTCTTGGCCATGGTCCGGCACCAAGGTGAAGCGAATAAGCGGTCCATTAGCCAAATCGAAAGGAATCGCGGCCTCGCTTTCGATGACATCGGCAAGTTGGGCATCGAGAGGCTCCGCCTCGCCGCGCTCGGCGCGGAGAGTGAAGGCGAGCAGTGCCGCGGGCAGCACGGTGAAGCCGTCGCCCGAAGGCGCGAAACGGATGCGGAACGCTTCGTGACGTTGCACTAAATCGCGCGCCGCTTTCCGCAACGCGTTGGTGTCGAGGTTGCCGCGCAAATCGAGGGTGACCGATTCGTTGAAGGCGCAGGAAGCGGCGTCGCCGAGTTGGGCGCTGAGCCAAATTTCCATTTGGCTTTCGGTCAACTGGCCTTGGCGGGCCTCGGCCGCTTCTGGCGTCCTTCCGAAGAGGCCCGCGGCCGTCATCTCGGCCGAAGCCGCGTCGAAAGCCGCGACGATTTGCGCGAGATCGGCATCGTCGTGAGTGGTCGTCAGGAAACACGGGAAGCCTTCCCGGATATGAATGCCCTGTTCGCGCAGCAGGTAATAGAAGAGCGACCCGAAATGATATTCGTTGGGGAATTTGACGAAGAAGATCGAACCGAAATGATCAATTTCGGCGGGCACGCCATGGCGCTCGAAGACGACGTCAAGGTCGTCCACGAGACGTTCGGTACGCTCGGACAACCTTTCCTGCAGGCCCGGCCCTGCTGCTTTCAGATGCTTCAAAACCGCGGCGGTGGCGGCGAGCGTCAGCGGGTGGCGCACGAAAGTGCCGGCGAAGAAAGTCACTCCGACGGCCGGATAGGAATCGTCGCCATATTGCCACATGCCGCCGTCGAGAGCGTCCATGAACGCGGCCTTGCCGGCCAAGATGCCGATGGGCATGCCGCCGCCGGCCACCTTGCCATAGGTGACAAGATCGGCGCGGATGCCGAACAAGGCCTGTACGCCGCCCGGATGGACGCGGAAACCAGTAACGATTTCGTCAAAGATTAGAGCGGTCCCAGCCTTCGCGGTCAGATCGCGCAACGCCTCCAAGAATTGCCGGGGACGGAAGCCCGGCCGCCGACTCTGCACGGGTTCGACGAGGACCGCAGCCAATTCATGGGCGTGCTGTTCGACCCAGGCGAGACTCTCGGGGGTTCCGTAGTCGAGGACGGTGATGTTGGCGATGGATTCGGCCGGAATTCCCGGAGCGATCGGAAATACCCGCGCAACCCCTTCGCGAACGCCGCCTCGCGCCAAAACTTCGTCGAATTGGCCGTGGTAATCGCCGGCGAAATAGACGATGCGGTTGCGTCCGGTCACCGTTCGCGCGACCCGCATCGCCGCCATCACCGCTTCGGACCCGGTGTTGCAGAAGGTCATCCGCTCATTGCCCGTGAGATCGCACAAGAGCTTCGCCACCTCGCCGGCGAGAGGCGTTTGCGGGCCCAATTCAAAGCCCTGATCGATTTGCGCGATGAGCGCCTCACGAACGAAATCGGGTGCGTGGCCGAAGGCAGTCTGACCAAAGCCGTTCAAGAGATCGATATAAATGTTGCCATCGATATCCCAAAGTTTCGAGCCTTCGGAGCGGACGGTGACGATCGGGTAAACAATCTCTTTCCATTCTGGATCGAATCCGGCGGCGACCCGGGGATCGGCGAGCACCGCTCGCGACGCCTGGGTCATCTCCTTGGAACCGTGCGTGCGCTTTGTGTAGCGTTCAATCAGATCGGCGACAAACCGGCGTTGCTGAGCGCCGAGACCGGCATCGCGCGTTTGCGAGAAAGGTTTGAAGGGGCCAAAAGCCTCGGGCTTTTTTTCGGCAAGTGGCTTTGCTTGAAGCGGTGCCGCCGCTTGGGCGGGTTGCCGGACGGCCGGGGCCGCCGCCGCAGCCAAAGGTGGCGCACCCCCAATCTGGCGCAAGGTTTCGAGCTGCCGGTTGATGAGATCAGTCATACTGGCAAGCTGCGCCGCCATGACTTGCTCGATGCCTTGTCCCGGCATGGATGCGGCCGCGACGCCTCGCGCGGCGATTGCGGCTTGAGGAGGCGTGGCGGGGCTAGCCTCGATTCGGCTCGGCGCGGGTGCGGCCGCAACCACGAAATTCTCCGCCACCTGGTCCAGATGCGAGGCAACGGCATCCACCGTCGCAAGCTCGCCCATCATCTGGCGAAAGCTGACTGCGACATTGAAGCGGATCTTGATGGCTTGGCTCGCCTGGGTGAGGAACAGCGAATCGAAGCCGAGTTCGAGGAAACTTGTGCCAGGCGGCGCGTTGGCAACGTCGATGCCCGAAAGATTTTCGAGCAAAGCCGCGAGTTCGGCCCGGATCGCGGCTTGGCGGTTTGGCATCCCGGGTTGTTGCACTATCTGGGCAATGGGGGCCGCAGGCAATGTTTCGTTCGCCATGGCGGTAACGTTGCTTTCTTCAGAAGAGATGGCCGCGGCGTGGCTAGCGCTAGGCGCGTCCATAAAATAGCGCTTCCGCTGGAAAGGATAAGTTGGCAGGACGACGCGCCGTTGCGGTGCACCTTCGTGCAACGCGCGCCAATCGGGCGCCGCTCCAGCGGCCCACAGGCGTCCGAGCGTACTGAGGAAGACCGCGTCCGCGTCGCGTTCCTCGGCCGCGTCAGGGAGCGAAGCGGCGATCAGAGGCGCCCCACGCGACGCGTCGTTTTGCCGGGCGAGGCTTGTCAGCGTCCGCCCGGGGCCCACCTCGATCAGGATCGGTGATATCGGTTTGGCGAGGCAGGCGAGTGCCTCGGCGTAGCGCACCGTCTCGCGGCAATGTCGCGCCCAATATTGCGGGTCCGTCGCCTGATCGGCCGTTATCCACGTTCCCGACATGGTGGAGACGTATGGAATGCTGGGGGGGCTAAGAGGAATCTCCGCCAAGATCTTCGCCAGAGGTTCGAGCACTGGATCGACCATCGCCGAATGAAATGCGTGCGAGGTCCGCAACCTCCGCGAGCCGGCGCCGAGGGCGGTTAATTTCGCCTCGAAGGCGTCAACTGCGGGATGCGGCCCGGAAACAACGCAGACGCCACTGGCGTTGACCGCCGCGATCGAGAGATTTCCCGGGAGGCACTCCTTAATTTCGGGCTCCGACAGCATCACCGCGAGCATCGCTCCTTCCGGCAGCTCCTGCATCTTAGCGCCGCGGGCGGCGACGACCGTTAGGGCGTCTTCAAGCCGCATCACGCCGGCGAGCGTCGCGGCGACGAATTCGCCGATGCTGTGGCCAAGCATGGCGGCTGGCTCAAAGCCAAGGCTCCGCCATAACGCCGCTACGGAGAAGCAGACGCTGAACAGCGCCGGTTGGGCGAGCGCGGTCGCCTGGAGTCGCGGTCCTGCCTCCGCCTTGTCGCCGAAAAGAACCGTGCGCAGGTCAATGCCAAACGAAGGTTCTAGAATCGAAGCGCATTGGTCGATCGCGCGCGCGAAAGCCGGATACCGCCGGTAAAGGCCCTGACCCATGCCAGAATATTGCGCGCCCTGGCCAGGAAACAGGAAAGCAAGCTTTGGCGGGGATGCTTGCGCGGTCTCGGCTTTGCCGTGGCCGCCGAGCTTCTCGAGCAAGCCGCGCCTATCCTTGACGACAGCCGCAAACCGCTTGGCGAAACCGCGCCTGCCGGTTTGCAAGGTAAAGGCGATGTCGCCGATGCTCTGTTCCGCGTGTGTTTCGAGATGCGCCGCGAGGCGGGAACAGGCGTCCGCCAAGGCATTGTCGTCACGGGCCGAAATGACAATGAGTTGCGCGGCCTCGGCATCGGGTGCTGTCGCGGGGGCGGCCGGGAGCGCGGGCGATTCCTCGACGATGAGATGGACATTGGTTCCGCCTACGCCCGCGGCATTGACCCCAGCGATGCGCGGTTTGGCGCCGCGCGGCCACGGCCGCAACTCGGCATTGACGAAGAACGGGCTCTCCTCAAGGCCGAGTTTAGGGTTTGGCGTCTTGAAATGAAGCGTCGCGGGTAGGCTTTCATTTTCGAGCGCGAGAATGGTTTTGATGAGCGCGGCGGCACCGGACGCGATATCAAGATGGCCGATGTTCGTTTTGACCGTCCCGATCGCGCAAAATCCCTTGCGATTAGTGGTCGCGCCAAATGCCTTGACGAGACCGGCGATTTCGATTGGATCGCCAAGCGGGGTCGCGGTACCGTGGCACTCCACATAGGAAATCTCGTCGGCGGTGATATCCGCCACGGCATGGGCGAGGGCGACGACCTTGGCCTGGCCATCGCTGCTCGGCGCCGTATAGCCGACTTTCCTCGCCCCGTCGTTGTTGACCGCGCTGCCGCGAATGACCGCGCGGATCGGGTCGCCGTCGGCCAAGGCGGCGTCGAGACGCTTCAACAGCACCACGCCGGCGCCGCTGCCGAACACCGTCCCCGCCGCGTCGGCGTCGAAGGTGCGGCAGTGACCATCGGGCGAAACCATCCCGCCTTCTTGATAGAGATAGCCGCGCTTCTGCGGGAAGGTGATCGATACGCCGCCCGCGAGCGCCATATCGGCGCGATAATCGAGAAGGCAATGGCACGCTTCCGCGACGGCAAGAAGCGAAGTCGAACACGCCGATTGCACGGTAAAGGCGGGGCCGCGCAGATCGAGCTTATAAGCGGTGCGCGTCGCGAGGAAATCGGCGCCGTTGCCGACAAGGGCAGGAAATTCGCCGACTTGATAATTGCCGGTCATGTTTTCGAGCCGCTGCCGGTCGTTCAGCAAATTATAGAGCAGGTAGGTGTTAAAGCTGCTCCCGGCGTAAACCGCGATTTCCCCTGGAAAAACAGCCGGGTCGTAGCCGGCGCCTTCCAGCGCCTCCCAGGCGATTTCCAGAAAGACTCTTTGTTGAGGGTCGGTCAGCTCCGCCTCGCGCGGCAGGAAATTGAAGAATTCGGCGTCGAACAGCTCGACTCGGTCCAAAATCGACCTTGCGCGCACATAGCCTGGCTGGTCTTGCACGGAGCGGCCGAAGGCGTCCTCCAGCTCCTCCGGAGAAAAATTGGCGATGGATTCCACGCCGCGCCAGAGATTGTCCCAAAACGCGTCGAGCGACGGCGCGCCCGGAAAGCGGCCCGCCATGCCGATCACGGCGATCGCGGGAAGAGTCTCATGGGCGGACATCAGTTGCCTGTCCCCGGGCTTGCGTGGACGCCGGGCAAGCGGGCACGATTCTGGCGTACGCGCCGTTGGCGCGCCGCGAGCTCGGCGGCTGGAGCGGCGACCTCGGCCACTGGCGCCCCGGACAGCCG
>JBOHJV010000114.1:0-11512 GCA_050728695.1 Methylocella sp. | reverse complement strand
GGCGGGGTTTGCGAACCAAACGTTTTGATAAACGATTCCTCCAAGGGTGCTCGCGACGGTAAGAAGAAACAGATCAACAACCCAAGCCAGGATTTCGATTTTGTCGTAGGAGAATTTAAATTGACTGCGAAGCCGAGAGTCTGGCTCGGCGCGGGTCCGCGGCTCCACAATATCCGTTAGGGGGCTGTGAAACATCCGAAAGCCTCTCATTAACTGATGATTAAAAAATACTATCATTAATCATGAAGAATTTTCTCGATGCCTTCGTTCTCAACTTGAGTTGGTTTTTTAAACCTTCTATCACCAGATCATTGCTTCCTCAAGCCCGCATTTGCGCCAAGCATAGCATTTCAACGCAGCGCCATCGCCTCCCAGCATCTATTAAATGATTGTAATGCCAGGCGCGTTAACGTTATCCGTGATATTCGATAAGGCGCAACGCGGCATTTTTCAAGACCGCGACAGGTCCGACAACAGGGTTTTTTGCAGTGCGGCAAATCGCCACCGGGTGGGGCACCTCGGATGGATCAATGCATCGCAACTTAGGGTTACTCTTAACTTTGGTGGCCACGCTTTCCGGCAACCTCGGGATCGTCCCCGGACTCGCCCTGGCTGACGATGCAAACCGGAGCAGGGCGGCGCCGGCGATCGGGAGCAATTCAAGCTCTCGGGACTCGACCGATGCGTTTCGCGCGGCCGGTTCCTGGCGCCTCGTCCATACCGCCATGGCGACCGCCGCGACAAGCAAGGCGGCGATCCTGCACACGGCGGATTTCGAGCGGTCCGATCCGCGTTTGGCGGGCCTCATGTTGCGGTGCGGCAGAGAAGGGATCGAAGCTATCGTCGTCGTGGTCGAACCTTTTCCGCCGCAGGCACGGCCGCGAATTACCTTGCGCAGGCTTGGCCAAGAATCCCAATTTATTGCGACGATGATTCCGACTGGCGCGGGAATTTTGTTGCCCGGCGACGCGACGAGCTTGTTGACAGGTCCCTGGCGCGCGGCGCCTGAGATCGAGATAAAAGTGGCCGAGGGCGGCACCGCGATCGACGGCTTCGTCGCCTTATCGGGCCTACCAAAGGCGCTCCAATCGCTCAACGCCGAATGTGTCCGAAAATAAGACTTCGCGATCGTGCTTTTGGGGAGATATCGTACCGAAAACATAAGCGCCACGTAAGAAAAAGCCAAGATTAGGCAAATGGGTGGCATCGAAATGGAAATCGCAATCGCCGGGGGTGCCTTTTTTGGCGCCGTCCTGGCGCGATTTTTCAAGGTCTTGGTTCTCATCCCCGCCAGCGCCCTCGCGATCGCTTTGCTTCTGGCGAAGCGAGACATTGCCGGGGATACATCGTTAGAGCATTTGCTGCGGATTGGCCTGCTGATCGCAAGTCTTGAACTCGGTTACGTCACGGGACTGATTTCGACGTATTTTACCCCGGCGGCGCGAGTTTTTCGCGGATTCCTGGCAGATTCTCGCGGCAAGGCGCCTGCGCGCCCAACCCACCCAAGATAATCGACTCTGCCTCTGCCGATTCTTCGCGCCGGGAACGTTCGGCAAGGGCCTTTCACAAGCCGCCCGGCGGCCGCCAAGCGCGATCCGATCCGATTGGGAAGACCTTCGTTTTCCTTGGTCTGTGTTTCGCAGCCGGGTTCAACTTTCGTCGACAAGCTCGAGCAACTACACTTTGGCCCCGACGCACGCGGCCAGGGCAAAGTCTCGTTGATTGATTTTTCTCGCGCATTAGGGTTGACGCGCAAGACGGGCGCTATTAAGGTCCGCCCACTTCGGACAGGCCGTAGGTTTTGCTTTCGGGGCGCCTCGCCGCGGACTTTTCAAACCTAAACGCTGTCGTACCCAGCGGCTTGACAATCGCAACAGAACCAAAGATCCAAGGATTCGCTTGGATCAACAAGAGGCAAGAACGCGGTATCCGATGCCGCGATCCTCCGCCAAATACCGGCGCCGGAAGGCGTGGGCTTGGGCGACTAGTCGTTTGCCGTGATGGCATACGTGGCCACGCCGAGGTTCATGGCGAGGCTTCGTTGAAAAGCCGCGCGGGCCATCCGGCGACGGCTTGCTGGAAAGACCGAGAAAGACGTGGGATGCCGACCATCAGTCAGTTGATCCGCAAGCCGCGGCAGGAGAAGACCTACCGTGAAAAGGCGCGCCATCTCGGCGCCTGCCCGCAGAAGCGGGGCGTCTGCACGCGGGTCTATACGACAACGCCGAAAAAGCCGAATTCGGCGTTGCGCAAGGTTGCCAAGGTCCGCCTGACCAATGGCTTCGAGGTGATCGGCTATATCCCGGGCGAGGGTCATAATCTGCAGGAGCATTCGGTCGTCATGATCCGCGGCGGCCGGGTCAAGGATCTGCCTGGCGTGCGCTATCACATTCTGCGCGGCGTGCTCGATACCCAAGGCGTCAAAAACCGCAAGCAGCGCCGGTCCAAATACGGCGCCAAGCGGCCGAAATGAAATTCAGGTGAATTTAAGGACAGCTAGAGACTGGAGTTTCGGGGTCGTCGTCGCATTCGATAATTGCGGCCCTTGAGCAACCAAACGAGATTCGACGGAGCCTGGGGATGTCGCGCCGCCATAGCGCCGAAAAACGGGAAGTCATTCCGGACGCGAAATTCGGGGATGTCGTTCTCACCAAGTTCATGAACTCGATCATGTACGCCGGCAAGAAGTCAATCGCCGAGGCGATCGTTTATGACGCCTTCGACATCATCGAGCAGAAGTTGCGGTCGGAGCCGCTCGTGGTCTTCAAGCAGGCCTTGGATAATGTCGCGCCGGCGATCGAGGTGCGCTCCCGCCGGGTCGGCGGCGCGACCTATCAGGTGCCGGTCGAGGTCCGCGCGGAGCGCCGACAGGCGCTTGCCATTCGCTGGATCATCAACGCCGCGCGCGGCCGCAACGACAAGACGATGGTCGATCGTCTATCGGCGGAGCTGATGGATGCCGCCAATAACCGCGGAAATGCGGTCAAGAAGCGGGAAGACACGCATCGCATGGCGGAAGCAAACCGCGCGTTTTCGCATTATCGTTGGTAGAAGACTTAACTAAGCGCTTCGCCCGAAGGGAACGTGTCATGCCCCGCAGCCATCCGATCGAGGATTACCGGAACTTCGGCATCATGGCCCATATCGATGCCGGAAAGACGACGACGACGGAGCGGATTCTCTATTACTCCGGCAAATCGCATAAGATCGGCGAAGTCCATGACGGCGCCGCCACAATGGATTGGATGGAGCAGGAGCAGGAGCGAGGCATCACGATCACTTCCGCGGCGACGACGACATATTGGAACGGCAAGCGCCTCAACATCATCGATACGCCCGGCCATGTCGATTTCACTATTGAAGTCGAGCGCTCGCTCCGGGTGCTTGACGGCGCCGTCTGCGTTCTCGACGGCAACCAAGGCGTGGAGCCGCAGACCGAGACCGTCTGGCGCCAAGCCGAAAAATACAACGTGCCGCGCATCGTGTTCGTCAATAAGATGGATAAGACCGGCGCCGATTTCCATCGCTGCGTCGAGGAAATCAAAACTAAGGTCGGCGGCCGCCCGGTCTGCATTCAGCTGCCGCTTGGATCGGAAGCCGATTTCAAGGGCATCGTCGATCTTGTGCGAATGAAAGCCGTGGTTTGGCAAGACGAAGCGCTTGGAGCCAAATTTGTTGACGCGGAAATCCCGGAAGATCTGAAGGCCAAGGCGGCACAATACAGACATACGCTCATCGAGGCGGCGGTCGAACTCGACGATGATGTCATGGCCGCCTATCTCGACGGCACGGAACCGGACGCCCCGACCTTGCGGCGTCTCTTGCGCGAGGCGGTCCGCGACATCGCCTTCATCCCGATTCTGTGCGGCGCGGCATTCAAGAACAAGGGCGTGCAGCCGTTGCTCGACGCCGTGGTGGATTTGCTTCCCTCGCCTCTCGACCGCGAGGCGATCAGGGGCGCCGACATGAAGACGGGCGCCGATGTCGTCCGGCTGCCGCGCGACGAAGACCCTTTTTCGATGCTCGCTTTCAAGATTATGGACGATCCTTTTGTCGGCACGATTACGTTCGGGCGGGTCTATTCGGGCCACGTCCTGTCGGGCACCACCGTCTTGAACTCGACCAAGGACAAGAAGGAGCGGGTCGGGCGCATGCTGCTCATGCACGCGAATAACCGCGAGGATATCAAGGAAGCCTATGCGGGAGATATTGTCGCGCTGGCCGGCTTGAAGGATACACGGACCGGAGATACGCTCTGCGATATCAACAAGCCTGTGATCCTGGAGCGCATGGAATTCCCCGAGCCGGTGATCGAGATCGCCATCGAGCCGAAATCCAAGGCCGATCAGGAAAAGCTCGGCGTCGCCTTGGCCAAGCTCGCCGCGGAAGATCCATCCTTCCGGGTTTCGACCGATCAGGAATCCGGGCAAACCATCTTGAAGGGCATGGGCGAACTCCATCTCGACATCAAGGTCGACATTTTGCGGCGCACCTATAAGGTCGACGCCAATATCGGCGCGCCGCAAGTCGCCTATCGCGAGAAACTGACCCAGCGCGAGGTGATTGACTACGTCCACAAGAAGCAGACCGGCGGCTCGGGCCAATTCGCGCGCGTGAAAATCATCTTCGAGCCGAACGAGGCGGGCATGGGGTCGAGTTTCGAGAGCAAGGTCGTCGGCGGCACGGTTCCGAAGGAATTCATTCCGGGCGTCGAAAAGGGTATCAACAGCGTCATGGGGTCGGGTGTTCTCGCCGGCTTTCCGGTTGTCGACGTCAAGGCAACACTGGTTGACGGTTCTTATCACGACGTCGATTCGTCGGTGCTCGCGTTCGAGCTCGCCGCGCGCGCGGCATTTCGCGAAGCGCTGAAAAAAGGAGCCTCCGTCTTGCTTGAACCGATCATGAAGGTCGAGGTCACCACCCCCGAGGATTACACGGGCTCGGTCATGGGCGATCTCCTCGGCAGGCGCGGGCAGGTCCAGGGGCAAGACATGCGCGGCAACGCGGTCGTCATCAATGCGATGGTGCCGCTCGCCACTATGTTTGGCTACGTCAATCAGCTACGATCGTTTAGCCAAGGACGCGCCAATTACACGATGCAATTCGATCATTATGAACAGGTCCCGGCGGGCGAAGCCGGGAAGATTCAGGCCAAATACGCCTGATCTCCTGAGGCAGCACGTGAGTAAATCCTAGAGGAGCCGAACGATGGGCAAGGAAAAATTCCAGCGGACAAAGCCGCATTGCAATATCGGGACGATCGGTCACGTCGATCATGGCAAGACGACGCTGACGGCGGCGATTACCAAGGTTCTGGCCGAGACGGGGGGCGCGACCTTCACTGCCTATGACCAGATTGACAAGGCACCGGAAGAAAAGGCGCGGGGAATCACGATCGCCACGGCGCATGTCGAATATCAGACCCAGAAGCGCCATTATGCGCATGTCGATTGTCCCGGCCACGCCGACTATATCAAAAACATGATCACTGGCGCGGCGCAGATGGACGGCGCGATTTTGGTGGTCTCGGCGGCGGACGGCCCGATGCCGCAAACCCGCGAGCACATTCTCCTTGCCCGCCAGGTCGGCGTTCCCGCGCTGGTCGTGTACATGAATAAGGTCGACATGGTCGATGACCCCGAGCTTCTAGAGCTCGTCGAGCTCGAGGTCCGCGAGCTTTTGTCGAAGTACGATTTTCCCGGCGACGATATTCCAATCGTCCAAGGTTCGGCGTTGTACGCGCTCGAGGGCCGCAATCCGGAGATCGGACACGATTCGGTGTTGAAGCTGATGGATGCGGTGGACGCCTATATTCCGCAGCCCGAACGTCCGGTCGATCAACCATTCCTGATGCCCGTCGAAGACGTGTTCTCGATTTCTGGCCGTGGCACCGTCGCGACGGGCAGGGTCGAGCGCGGTGCCGTCAAGGTTGGCGAGGAAGTCGAGATCGTTGGCCTGCGGCCGACGGTAAAGACGGTGGTGACCGGCGTCGAGATGTTCCGCAAGCTCCTCGATCAGGGACAGGCGGGCGACAACATCGGCGCGCTTTTGCGCGGCACCAAGCGCGAGGACGTCGAGCGCGGCCAGGTCTTGTGCAAGCCGGGTTCGGTGAAACCGCACACGAAGTTCAAGGCGGAAGCCTATATCCTGACCAAGGACGAGGGCGGCCGTCACACCCCGTTCTTCACCGACTACCGGCCGCAATTCTATTTCCGCACCACCGACGTGACCGGCGTCGTGACCTTGCCGGAAGGTACCGAAATGGTGATGCCCGGCGACAATGTGACGATGGACATCGAGTTGATCGTTCCGATCGCCATGGAGGAGAAGCTGCGCTTCGCAATTCGCGAAGGCGGCCGCACCGTCGGCGCTGGCGTCGTCGCGTCGATTTCGGAGTAGCGTGGACGCACCCGTTCGCGCGATTGGATTTGCGGGTTTCCCTGCCGGCGCCTATCGGTTGCGGCGGGAGGACGAACGAGGATTGGGTTAGCCGTTGGGGCCAAGGGCCGCGGCCGGCAGGCAGGGATATAAGCGATGAACGGCCAGAATATTCGCATTCGCCTCAAGGCATTCGATCATCGAATCCTCGATTCCTCGACGAAGGAGATCGTCTCGACGGCGAAGCGGACGGGAGCCCAGGTGCGCGGTCCCATTCCGCTGCCGACAAAGATCGAAAAATTCACCGTCAACCGTTCGCCGCACGTCGATAAGAAATCGCGCGAACAGTTCGAAATCAGGACTCATAAAAGGGTTCTCGACATCGTTGATCCGACGCCGCAGACGGTTGACGCTTTGATGAAGCTCGATCTGGCCGCGGGCGTCGATGTGGAGATAAAGCTTTAGCCTATCATCGCCGTGCTGAATCGAAATTTTCCCCTCCCGGCACTTTGCCATGGAGGGTTCTTAGGGAAATAAAATGTTGCGATCAGGAGTCATCGCGCAAAAGCTCGGCATGACCCGGCTCTTCACCGGCGTCGGGGAACATGTGCCGGTCACGGTATTGAAACTCGATGGCTGTCAGGTCGTGGCGCATCGAACCAAAGATCGCAACGGCTATACCGCGGTCCAGCTCGGCATGGGCCGGGCCAAGATCAAGAATGTATCGAAGGCCGCGCGTGGCCATTTCGCGGTCGCCAAGGTCGAGCCCAAATTGAAGCTGGCGGAATTTCGCGTCGAGGAAGCCACGCTGCTTCCGGTCGGCGCCGAGATCACGGCGGATCATTTCGTCGTTGGCCAGTTCGTCGACGTGACTGGGACGAGCACCGGCAAAGGCTTCGCCGGCGCCATGAAGCGCTGGAATTTCGGCGGTTTGCGGGCGACGCACGGCGTCTCGATCTCGCACCGGTCGCATGGTTCGACCGGCGGCAGGCAGGACCCTGGCAAGACGTTCAAGAATAAGAAAATGGCCGGGCACCTCGGCACCGAGAGGGTGACGACATTGAACCTGCGCATTGTCGAACTCGATGTCGAACGGGGTCTTATTCTCGTCGAGGGCGCGGTCCCCGGAACTTCGGGCGGCTGGATTTATGTGCGCGACGCGGTGAAAAAGGCGCTTCCGGATGCAGCACCGAAACCCGGCAAATACCGCATGGCACATGCTGCTTCGGACAGCGTGGCCGGGGAAGCGGCGGAGGCCATCGCATGAAGATCGACATCACCGCCCTCGACGGCGAGGCCGCCGGCTCGATCGACCTTGATGATGCTATTTTCGGTCTCGTTCCGCGCGAGGATTTGATCGCGCGGATGGTCCGCTATCAGCTCGCCAAACGCCGGGCCGGAACGCATCAGACGCTTGGCCGCGCGGACATTTCGCGCACGGGAAAGAAATTATACAAGCAGAAGGGGACAGGATCGGCACGGCACGGATCGGCGCGGGTGCCGCAATTTCGTGGCGGCGGACGCGCCTTCGGCCCCCTCGTGCGCTCCCACGCCCACGATTTGCCCAAAAAGCTGCGCGCTCTCGCCCTCAAACATGCGCTGTCCGCCAAGGCCCAGGATGGCGCGATCATCGTGTGGCTGGAGGCGCGCGCCGCCGACGCCAAGACCAAATCCTTGAAGGCCAGTCTCGTCAAGCTCGGCTTGAACAACGCCTTGATCGTCGACGGCGCGGAGCTTGAGGCAAACTTTTGCCTTGCCGCGCGCAACATTCCGCAAATCGACGTTCTGCCGGTGCAGGGCATCAATGTCTACGATATTCTCCGCCGCGAGAAGCTTGTCTTGACCAAAGCGGCGATCGATGCGTTGAAGGCGCGTTTCCAATGAGCAAGGCCTTACTCGCGCACGATGCGCGCCATTACGACGTGATCCTCGCCCCGATTATCACCGAAAAGGCGACGATGGCGTCAGAAGCAAATCAGGTCATCTTCAAGGTCCAGAAAAGCGCGACGAAACCGGAGATAAAGGCGGCGGTCGAGCGGCTTTTCGACGTCAAGGTGGATGCGGTCAATACGCTCGTCCGCAAGGGGAAGCGAAAAGTGTTCAAAGGCACCCGCGGCGTCCAATCCGATGTGAAGAAGGCCATCGTGACCCTCGCCGAGGGTCAAAAGATCGATGTGACGACCGGGCTTTGAGACTTTACTTTAGGGAAATGCGCCAATGCCACTAAAGACTTTCAAACCGGTCACCCCTGGCCTTCGCCAGCTCGTCATCGTCGATCGCTCCGGCCTCTATAAGGGCAAACCGCTAAAGCAGCTGACCGAGGGAAAGCCTTCGACTGGCGGCCGCAACAATAACGGCCGGGTCACCGTGCGGTTTCGCGGTGGTGGTCACAAGCAGAGCTACCGGATCGTGGACTTCAAGCGGCGCAAGCTCGATATTCCCGCCAAGGTCGAGCGGATCGAATACGATCCGAACCGGACGTCCTTTGTCGCGCTCATCCGCTATGCCGACGGTGAACTTTCCTACATCATCGCGCCGCAGCGGCTCGCCGCGGGCGACGAAGTGATTTCCAGCGCGCAGACCGACGTGAAGCCGGGCAATGCGATGGCGCTTGCCAATGTGCCGGTCGGCACTATCGTTCATAATATCGAGATGAAAATCGGCAAGGGCGCCGCCATCGCGCGTTCGGCCGGCACCTACGCCCAAGTGGTGGGACGCGACGAGGGCTATGTCATCGTCCGCCTAAACTCCGGCGAGCAGCGGCTTATCCATGGCCAATGTTTCGCGACCGTCGGTGCGGTGTCCAATCCCGATCACATGAATATTTCGCACGGCAAGGCTGGACGCAGCCGCTGGCTCGGGCGCCGGCCGCACAATCGCGGGGTGACGATGAATCCAGTCGATCATCCGCACGGCGGCGGCGAAGGCCGGACTTCGGGAGGACGCCATCCGGTGACGCCCTGGGGCAAGCCGACGAAGGGCAAAAAGACAAGGACCAACAAATCCACCGCCAAATTCATCGTGACCTCGCGGCACAAGAGCAAGAAGAAGGGTTGATCATGGCGCGCTCGATTTGGAAAGGCCCGTTCGTCGATGGCTATCTTTTGAAGAAGGCGGAGAGCTCGCGCAATTCAGGCCGCTCTGAAATGATCAAGATTTGGAGTCGCCGGTCGACCATATTGCCGCAATTCGTCGGGCTCACGTTCGCGGTATATAACGGCAAAAAGCATGTGCCGGTCTCCGTTACCGAGGATATGATCGGCCATAAATTCGGTGAGTTTTCTCCAACCCGGACCTTTCACGGTCACGCCGGGGACAAGAAAGCCAAACGAGGCTGAGAGAGACTGCAATCATGGCCAAGCGGAAAGCGCCGCGCGCGCTGAAGGACAACGAAGCCAAGGCGGTCGCCCGGATGGTGCGGGTCAGCCCGCAGAAGTTGAACCTTTTGGCGCAGTTGATTCGCGGCAAGAAGGTCGAGAAGGCTCTCGCCGATCTCGAATTCTCTCGCAAGCGGAGCGCCGTCGATGTCAAGAAGACGCTCGAGAGCGCTATCGCCAACGCCGAGAATAACCACAACCTCGATGTCGACGATCTCGTCGTCGCCGCGGCCTATGTCGGCAACGCGATGATCTTGAAGCGCTTCAGCGCGCGCGCGCGCGGCCGCGCCGGGCGCATTCGTAAGCCTTTCGCGCAGCTAACGGTCATAGTCCGGGAAGCCGCAGCCGCGGCCGCTCAGGCGTAAGGAGAAAACGATGGGACAAAAAGTCAATCCGATCGGCCTGCGGCTCGGCGTCAACCGGACCTGGGATTCGCGCTGGTTTGCGGGCAGGGCCGAATATGGCAAGCTCTTGCATGAGGACATGGCCATTCGGGCGATGCTCATGAACGACCTCAAACAGGCGGCGATTTCGAAAATCGTCATCGAGCGGCCGCACAAGAAGTGCCGGGTGACGATCCATTCGGCGCGCCCTGGCGTGGTGATCGGCAAGAAGGGCGCCGACATCGACAAAATTCGCAAGACCGTCGCGCGGATGACGGAGTCCGAGGTCGTCATCAACATTGTCGAGGTGCGCAAGCCCGAGATCGACGCGGTCCTCGTCGCCGATTCGATCGCCCAGCAGCTTGAGCGCCGCGTCGCCTTCCGCCGGGCCATGAAGCGGGCGGTGCAATCGGCGATCAGGCTCGGCGCGGAGGGCATAAGAATCAACTGCTCGGGCCGCCTTGGCGGCGCCGAAATCGCAAGGCTCGAATGGTATCGCGAAGGCAGGGTGCCGCTGCATACATTACGCGCCGATGTCGATTACGGCACCGCGACGGCGCACACGGCCTATGGAACCTGTGGGATCAAGGTGTGGATCTTCAAGGGCGAAATTCTTGAACACGATCCGATGGCGCAAGACAAGAAAATGGTCGAACAGGATCACACCGGCGGCGGCGGAGAGCGGCGGCGGCGCGAACGCGATGCCGCCTGAACGCCCATTGCGAACTTTGCGAGTTTGAATCATGTTGCAGCCAAAGCGAACAAAATTCCGGAAAGCTTTTAAGGGCCGCATACGCGGCGCCTCGAAGGCCGGGTTCGAATTGAATTTCGGCCAGTTCGGCCTCAAGGCGCTCGAACCCGAGCGGATTACCGCGCGCCAAATCGAGGCCGCTCGCCGCGCCTTGACCCGTCACATGCGCCGCGCCGGCCGCGTCTGGATCCGGATTTTTCCGGATGTTCCCGTCTCGAAGAAGCCGACCGAGGTTCGCATGGGCAAGGGCAAGGGCGCGCCGGAATTCTGGGCCTGCCGCGTCGCGCCGGGCCGCATCATGTTCGAGCTCGACGGGGTTCCGGTCGAAACCGCCAAGGAAGCGCTCCTCTTGGCCGCGGCCAAGCTGCCGATCAAAACCCGCTTCACCCAGCGGATCGCCGAGTAAAGGGGAAGCGGTCATGAAACAAAAGCAGCGGTTGTCCGATCTCAAGGTGATGTCCAAGGATCAGCTTGAACAAGAGTTCCTGAATCTCAAAAAAGAGCAATTCAACCTGCGCTTTCAGCGCGCCACCGGGCAACTCGAAAACACCGCGCGGGTGCGCGTCGTGCGCCGAGACATCGCTAGGATCAAGACGCTTTCGGCGCAAAAGCAGGTCGAAGGC
>JBOHJV010000113.1:0-11549 GCA_050728695.1 Methylocella sp. | reverse complement strand
GACCGGTACCACGTGCCCATCGGCATCTGTCACTTCGACAATATCGCTATAGTGAACATAGGGAGGATCCTCGTAGTTAATTTGCCATCCATATCTCTTTTCGAGCTCTTGTACCGCTTCGGCGACTGGGCTCCCGGTTTGGCCTTGAACGGTTATGGTTTTGGGCGAAGCGCTAGCGTTGCAGAAGAATGCCGCCAGGAGGCAAATGGCTATCATTACCTGACGCGCGTGGAAAATCACAACACTTGGCATTGTTTTATCCTCATAATCAAAACGGGCAGACTCCTACTCCCCCGGCGGGAAATGTCATGGGCTTACCGGCTCGAATAGAGGTCACCGTCTCTTGTGTCATCGAAGCACCCAGCGCATTTACATTTCCCGTATTCTTTTTCCCGTAGTAAGTCCATGTTTTAGGTGGATTGAAAGGGGGTCCATCCGAGGGCGCGTGTATTCCCATTAGTTGCCCAAAATTGGTTCCACAATTTTTAAATATTTTAAGAAAATTGCTGTGCTGACGATAGCAGGATACTTGCATGGGGGAATAGCCAACTATGTCAGGGTATGTGTTGCCACTTTCTACGGTCGCAAACTGATTGGGCTTATCGGGCTGATTGGTGACCGCTACGAGAGGATCAAATCTTGACTTCGGATCCCAACACGTGTCCGGGCCGGCGGGGGCCGCGGGGAATTCCTGCACGATTTCCCCTGAAAAATCAAAATCAGGATCGGTGTCAGGCGGCCCGACGAGGGTCTGTTTCCAAATGCCAATTGGACCAGCGCCAGATGATGGATCAAACCAGCCCATAAAAGCGGTCTCTTCGTGATCGGGGCGGACCACCGGAACATTGATGTTAAACGTAAAATGGATGTCAAATATACCGTCAGGAGATTTCCAATCCGCATTAAATGTATCGTCTATCGTATCACTTATGGTTTTATTGTTACGGGCCGTCCACTCATAAGAGATTGTCGCAAAAGTAAAGAATTTTCCAGGGCATTCCCCGTCTGGTGCTTGAATGAACTCCGTGCCGATAGTTGCTTTTCCGTACGTTGGGCCAGCGGTTACCGTCCAGGCGCCCGGCGAATTCTCAATACATAGCGTAGGCATCCACTCAAGGTTAATTTCTACGATTTCTGCAGTGTACCTTACTAAGTTAACGGGAACTACATTCTGGAAATCCGAGGAAGGAGGTAAAATACTATTCCTGTCATTCATCGACCAGGGAACTGGCTTATCTCCAGACGCCGTAGCCGCCTGGCCAAGCGGAGCTAACGAGAATGTCATGGCTGCCGCCAGGACGGCGAAACGAGCGCTTAAATAATGCATGGAATTTACTCCCCTCGATATTGCTAGGTTGCGATAATATTAATGAATGATATGGGAAATATCAAACATGCTTCATTATATTTATAGTCATCCGCTGCACGCTAGAATTCTGTGCGAATTCCTATATATTGTCAAGCCAGTTGCCATATATACTTGACACTTGGTTAAAAGTTCCCAATGAGAGTCGAAACATTTCTTGCCGCCGGACGCTTGCGCAAGTCTTGGAACTCCATCTGCGTCCGTTGCAATGAGCGTCCTTTGCCGCGTCGCGCGACGTCGCTGACGCCAATATGCGGCCGGATTTCCGCGAACAATTTCAGCCTCGCCCCTGGCGCTTGGCGGCGATCGTGCTAGCTTTCACGCGTGCGCGACCCAGATGGCCGCGCGCCGGAGACCATTTTGCTCAGACTGGGACGCTTAAAACCAATGCGCCCTGAGCACTCGCCAAACGGCGAGGCGATCGCTAATCCGCGTCTCGAGCGGCTCGCCGCGAAGGCGCGCGCGATCCTGCTGTTCGAGCGGGCGTGGCGTATCGCATTGCCGCCGATTGTCGTGCTCGGCATTTTCGTTTGCGTTTCGTGGACGGGGCTTTGGCTCGACGCGCCGCGTTGGGCGCGCGGCCTCGGCGTACTTGCGCTTGCGCTCGGCCTCGCCGTCGCCCTGCTGCCGCTGCGCAAATTCCGCTGGCCCTCGCGCAAGGGGGCACTCGACCGGATCGATCGTGTATCCGGCCTTGCATCGCATCCAGCTGCAGTGATCGACGACCGCCTCGGCAATGGGACAAGCGATCCGGCGACGCGGGCCCTGTGGAACCTGCATCGCCGCCGCGCGGAGCAAGCCGTGGCTTTGCTACGCACCGGCGGGCCGTCGCCGCGCATGGTCGATCTCGACATTTATGCCTTGCGCGCCGCCGTCCTGGTCGCGCTTATCGCGACAGGCTTTGTCGCGGGCCCCGAAAAATATGCGCGCGTCGCCGCGGCTTTCGACTGGCGCTTCGAGGCATCGCCGGGCAAGGACTACAGGATCGACGCCTGGATCGATCCTCCCCCGTATACCGGCAAGCCGCCGGTCGTGTTGAACCTTGGCGCGAACCAAGCCCCACAACACATCGAAGCCCCCAGCGGTTCGATCGTCGTCATTCATGCGCCGGGCGGCAATCTTGACATGGAGGTGAAAGGGGCTCTCGTCGAGGCCGCTAAGGACATCGACACGGACCCTCAAGCCAGCCAGACCGCCTCCGGCTCCGCCGCCGCCAAGCCATCTGAAGGCAAGCGGGACGGCAATGGTGAAACCCGCCTGGTTTTGCGTGGCGACGCAACGCTCACCCTTGGCCATTCCGGCGCGCCGCTCGGCGCGTTCGATATTCATGCCATTATGGATCAACCGCCGTCGATTGCGCTGACCGGAGCGCCGAGGTTCAACGCGCGGGGATCGGTGACGCTGAAATACAGCGTCGCCGACGATTACGGCGTGACCGGCGCGGAGGCTCGTTTCGCCAAGCCGGTGCTCCCAGGCGGACGCCCCTCCACGCATTCGCTCGTCGATCCACCAAAAATCCCGCTTTTGTTGCCGCCGCCGCCGGCCCTCGGCGGCGAGGCCGAGACAACGGCCGATCTTTCCGAACACGCGTGGGCCGGCGCGCGTGTCGAAATGACGCTGACCGCGCGCGATGAAGGAGGCAATGAAGGCAATAGCGATCCGGTCGAAATCACGCTGCCGCAAAAGCCTTTGGTCAAGCCGCTTGCCCGCGCGCTTGCCGAGCAACGCCGCAATCTCATTCTCGCTCCCGAGGATAAGGCACGGGTGGCAAACGCGCTCGTTGCCTTGATGATCGCGCCGGAAACGTTCGACACCGGCGCCGGCGTCTATCTTGGATTGCGGGTGGCATGCGATCGGCTCAATTCGGCGCGTCGCGACAGCGATCTCGTCGAAGTCGCCGATTTTCTCTGGCAAATGGCGCTGCGCATCGAGAACGGCGATCTCTCCGAGGCCGAACGCGATCTTCGCGCCGCCGAACAACAATTGCGCGATGCCTTGCAGCGCATCGCGCCGGAGGATGAAATCCGCAAGCTCGGCGAAAATCTGCGCGTCGCGATGGATAAATTTTTGCAAGAGCTCGCCGCCCAACAGAAGAACGAGGACCGCCAAGGCAATCTTGCGCCGCTCGAAGACAGGGGCCGCGCGATTACTCCCAAGGAACTGCAAGCAATGCTCGACCAGATGCAGGAGATGCTGCGTTCGGGCGATAGCGCGAGCGCACAAAAAATGCTGGCGCAATTGCAAAACATTCTCGAAAACCTGCGGGCCGCGCGGCCACGCAAGGCCGATCCACGCGCACAGGCGATGCGCCGCGCGCTCGACGAACTCGGTCAAATGAGCGAGGAGCAGCAGGATTTACGCGACGAAACCTATCAAAGCGGCCAATCGGAAAGGCACCGGCAACGCGAGGAACGCTCCCAATTGGGCTTGCCTAGCCAACCAACGCTCGGCGATATTTTTGGCCAAGATGGCGGCGCGATTGAAGGCGGTTCTGGCGGACAGGGAAATGGCCAAGGCGCCGGCGGCAAAAGCGGCATGAGTCCAAGGGCCGGACAAACCAACGATGCCGATCTCGCCAAGCGGCAAAAAGCGCTCCGCGACCGGCTTGAAAATCTCCAAAAGCGTTTGGACGAGGCGGGGGCCGACGGCAATGGTCTAGACGGTGCGCAAAACGCGATGCACGACGCCGAAAACGCGCTCGCACAAGGTCAGGGCGGCACCGATGGCGCGGTGGACGCGCAAGGCCGCGCGGTGGAGGCGTTGCGCGAGGGCGCGCAAAAGCTCGCCGAAAGCATGCGCGGCGAATGGGAGGGTTCAGGCGCCGGCGAGGAAGCCGGAGAGCGCCAAGACGGCCAAGGCCCGCCAGGTCAGTTTGGCGACGCCGAGGGCACCGATCCCCTCGGGCGCCCGGCGGAAAGCTTGCGAGGGTTCGATCCATCCGCGCGTTTTCCCGGCGCGGCGCGGGCAAGGCGCGTTCTAGAGGAACTCCGCCGCCGGCTCGGCGAGCCCGCCCGTCCGCGCGAGGAACTGGACTATCTCGAACGTCTTTTGCGCCGCTATTGAGTCCCGCCCGACACGGTTTGCGTTCGCGGATCATGGCACATGCCATAAGTAATCCTATTGGCAACCGGTACCGGCGCCTTCGCAAAAACTCATGCGCTGGCGGGTTGCGTCTCTCGTTCGGCGTTATACTCTTACCGTGGGCGTAGTGTGGTTTCGCGGCTAGCGCATTGATGTGGAGTGCCATGGTTGTCTTGAACAGAATCTACACAAGGACGGGAGACGATGGCACGACCGCGCTCGGCACTGGCGAGCGCCGCGCCAAGCACGACCTAAGGATCGAAGCCTTTGGAACGATCGACGAGGCGAATTCGGCGATCGGGCTCGCCCGCGTTGCCTTGGCGCGTGACACGGTTTGCGCGAGACTCGACGCGATGCTGCTCTGCATTCAGAACGATCTGTTCGATCTCGGCGCCGATCTTTGCATCCCGCCCAGTACGAAAAGCGCGACCGAACCGCTACGCATTGTCCATTCGCAAGTGGATCGCCTAGAACGCGAAATCGACGCCCTCAACGCGGAACTCGTGCCCTTGCGCTCGTTCGTTCTGCCGGGCGGCTCGCCGGCCGCCGCGGCCCTGCATCTTGCCCGCACCGTGACCCGCCGGGCGGAACGGCTGCTCGTCGCCTTGGCCGAGGCGCCCGGCGAAGGGGTCGGCGGTCCGGCGCTCAAATATATCAACCGGCTGTCGGATTTTCTGTTTGTTGCGGCCCGCTATGTGAATCGGAAGGGAGAAGCCGACGTTTTATGGGTGCCCGGCAAGAACCGCTGAGAAGTGTCTGTTAGCGCCGCCCGGCCTCATTTGCGGTCCCGGCTTCTGCGAGCGCCTGGTGAGGTTGCCGTTCAACCAATATGACGCCTTGCCTCGTGCCTCCCGTCCCGGCATTGGATCGGGTAGTCCGGCAGTTCAATCCGGTCGAGAAGGCTACCAAGCGCCAGGTTAGCAACAAAGGGAAGCGCAAGAACCTTTGTTATGTGGTTACGTAAGAAAAGACCCATTCGTGTCTTTGGCGCGAAGGAATCCGCAAACTGCCGCGCAGCGGCTTGCTTGGCCGTCATAAATGGCCGCAACAACTGCTCATAGCGCGGAAACGCCACCTGCGGCCGTCCTTCGCTCTCGCTAAGCTCACCTGCGATCACGTAAGCCGATATCATGGCAAGGGCCGCGCCCTGGCCGGCCAGCAGCGACGGGCAGAAGGCGGCATCGCCGACCAGAGCCACCCGTCCTCGCGACCAAACGTCCATCTGAATCTGACTGACGCGGTCAAAATAAACATCATCGCTGGCATCCAGCGCGGCAAGAATTTTTGGACATTCCCATCCGACGTTGTCGAACTCTCTGTGAAGACCAGCTTTCTGCGCCTCGGTATCGTGCGGATCTATTCGAAGAGCTTGATCGGTGCCGAAGACGAACAAAAACACCGTGCGGTCGTCACGCATGGCGAAGCGGGATACCTGCTTGCCCGGAACGCCGTGGCTGACGTAGACGCGCTCGTCCTTGCGTGTATACCCTTCGACTTCGAACGCGGCGACAGTGTAACCAAGATATTTCTCGAAGTGGCTTTGGCTCCCGAACACCAGTTCGCGGACTGCCGAGTGCAGACCATCGGCTCCAATAACAAGATTAAATCGGCGCGCCGCGGCGCGTTCGAAAACAACATCGACACCATCGCCGTTCGCTTCGATGCCGACAATGCTGTCACCAAAGATGGTTTCGCAGCGGCCATCAATCTTGTGATAGATCAGCTTGGCCAAATCACCACGCGGAAGGCTTATGTACCGGCCGCCGGTGAGCGAACGGAAGATCTCGACGTCGAAGCCGCCCACGCGTCGGCCTTCCGCGTTGACGAAGCGAACCTCTTCGACGTCGTAGCCCTCGGACTTGAGATCGGAGAGGAGCCCCATCCGCTCCGCAATGTCGTAGCCGAGCCCCCAAAAATCAATGAGATAGCCGCTTGTCCGCAGATGCGATGCCCGTTCGACGAGGGTTGGCCGGAAGCCATGCTCGCCGAGCCAATAAGCGAGCGTCGTACCGGCAATGCCGATTCCGGAAATAAGGACCGATTGGTTCTGCACTCTCGCACCTCCAGTCCCGGCCGGAGAAGTCCGTACCTGGCGTTAAGGCCCAGATCGCGTGAAATCGCTTTTGTACCTGATCGCAAGTAGGGCGGATTCAGGCCTCGTCAACCGCGGCCTTCGGCGTCATGGCCTGGTCCGGCCACAGTCGTTATGTGAACCGGAACGGCGAAGCCGATATTTTATGGGTGCCGGGCAAGAATCGTTGAGGCGGCCAGCGCCCGCCGCAGCGAACTCGTCGGCACGGGGCAGCGCTCCGGATCGGCGATGACGGGATTGCCTTTTTTCCCCGATAGAAGAGGCGCGGTGTATTCTAGCTTGTCGCTGGGGCCAAGCTCATACACGCGCGCGAGCGTCTCGATGATGAGCTTGGCGACCGGACGGGTCCCCCGGTCATCGAGACGCAGCATCCGTTGAAAATTCCCTTCTGATGCATCGGTGGAGAAACCTAACTCCGCCAGATCCTCGCGTTTTACCGCTGTCGCGAAGCCCTTGATCGCATCGTAATAATAGCCTGACGCGCCTTCGCAAAGGATCTGCTTATCATTGTCAATAAACAGACACTGCACATAATATTCCTCACGGTCTTTTGCCCAAACGATCAGAAACCGTTCGTGCGGGGTCATTGGCGTTTCCCGAATTGCCTCAAGATAGTCCGCAATCGGGCAGAGAAAGGTCGCCAAAAGCACCTCGGTCCGCTTGAGGTCCAGCGCGCTCTCGGCTGTATCTATTTTCATGCCGCGCGGCGCGGGCAGCGCCAGCAAATCCGCGCGCGAGGTCTCGCCAATGGCTTGAGCGGCGCCGCCGCCTGGGCAAAGCAACGTGGCGCCAGCCGCTGCGAAAAGAGCGACGAAAAACGAATTGCTCCAAACGGCCGCCTTGTTTGCGCGTGACGGCCAATGGCGCGGGGCGATCGCTTCTCTCATCTTGAAAGCCAGGGCTTCCCGGGACGCATGGGCGCAAAATTCAAACGGCTGACATAGCAGTTTTTACAAAAAATATGCAGTGGCAATTATCAGTTAATTATAATCATTAAATACTGTCAAACATTTTCACTTCATCAAGGGTTGAGACCCTTCGCGGTCGGGTCGAAGGCCGGCCGCGTTGACTCGCGGAAACGGGCCCATTACGTAACCCGCACCGTGCCCGGCCTGCCCGCCGGCCTGAGTGTGTCACATGAAAATTCTCGTTCCCGTAAAACGGGCGGCTGACTTCAATGTCAAGATCAGGGTGAAGCCAGACGGTTCCGGCGTCGATCTCGCCAACGTCCAGATGTCGATGAACCCTTTCGACGAAATTGCCGTCGAGGAAGCGTTGCGCCTGAAGGAAGCAGGCAAAGCCAACGAAGTGATCGTAGTGTCGATCGGGCCCGCCCAGGCCACCGAGACGATCAGGAGGGGGCTAGCGATGGGTGCGGACCGGGGCATTCTCATCAAGGTCGAGCAGCCTGTCGAACCGCTCGCCGTCGCCAAGCTCTTGAAAGCGGTCGCGCTCGCCGAGGAGCCGTTGCTCATTATTCTTGGCAAGCAGGCGATCGACGATGATTGCAACCAGACGGGACAAATGCTGGCCGCGCTTTTGGGCTGGGGCCAGGGCACGTTTGCCTCCAAAGTGGCGGTTGGCGATGGAGACGTCGATGTTACCCGCGAGATCGACGGCGGCTTGCAAACCGTAAGCCTCAAACTCCCCGCCGTCGTCACAACCGATCTCCGCCTCAACGAACCACGTTACGCATCGCTGCCAAACATCATGAAAGCCAAAAAGAAGACGATCGAAGAGAAGACGCCCGCCGATTTTGGCGTCGATATCTCGCCGCGCCTCAAGATTTTGAAGACCGTTGCGCCGCCCACCCGCAAGGCCGGTATCAAAGTCGCTTCCGCCGCCGAACTTGTCGCAAAACTCAAGGACGAAGCCGGGGTGATCTGATGGCGATCCTGCTCCTTGCCGAGGTGTCGAACGGCAAGCTCAACGAGGCGACCGCCAAGGCGTTGACAGCTGCCAAGGCGCTGAACGAGCCAGTTCATGTCCTCGTCGCTGGCGAGAGGGTGGAAGCGGCGGCGCGGACCGCCGCAAGCCTGGACGGCATCGAAAAAGTCCTAGTCGCGGACGATTCCGTTTATGCGCATCAATTGGCCGAACCGCTGGCGGCGCTTCTCGTCCAATTGGCCGGAGATTATTCGGCGATCCTGGCCGCCGCGACCTCGACCGGCAAGAACGTCATGCCAAGGGTCGCGGCACTCCTCGACGTGATGCAGATTTCGGAGATTATCAAAGTCGCCGCGCCGGATACATTCGAGCGTCCGATTTATGCTGGAAACGCGGTAGAGACAGTCCAGTCGACCGACGCCACGAAGATCATCACGGTCCGGACGGCGGCATTTCAGCCAGCCGGCGGGGGCGGCTCCGCTCCAGTCGAAAACATTGCCGCCGCCGCCGTACCCGAGGTTTCGCGTTTTAAGGACGAGGCGCTCACCAAATCCGAGCGCCCCGAGCTTGCCGCCGCCAGGGTCGTCATATCGGGCGGCCGCGGCATGCAAAACGCGGACAATTTCAAGACTCTGATCGAGCCCATCGCGGACAAGCTCGGGGCGGCGATGGGCGCGTCGCGCGCCGCGGTCGACGCGGGCTACGCGCCAAACGATTGGCAGGTCGGCCAGACCGGCAAGGTCGTCGCGCCCGATCTCTATATCGCCATCGGCATCTCCGGCGCCATCCAGCACCTCGCCGGAATGAAGGACTCGAAGGTCATCGTCGCCATCAACAAGGATGAGGAGGCACCGATCTTCCAAATCGCGGATTACGGGCTCGTCGGCGATCTCTTCGCGATCTTGCCGGCACTCAACGAGGAGCTTGCCAAGCTCGGCCGTTAGAGCATGGGCCAATGTCGGGACAACCGGCAAAGCCGGGGACTCGCTATCCAAGGCGCCGCCGGTGCGAAGAGTATGCGCCGGAACGAAAGAGTCTGGAGCGATTTTGGCCGGAGCCGACGGGTGAACACTAAGCCGCTTGAAGGGGAGAATAGGCTGGACAGTTCAATCCTCAAACCACTTATCGCGCTCGTCATTTGGTCATTCGTCATGTGGGCGTGGCTCTACGCGTCACGTATTCCGGCGATCAGGAAGTACAAGATCGCCCTCGACCCAAACCGTCCCAAGGCGGAGTTTGACGCGCTACTGCCTGCAAAGGTGCGCTGGAAGGCGGACAATTACAACCACCTCATGGAGCAGCCGACCCTCTTCTACGCCGTTACTCTCACCTTGGCTGTCCTCGGCGCTGGTCAGGGTTTGAACGCCGGCCTCGCTTGGCTTTACGTCGGTCTGCGGATGGCCCATAGTCTCGTTCAGGTGCTGGTTAATGTCATTTTACTTCGCTTCACAATTTTCATGGCCGCGTCAATGGTGCTGTTGGCAATGACCGTGCGCGCCGCGCTCATCGTATTCTAGGGTATTTGGTTGAACAATCCCCCGGCGCGCGGAATGATTCGCCCAATCGAATTGGAGTGGTTCCTTTTCGGTCGCCCGCTCTGGAATCCATTCAGATTAGTGGATATAGGTTTGTCCTTAGTTTAGAAGACGGCCCGGCTCTACGCGAACACGCCGCGGCGAGGTTCGCGGGAAACCAATCTGCCACGGCCTTCCAGCGTGCTTGCCTTTGCGGACGAATAAGATGGACATAAACAAAATCGGGGTGATCGGAGCCGGCCAAATGGGCACGGGGATCGCCCAGGTCTGCGCGCTCGCGGGCATCGAAGTCGCTCTCAACGATATCTCGGAGGCCCGCATCAACGCCGGGCTCGCCACGATCGCCGGTAACCTCGCGCGCCAGGTTGAGCGGCGCCAAGTCGATCCGCCGGCGCGCGACGCGGCGTTGCGGCGGATCAAGCCCGCGCCCGGCTACGACGCCTTTGCCGACAGTGACCTCGTCATCGAAGCAGCCACCGAGAACGAGGAGGTCAAGCGCAAGATTTTTTCCAAGCTTTGCCCTTCGTTGAAGCCAACGGCGATGTTGGCAACGAATACGTCGTCGATTTCGATCACGCGGCTTGCCTCGATCACCGACCGGCCGGAACGGTTCATCGGCATTCATTTCATGAATCCGGTCCCGCGCATGCAGCTCGTCGAGTTAATCCGTGGCATCGTCACCGAAGATGTGACGTTCGATGCCGCCAAGGCGCTGATCGCGAGGCTCGGCAAGACCTTTACCGTATCCGAGGATTTCCCCGCCTTCATCGTCAATCGCATTCTGCTGCCCATGATCAACGAGGCGATCTATACGCTTTACGAGGGCGTGGGCTCGGTCGAATCGATCGACACCGCGATGCGGCTCGGCGCCAATCACCCCATGGGACCGTTGCAGCTTGCCGATTTCATCGGGCTCGACACGGCGTTGTCCGTCATGCACCTCCTGCATGAGGGCATGGCCGACCCGAAATATCGTCCCTGTCCGTTGCTTGTGAAATATGTCGAAGCTGGTTGGCTCGGCCGCAAAACCCAGCGCGGGTTTTACGATTATCGCAGCGGCACGCCGGTTCCGACGCGATAATCCCTTGCCGCGCCAACCGTTGTTTCAAGATGGGCTTCACAAAGGTGTCATCAGACCCGTAAAATGTAGCGCGAGGGACTAGCCTTGGATTCGAGGCGGATATAAGCATGGGGCCGCGGCGTCGCGGCTCGCTAGCGACGCGCTAGGCGACGGAGCTGATGTGACGGTTCATTGCCAACCCAGGGTCACCCCGGAAGCGTGTCCGGCGCTCGTGCTCAACGCCGACTTCCGGCCATTGAGCTATTATCCTCTCTCGCTTTGGGCGTGGCAGGATTCGATCAAGGCGGTGTTCCTCGACCGGGTGAATATCGTATCCAACTACGATAAGACGGTCCGAAGTCCGAGCTTCGAGATGCGGCTCCCCTCGGTGGTTTCGCTTAGACGATATGTCAGACCGCCGCGCCATCCAGCCTTCACCCGTTTCAACGTCTTCCTTCGCGACCGTTTCAGCTGTCAATACTGCGGCTCCCGCGAGGATCTGACCTTCGACCATCTCGTCCCCCGCTC
>JBOHJV010000112.1:0-11600 GCA_050728695.1 Methylocella sp. | reverse complement strand
GAGCCAAACAGCACGAACACGCAAGCGAAATGGATCCAGCGTGCGATGACGAGGGGTAAGTAAACCATCAACATTGTCGGCAATCCTTTTTGCTGCCGATCGTTCATGTTCTCGTAAAGGCCGGAACACGGCGGCCAGGCTTCCACCGCGCATTGCGGGGCGGATGCCCGGCCGACTAGTGCCCTACGAAGCCGGACGCCCGCCTCGGCTCTAGGAGATCGTGAAGGTGAACGTGCCCGTGGTCGTGTGCGTGTCGACCGAGACCACAAGCCAGCTCACCGAGTAGGTGCCGGGTCCGAGCGCACGTCCGAGGCGGACGATGATACTCTGCTGGTCAGAAGGATCACTAACCGGCTTACTGACCGGAATCGAAGCCCCGGCGGCGCTCACGACATGAACATGGGAAAAGGCGGTGACCACGCCTTGCGTATAATAGAGCCGGAGCGCGCGCACCGGGCCGCTCACGGTCATTCCAACGCCCGGGACGGCATGGTCGAGGAACGCATGCGCGAAGGCGGTCGTCGCGGCAAGCGGGGCAGCCAAAGCCGTTGCAAGGAGAAGTTTTAGGAAACGTTGCATAGCGGAATCTCCTTAGTAGAGAGTCGAACCACGGGCCTGGCGCGGCCCGAAGAGCGGCTTGCCAAGCGAATCGGGGAACATGTCGTCGAGGAAGAAATCCAAGATGGCCACCGCGCCGACATGCTTGCCGCTCGCGCGATTAATTGGAATGAGCGCCTCGGCGCCGAGTTCAAACGACACTGGCCCAAGTCTGCCGATATAAAAAACGCCCGGCTGCACCGTGCCGGTGACTTCGTGCGTTCCGGGTACTGAGTCGATGACAGAGGGGCCAATATTCGATACCGGCATCGAGAAAACGGCTTCGACCGTGGGAATGAGCTGCCTAAAGAACGGCGGCACCTCGTGCACGAAGGCATTCATGTAGAGCAAGCTATATTGCAATGTCGCGCCATAGGTCAGAACGGTGGGCCTGTGGTCGATCAAGACCAAGCCGGTGTCAGGGTCAACACCCGTGACATCGATCGGGTGAGTTGACCACGTGTAGTCCATTTCGCCTGTGACCGCGAAGGGGCGCAACCACTCGGCGTCCAAATCGCCAAACCCCTTGCCGACGAAAAGTTTCGCCGTGATCGACGTGAATGGATCGGCGCCGACGCTTGCATTGCCGGTGTGGCCCCATTCGAAGCTGGCGGCGGCCGAAACGATGAATTCATGCTCGGCGTTCTGGTAGGGAACGTATTTCAACTGCGTTTCGACATTCTGCCATCCGTTCAGCGTGCCGACGGTCCCATCCGGCTTCACCGTGTTGGTGAGATGGGTGAACGCGCTTCCGACCGAAAACGACAGATCGGCCGTGATCGTCTTTTGGTAGGCGAGCTTAAAGTCGTACTCGTTCGAGTCATCCGGATTTGCCAAATAGGCGAAAGTGGGGAGACCCAATTCGTCGTTGACGCCCGGATCGTCGATGCCGATCGTGGCAGGGAAAACACGGTTGCCGACGATCGTGTGGGAGAGCGCCGGGCTTATGCCGGCGAGGGTGGCTGCGGCGGCGAATGCGCCGGCGCAAGCCAGGGAAGCTTTATATGACATGTTGATTCCTCGATCTGAAAGTGAGAGATAGCCGCGGTCAGCCGCCGGATGGCGGTGCCGCCGATTGCTCGTCAATCAGATCGAGAGGGGCGGCGCGCGGGGCTGCCCGGCAAAAACCGCAAACCGCGCAGCTGAGCCGAGACGCACGGACGGCGGGGCAATCGTGGAAAACGGAGGTGCGTAGGCCGCCCGCGCCGCCTCCTGTGGAAGTATGCCGATTGCGGCATGCAACGAGGCGCAGCAAGGGCAGGGGCAGAAGGGGCAATCGCCATGCGGGCAGCAGGGGGCATTGCCGTTGCCGTTGCCGTCACCGGCACGGGTGCCGTGGACCGCGCAGGGAACGCCTGATTGCTCCGCATGGAAGCTTGCGGCCGTGACGCCGGTGCTGCTGGGGGCAGCCTCGTGAACAATCGCCTGCGCGGCAAAACCCGGCATGTGCCGGTGTTGGTGCGCGGCCCCCAACAATTGCGCGAGGCAGGCAAGGAAAACGAGGCAACAGCGAAATGCCCGCGCCCAACTCCTCGCGGAGCTGCGCGAAAAATGCCGGGTAGATCGGGGGCCGGCCAGACGCACTCGGTGCACCTTTGGAACGACAGTTGACGATTTATATTTTTTATATTTTCGAAACTGGGGAATTTCCCGCGTGCGGCAAAGTGCGAGTGTTTTCCGCATGGAGTCAAGCAATAACTGTTAATGGTTCGGGTCAGGCCCAACGCAAGACTGTTTTTGTCGGAAACCGTGACTTTCGCGCAACAAGGCATACGACGCGAGCCCGCGGGTTAAGCGCGTCTCCCAAACCGCGGCGAAAGGTGCTAACCGGGGCGCCTCGACTTCGCCGCAAGCGGCTGCCAGATGCAAACAGCTAGAGAAGCCGATTGCGGTGCTTGGTGCGGATCGAGAGAAATGGATTTGCCGGACGGCCCCGAATTTTCCTGCAAGCGCTTGGGCGACCTGGTGACACTCGACCTTGGCGGACAGTGGACAGTGAAGGCGTCGGCCGCGATCGAAGCCCGAGCGGACGCTCTTTTGGCGGAGAGCGACGGCGCGCGGCTGGTCGTTTTCGATCTTGGCCGGGTCGCCCGGCTCGATACGGCGGGGGCTTGGCTCATCGACCGGGCGCGCCAGAGGCTCGATGCCAAGGGCGTCGATGCAAAGTTTGAATCGGTGCGGCCGGAATTTGAAATCCTGCTCCGCGAAGCCAAGTACCGGGCTTTTCCCCTGCCAAAGCCGCCAAGCGGCTCGCATATCATCCGTCTTCTCGCCGATATTGGCGAGAGTGTGATTTCCGCGGGAGCCGACCTTTACAAAGGGGTAGGCATTCTCGGCGAAGTCGTGGCGGCGATTGCGAAAAGCTTCTTGCACCCGTCGCGTTTTCGCGGCACGTCGCTGGTAGTTCATATCGAGACCATTGCCCTTCGCGGCGTCCCGATCATTGCCCTTATTAATTTTCTGGCGGGCGCGATCCTCGCGCAACAGGGTAGTTTCCAGTTGCGGCGTTTTGGCGCGACGATTTTCGTCGTCAATCTCATCGGCATCCTGTTTTTGCGCGATCTCGGTGTGCTGCTGACCGCGATCATGACCGCCGGACGTTCCGGCTCGGCGATTACCGCCGAACTTGGCTCGATGAAACTCCACGAGGAAATCGACGCGCTGACCGTCATGGGACTGCGGCCGGTCGATATCCTGATCGTACCGCGCGTCCTCGCGCTCATCATCAGCCTTCCGCTGTTGACGTTCGTGGCCGACATGGCGGGGATATTCGGCGGCATGCTGGCGAGCTGGGCCTATGACGGCATTACCCCCGCGAGGTTTATGACTACGTTGCAATCGGCGATCGGCATCCACACCTTTCTGAGTGGCCTCATCAAGGCGCCCTTCATGGCGCTGGTCATCGGCCTCATTTCTTGCGTGGAAGGCCTGGCCGTCGAGGGCTCGGCCGAATCGCTTGGACGGCAAGTTACCTCCTCGGTGGTTAAGTCGATTTTCACGGTCGTCGTGGTCGACGGGTTGTTTGCGATGTTCTTCGCGGAGATCGGATATTGAGCAACGAGCGAACCGCCGGAGACGGCGGGGCATCCCCGGCGCATTTCGGTGGGCAGGACGATCGGCATGTTGTGCCGGAGATCGCCATAAAGGTGCGCGACCTCGTCGTTGGATTTGGCGACACGCTCGTCATGCAAGGCCTCGATCTCGACGTTTACCGAGGCGAGGTGTTGGGCTTCGTAGGCGGGTCGGGGACCGGCAAATCGGTCCTTACCCGGACGATTCTGGGGCTCATCGCCAAACGCAGCGGGCTCATCGAGATTTTTGGCAGCGATCTCGATTCCCTCCCGCCAGGCGAACATACCGCGATCGAGCGGCGCATCGGCGTGATGTTTCAGCAAGGCGCGCTGTTTTCGGGACTCACCGTCAAGCAGAACGTCGAGGTGCCGATGCGCGAGCACTTGCGATTGTCGCCGCGCCTTTCGGAAGAACTCGCGATGCTCAAACTCGAGCTCGTCGGTCTCGATCTCGATGCCGCCGAAAAACACCCGTCCGAATTATCCGGGGGAATGACCAAGCGGGCTGCCTTGGCGAGGGCTCTTGCGCTCGATCCGGAATTGCTGTTTCTCGACGAGCCGACGTCCGGTCTCGATCCAATCGGCGCGGCGGAGTTCGACGAATTGATCGCCACCTTGCAGCGCACGCTCGGGCTTACGGTGTTCATGGTGACCCATGACCTCGACAGTCTTTATTCAATTTGCGACAGGATCGCCGCCTTGGCTGATCGGAAAGTGGTCGCCGAGGGACCGGTTGCTACGATGCTTGCCTCGCGGCATCCGTGGGTACACGCTTATTTTCACGGCAAACGGGCACGTCTCGCCGGGACCGCGCTTACCGAGAGTTCCGGCGCGCGCGGCATGACGGCGCAGAATGAAGCAGCCTGCTTGCCCGGCTAAACGTGAAGTGGTTCTCGAAGACTGAGAAAGCGGGCGAGGTCGGATGGAAACTCGTGCGAATTATGCCTTGATCGGTGTATTCACCTTGGCGGTCGTCGCCGCGGCGTTCGGTTTTGTAATTTGGTTTTCGGGAGCCGAAAAGCCAGGAGGACGCAAGACTTATAAAATCGTCTTCACCGGTTCAGTTTCCGGCCTCTCCGATGGCGGCGCGGTTCTGTTTAACGGCGTGCGGGTCGGCGCGGTCACGAAGATCGACCTGTTGCCGCAAGACCCGTCCAGCGTCGATGCGCTGATCGACGTCGATGCGAAGGTGCCGGTGCGCACTGATACCAAGGCGCGGCTGGAATATACCGGCTTTACCGGGGTTGCATCGGTTGCGTTGACAGGTGGCGCCCCTGATGCGCGGCCGCTCGCCACGAGCCCGCAACACCCGGGCGTTATCGTCGCCGAGCGCTCGGAATTCCAGGATCTCGTTGCCACGGCGCGGCAAGTCGCAAACCAGGCCTCCGATTTTTTCACCAAGACCAACCGCCTGATCGACGACAATTCGGCCTCCATCACGGCTACGGTGAAGAATGCCGAAAAATTCTCCGATGCGCTCGCCGCCAATTCAGATGGCATCAAGGATTTCATGGGCGCCATCGCCGATTTCGGTAAATCCATCAAGCCCTTGACCGCAAAGCTCGAGGGCCTCGCGGGCGATGCCGACAAGGTGGTGAGGGGCGAGGTTGCCGAGGCCGCCAAAGCGATCAAGAAGGCCGCCGACGATCTCGATTCGCGGACGAAGGCAATCGCCGCCAACATCAACCGCTTCAGCGGCAGCGGATTGCGCGAGTACGAGGCCTTGGCGGTGGACGGCCGCAAGACGCTCGAGCAATTCAATCAGGCGGTTCGCTCGCTCGAGAATAATCCCCAGCAATTCCTGTTCGGCAAGTCGCCGCAAATTCCCGAGTACTCCGGCGCTCGTTAGCTTGTTGCCTTGACTTGCGCGGCCAGCGAGGCGGACCTGCGATGCCGGCGCTTGCCTTTGCGCAAGCATCCGGTGCTATAAGCTGCGGCCGGGCTCATGCGTTGCAAGAGATTCTCGCCGTGGTAATGCGCTGATGGTTGTGGAGCCGGGCTGGTCTTTTGCCCCATTGATGGGATTGGATTTTAAAATGGGGTATTTTGCGCTTGTCCGTGCCTTGATCTTGGACCGGTTCTGGCCCGCGTGGCGGCGCCGCTTTTTCCTGCTCTTGCTCGCCGGAGTGACGCCTTCCTTGCTCGCCGCTTGTTCATCCATGCCGCCGGCCACCTATGATCTCACTGCCGCCACCGGCGGCTTTGCGGCGCGCGCGGGCCGCGGCCAGCTCGCCGTTCTTTTGCCGGACGCTACTCTCCCCGCCGACTCGGACCGGATCGTCGTGCGCACCAATCCGCTGTCCGTCGCTTATCTCGCGGGCGCGCAATGGGCCGATAAATTGCCGTCGCTTGTTCAGAGCCGGCTCATCGAGAGCTTCCAAAACGCCCACCTTTTGCGCGCCGCCGGGCGGCCTGGCATGCTCGCGGATGTCAGTCTCCAAACCAGCATAAGGCGGTTCGAACTCGATGCGGCGCGGGGCGAGGCAATCGTCGAAATCTCCGCCCAAATCATAGGCCCGAGTGGACGCATAACTAGAGCCCGCATATTTGCCGCCAACGTTCCGGCTCCGTCGAGCGATCCCTCGGCGGTCGCCGCCGCGCTCGACGCGGCGCTTGCCGAAGTCATGCGCGAGATCGTCATTTGGACCGCGCCGAAAATTTGACAAACCCCGCGATTCGCACAACGTCCGGCGAAAGGGAAACCGGCGCTTGAACAAGAAACCAAGGCCCCGCGCGGTTTTTACCGAGGGCTCGACCATGCGCCACGTCATCGCGATGACCGCGGCGAGCTCGGTCGGGCTCATGGCGATTTTCGCCGTCGATCTGTTGTCGCTGCTTTGGGTATCGCGGCTTGGCGATCCAAAACTCACCGCCGCCGTCGGCTTCGCAACCCAGGTTTTGTTTTTTTCGGTCGCGATCAACATCGGCCTTGCGATCGCCATCGGCGCCCTTGTGTCGCGCGCGCTCGGCGCGGGCGAGCTCGCCGCCGCAAGGAGGCTCGCGGCCTCGGGTCTCGTTCATGTGTTTCTGATCGCGACTCTGGCCAGCGCCGCCGCCTGGCCGCTCCGGCGCGAGATTCTTACCCTCTGCGGCGCCCGCGACATCGCCCTCGATGTCGCCTCGACCTATCTCGCGATCACCCTTCCGGCCACCGTTTTGCTCGGTCTCGGCATGGCGCTCGGCAGCATCTTGCGCGCGGCCGGCGATGCAAGGCGGGCGATGTATGTGACGCTCGCCGGCGCCATCGTCACCGCCGTTCTCGATCCGGTGTTTATTTTTGGTCTCGGGCTCGGCGTCACCGGCGCGGCCATTGTCACGGTGATTTCACGGTTCGTGATTGTGGTCGTTGGACTAAACGGCGCCGTTCGCAAGCATGATCTCGTAGCAAGGCCGAGCCGTAAAGCGGCGAGATTCGATCTCATGCCGATGATGGCGATCGCTATTCCGGCCATCCTGACCAATTTGGCGGCGCCGGCAGCCAACGCCTATACGATGCGGATATTTTCGCATTTCGGCGAAGCGGTTGTCGCGGCCTTCGCCATCGTCGACCGGGTGAACCCGATGGCCTTCGGCGTGCTGTTCGCGCTGTCTTCGGCGGTTGGCCCGATCATCGGCCAAAACCTCGGCGCCAAGCTGATTGCGCGGGTCCGCCAAGTGCTGACCGACTGCTTCACCTTTGCCGCGATCTATGTTTTGGTGGTGTCGATTTTTCTGCGCTTGGCCGCGCCTTTCATCGTTGCGCTATTTCACGTCCAAGGCGACACGGCGTTGCTCATCACTTTCGTTTGCGCGTATGGCGGGTTGCTCTGGTTTTTCCTCGGCGCCATTTTCGTCGCCAACGCCGCCTTCAACAATCTCGGGTTCCCGGTTGTCTCGACGCTCTTCAATTGGGGGCGCGCCACGCTTGGCACGCTGCCCTTCGTGACCTTCGGCGCCGCGCGCTTTGGACCCGAGGGCGGCTATCTTGGCCTGATCGCCGGCTCGGCTCTTTTCGGCATCGGGGCCGTGATCGCCGCCTATTTGATCACCGGACGCCTCGCAAAACGTCGCAAGCTTGTCAGCTGAGGCGGTGACGACGCGCTCGCCCGTGGGGTCGAACGCGGCGCCCCGGACCACGTCCTAATGCCGCAGCGGCTTGCCGATCGGCGCGCCGGTGCGGGCGTCCCAGATCCGGGCGGTCCCGTCATGTGATGCGGTGATGATTCGCTCGCCCGCCGAGTCGAACGCGGCGGAATTGATCCCGTTCCTATGTTGCATCGGCTTGCCGATGGGCTCGCCGGTGCTTGCGTCCCAGATCCTCGCGGTCTTGTCATCGGAGGCGGTAACGACGCGCTCGCCCGCCGGGTCGAACGCGGCGCCCCAGACCTGATCCTGATGCTGCAGCGGCTTGCCGATAGGCTCGCCGTTGCTTGCGTCCCAGATCCGGGCGGTGTTGTCAGATGCGGCGGTGACGATTCGCCCGCCCGCCGGGTCGAACGCCGCGCTCCAGATAATGCTTTGATGTTGCAGTGGCTTGTCGGGGGCAAAAGCTAAGAAAGCAACGATCCAGGCAACAATCAGCACACTAGCCCAGCACCGAAGACAATCAACACTTTCTGCATGCTGCGACGCAAAACACTTTTTTTTGAAAGGTTTTCGTCACGGCGCGAGGCCCCGGGCGCAATTGACAATAAGAAAAGAAACAATAAGGCAAAAACCAACGCCAAATTGGCGCGGAAGAATGTGAAAATAAAGGGAATTGGTCCTAAGTTTCCGAACCGCGTTGTTATTGCGGCAGTGACGAAGTAACCTACGGGCACGATTGGAAGCAATGCTAGGATCTTCCAGCCGCCTCGCATCCTTCGGATGGCCAAAAACTGGTCCCACGCATACCAAAACATCAGGAACAGTGAGGCAACAATTAAAGCACCGGCCCACAGAAAGACCGCCGTTACCGAGTCCATCCCCCAGGCATCGGCCAGATGAAGGACCGCCACAGTTACCAAATCCATTGTCCACCTCCCGCGCGTTGTTAAGCACCCATTTTTTACATCGCATAACCAAATAAACATCGCATAACCAAATTTGAATAACCTGTAGGCATTTGCCGATATTAAGCGTTCGCGCACGATGCCACTGGTTTTTCCAGCGCATCCGCCGCGCCGCTCGCATTGCGCCTTGGCCCCCGCCCGCCTATGTAGCGGCGCGCGGAGGCCCGATAGTACCCGGCGAACTCTCCGGCAAGCTAGTGGCCGCGCGCACTGCGCCAGGCCGCGACGATGGCGCAATTGAAAGCGTGGCAATGGCGCGCGACGTTTCGGATTTAACCCCCATCGCGTCGCGCGACGAGCTCGTCGCCTGGATCGAAGGCGGCGCAAAGCCGCCGGCGCAATTCCGGATCGGCACCGAACATGAGAAAATACCGTTTTACCGGACCGACCATTCGCCCGTGCCTTATGAAGGCCTGCCCGCGCGGGGCCAAGGCGGGATTCGCGCGCTGCTGGAAGCCATGCAAAAGCGGCTCGGCTTCGCGCCGGTCAACGACCGCGGCCGCATCATCGGGCTCTTTGACGCGGCGAGCGGGGCTGCGATCTCGCTCGAGCCCGGCGGTCAATTCGAACTTTCCGGCGCGCCGCTCGAGACGATCCATCAAACCGACGGCGAGCTCGATGCCCATTTTGCCGCCCTCAAAATCGTCGCCGCGCCCCTGGGGATGGGGTTTCTGTCGCTCGGCATGAGCCCCAAATGGCGGCTTTGCGAAATCCCGTTGATGCCGAAGCAGCGCTACGCGATCATGCGGAAATACATGCCGCTCGTAGGCGCGCGCGGGCTCGACATGATGTTTCGCACCGCCACCGTGCAAGCCAATTTCGATTTCTCGAGCGAGGCCGATATGGTCAAAAAACTTCGCGTGTCGCTGGCCTTGCAGCCGGTCGCAACCGCGCTGTTTGCCAATTCGCCCTTCGCTGAGGGCGGGCAAACCGGCTTTCTCTCGGCGCGCTCGGAGGTTTGGCGCCACACCGACAAAGCCCGCACCGGCATGCTGCCTTTTGCTTTCGAGCCGGGCATGTCGTTTGAGCGCTACGTCGATTACGCGCTTTCGGTGCCGATGTATTTCGTCAAGCGCGGCGACATTTATCACGATGTGGCGGGCGCCGATTTTCGCGATCTTTTGGCGGGAAAGCTCGCGCGGCTTCCGGGCGAGCAGGCAACGCTCGCCGATTTTGCCGATCATCTTTCCACGATTTTTCCGGAAGTGCGGCTGAGGCGCTATCTCGAAATGCGCGGGGCCGACGCTGGACCACGGCCGTTCCTTGCGGCGCTTCCGGCGTTTTTCGCGGGGCTCCTTTACGCGCCTTCCTCGCTCGACGCGGCCTTCGATCTCGTCAAGGGCTGGAGCGCCGAGGCGCGGGAGCGCTTGCGCAATGATGTTCCGCGCCTTGGCCTTGCCGCGACGATTGATGGGCGGGGCCTGCGCGAGGTCGCGGCCGAAGTCTTGGACATTGCCCGCGCGGGTCTTGGGCGGCGCAATCGGCGCGATGGCCGGGGTTTCGACGAAACGATTTTTCTCGCGCCCCTCGACGCGGTCCTCGCGGAGGGCGCCGAAGCCGAGCGGCTGATCAAGAAATTCAAGACAAAATGGGGCGGCAGCATCGCGCCATGCTTCGAGGAATGCGCCTATTGAGGCCGCGATCAAGCCTTGTTCATTTCGGAGAGGAAGCAAGTTCATTAGAGGAAGCAAGAACCCCTAGGGCTGGAGGGCGATTGCTATTATCAGCTATTATCAATTGTCCTATTCGCCGCGGCAGAGCCCTTCAGCGGCCGTCCCCCGGACCGGCTCGTGCAACGGTGGCGCTCGAGTTGGAACCTTATAGGCTAATCTCCGTTCATGGCCTGTAATCCGGCGACTTCCTTCGGCGCCGGCACATCCGCACAACAGGAGATTTCCATGAAGCTCGTAACAGTATTGTCCACGGCAGCGTTCGTGCTTGTTCCGGCCGTCGCATTCGCGGAAGAGCCGGGAAACACACAGGATGAACCCGGCGTCGTACAGAAGGCCATTGGGGCAATGACGGGTCGCCCTTCGACCCCGAAAGAGGGTGCTCAGAGTGGCGATAAAGACTCTAACGCGCAGAGGCCGGGCAATACAAACTACCCAGATATTGGAGCGGTCAAAAAGACCAATAAATAGCAGAATGCCCTGCGGCGGCCGATGGGGCTCCAATCACCGCGAACCCCGCGAGCACATCGAACGACACGGTTTTCAAGCTCCGACCGCCGCCTAATTCTCCGATTTGGCGGCTCTGGCCCACGAGGCCGGTTATCTTGAGCATTGCAAGCGGTGTAGGGGTGGCCGGGTACGTCGAGTTGCTTATCGGGTCGATCTACGCTCGGGAATGAAGGCGATGGCGTATTGGAACTTCGAAGGTGTCGCGGCATTTGAATGCATCCAATAACCCAGGGAGCGTCCTATGGCTACAAAAGCGAAGACGTTGGAGGATCTATTTCATGAGACTCTCAAGGACATCTTTTTCGCCGAAAAACAGATTCTGAAGGCCCTTCCCAAGTTGGCGAAAGCCGCCAACTCCGGCCAGTTGCGAGACGCCTTTGAGACGCATCGTGACGAAACCGAAGGACAGGTCGGCCGCCTGGAAGAAATTTTCGAACTGATCGGGAAGCCTGCGCGCGGTAAGACCTCCGATGCGATCCTCGGCATACTGGACGAAGGCAAAGAGGTTATGGCGGAATTCGACGATTCTCCGGCTCTCGATGCCGGGCTTCTCGCCGGGGCGCAGGCGGTCGAGCATTATGAGATTTCCCGCTACGGCACCCTGAAAACGTGGGCCTCCGAGCTTGGATTGAGCGAGGCAGTAAAACTGCTCGATGAAACTCTGGCCGAGGAGAAGAGAACGGATGAGCTACTTTCCAAATTGGCCACGGCCGCGGTCAATC
>JBOHJV010000111.1:0-12049 GCA_050728695.1 Methylocella sp. | reverse complement strand
CCACCCACGGATTCCGCCCGCCCTGCGGCAAGTTCTGGCGGCTCATGACGACCGGCCCGTAGCGCTCGTGGCGGGCGATGTGGTGGTCGATGTATTGCGAGGCGTAGGCCTCGCTGTTCATCAAGAAACCACGGTCTCCGAGGCCAATGTCCTGAATGAGAATCGCATCGATGGTCCGGGCAGCTTCGCCAATATTCGTCGCTTCAAGGCGCCAAAGCCAAGCGGCGTCCCGCGGATGCAGCGAGAGCGTTACGCGGTGGCGGAGGCCGCTCGTCTCGCCTTCCCAAATAAAACTGTCGGCAGCAGCGCCGAACCGGGCGTTGGCGCCGGACCCGGCGGCCTCGACGGAAATGGGCGCCGCGCCGCCAATGCGCAGATAAAGCCGGGCAATGCCCCCATCGATGGGAGAGCCGAGCAGTTGATTGATCATCGTCGTCCCGTCTTCGCGCCGATGTTCGATCGCGAAGATGCAGCCGTTTGGGAGAACGCTAATAGACAAGCCCGCGCGGTTCCCGATCCCGTGGAGACCGAGATTGTTGTCGCGCGGCGTCGCCCAATTGCGCTTGCCAGAAGACACCATCCCGATTCCCTACTGGGGTCCAGCTCCGCTTGACCTCTCTCTTTACGCGATTTGATGCGGCAGATCGAGCTTCGATGTGCCGGGCAAACTCAAAATGAAGTTCTCGCCGAGGAGTCCCGCCGGCGTCCAGCAACCAGGGGGACAACCGTTGGACATCAAATGTTGGGCGAGGGCCAGGGAGCTGAAAACAGTTAGGGAATAGCCGTTCAACGTGACGATGCGGATCGCGTGGATCCGCCCGTGTGCATCCTTTGCTTCGCCCCACACCCAGCTCGGACTAGCATTGCGTGTCGAAACGTCCGGCCCTCTCACATCTTTCTCGATCTTCTTGATGAGCCAATTTTGCAGCCGCGGCGATTGGAGGACCGGTTTGAAGGCAAGGGTCAGTCGCGCGATAGAAGCCGACACCGGCGAAATTGGCGTGAAGACGGTGATGTTTGGAATACCCGTGGTGTAAAAGGCCGAGGCGACATCGCCCCATGGAACGGGCATCGCCAACTTTGCGCCGCGGCCAAAATCGATGCGGCGCAATCCCCGGCCAAGCGGATAATCGACAATGCGGCCGGCGCGGCGGATTTTGCCGCTTTTGCCCAAACTTTCGACGAGGGTCTTGGCGGTGCCCGCCGAGACCCGCCGGCCGGAGACCTCGAATCCGAGCGCGAGCTCCCTTGCGTCAGGCAATGCTTTTTTGAGCATCAGGGCGATGCAGTCGGTCGGCACCACGTCGAAGCCGGCGCCTGGGCATAAGACGATGCCTGCCGCTTTAGCCGCGGCGTCGAAGCGATGCGCACCTTCTAAAACGTCGATTTCACCCGTGATATCCAGATAATGCGTCTTGGCGACGATGCATGCCCGCATCATCGCATCGGCGGTCTTCGAGAACGGCCCCGCGCAATTCAACACGAGGCGGAAACCTCCCAGCGCCTCCACGATTTCGGCTGGCGCCTCGAGGCGAAAAACCTTCGACGGGAGTTTTAGTTCACCGGCCAATGCGGCGATCTTGGCCGCGCTTCGGCCGGCGAGAACAGGGGCCATGCCCTGTCTTTTCGCCTCGCGCGCGATCAATTCCCCCGTGTAGCCGTTGGCGCCGTAGATCATCCACTCCATGATCGTTCTCTGGTGTGGTAGGCTCAGAGTGCAACTTTGGAAGCACGATGAAGTTTGTGGCTACTTTTCCATTTTCTTGGGAATTAACTCGGCGCATATATATATTAGAGCAGGGCCTCTTTTCATACCAGCAAATTCCGCTCTTGGCGTCAATGGCGTTTCTGGGGGCTATTGCTTGACCCCAGCTTTTTCAAGAAACGCGTTGCCATCTACATGCATGTCCAATTGTTCTTTAGATGCAAGAGAAGCGACCTGGAACCAGCCATTTTTTTCCAATGCCGCCATCTGTACGATCGCTCTTAGAGAACGATTCCCATGCTTATACTCTTTGATATTGAGGAATGCGTCTATGACTTTCTCGTCGATCCGCGCGGTTTTGTCGTCTGTGATACAGCCGCTTGCATCCATCTCCAAGGCTGACCGTAGCAGAATTGCCCGGCGCAGTTTCAAACGGGATGAGGGTTTCGTGAATGTTTGCGGCTTGTCATTAATAGGCAGGATATTTAGATGCGCTTTGAGGCGGCTGATAAAATCTGGTCCTTTCGCCTCTTTCTCTTTGCTTACTCTGGTTGCGAACGACTCGAAGTCGTCTGCGGTCCCGCCGGCAAAGACCAAAATTGCTCTACCGATGGTATAAGCCTCCTCTGTGTCGGCTCCCTTAAACTTGCCGTCTTCCATCGGCGCCAAAAAATACTTAAGCCACCCGTAGGGTTGGCCTGGGAGTGCCGCATCGAATTCGTCGAAGAAAATAAGGGGTACTTTTTCAGACAGATTGACGTGTTGTCCCTTATGAAAAGCTCTGGCGAGGTTATCGGGTTTGGAAAATTGCGATAAATTATATTCCAGGATTTCAACCTTCCCGGATTTTGCCGTAGCCTCGCTTGCAGCTTGTAAAATCTCTTTGACCGCAAACGACTTTCCCGTGCCAGGCGGGCCGAACACCGCAAACGGCAATGGCTTCTGCCACCAATCAGCCTGCAAATACTTTCGGATTAATACATATAAGTCGCTTATTCCATCGATTTCATCGCGGTCGACCGATATCAACTTCCCAAGCGTTAGAAAAGGCAAGGAGATTAAATCCTTGTAGCCATTTGACTTATGTTCTTTGTATTTATCGTCTTTTAGTGTTTTACCTAGGCCACTTTTTACGACGTCGTAGAGAAATTCTTTAAATTTATTTTTAGTTTCCAAAACGTCTTCTATCGACTTGACCCGATCGAAGTCAAATTTCCCTTCACCATTTAATTCGAGCTGCTTTATACTAATTTTTGCTACTAAGGGAATAACCCCTTGATCATAAACGCAAAATGATTCGATTTTATCATCAAACTTAGTGTTGAACTCTTGCTCATTGGTAAATTTCGGCTTATTTCTGGAAATCGGAACATTTAATTTATCTTTGAGACCAGCTTGCGCAGTGTGTGTTCCGCTATCATCTATTCGATACTTCTTCAAAATATCCTTGATTTCATTTTGGAAATCCTGACTTGGCTTTTCTTTTTTGCAACATTTGTCCAATAGGTCGAGCAAATCAGCGTGGAACACATCTACTCGGTGGTCGATATCATAGGATGCGCGATAGACTCTAAATTGATCCTCTATCTTGAATTTGAAGAGATTTTCGAAAGGGATCGGCTTCTGCCCTATTGCCCGATAAACCTTTGAAAAATTTTGAGGTGCAAAACCGTTTCTGAAATGCGCTGCCGCGCGCCTCAGCCCATCACAGATGCCGTGCCTGATGATTTTATGAACAAGTGGCTCGGATAGTTTCGGGAACGATTCCGCCAAAAGCGTTGCAACCGAAACGACAAGAATTCGCCCATAACCCGGCATTTTGCCATAAAGGTCTTCATTCGACTGTGGGTTGACATCGAAAGGTCTCGTATAAATGTCTATCTTGCGCTGATCTGGATCATTGAGTGAGAAAAAGTGAAATGCGCTATCAAAATCCCCACGAACAATGAGGTGTGCGGGCAGTTTGTTAGGTTCGTTAAGGGGAAAATCTTGGGAAGATTCGAGCCACCGCACGAGGTTCTCAGCGATGGTTTCCTGGGCGCCTTCTTGATCAATATAGAAGCCGGCTGATCGCAGAGAGGTTGCTGAAAGGACGACCAGAGTCCGATTGAGTAAGCCGCTATTCTCATTTTTGATATCTTCCCAGAGGCGGTTGTTCTTTTTGCCATCCCGCGAGGACGGATTGGCCATGTGATAAATGAGCCAGCCGTCAGGTTTTAAAAAGTTTTCCCAAAATCCATTTTCAAATGCCAAGTTACAAAAGTCGTGGTCTCTGGTCTCGTTAACTACAACAATCCGATTAGTTTTAGATTGAGAGTCTTTGTGCTTTTCTTCAAGATTTTCTATGAGCTTTTTATTTAGGTCCGAATATACCTGCTTACGCGTGCCTTCGTTGTTGGAAAAGTGACGCGAACTGCTAGGAGACGCGACCCATACGAACTTTTGCTTCGTATCAACACGGTAGACTTTGTCGTCCTCGTCTTTGTTATCCTTGGAAAAGAGCTTTAGGAACGTGAGCGCGCGGCGGCAGTCTTTCTCATCTGCGCCGTTGACGCCTTTTAATGGGCCGATCTGTCCGTCTATTTCTTCACCGTATCCATGGACATTAAATTTCGGGCCAGTTGCCACTTCCTTGCCGGTTGCCACTTCCTTGCTAGCTGCCACTTCCGTGCCGGTGGCCACTGCCGTGTCAGTGTCCACATCCGTGCCAGTTGCCGCTTCCGGGCCAGTTGCCGCTTCCGGGCCAGTTGCCGCTTCCGGGCCAGTTGCCGCTTCCGGGCCAGTTGCCACTTTCGGGCCGGTTGCAGCAGCAATCATCGATTGAAGCAGCCAGGCACCGCCCGCGCGATCTATCCGGGCATAGGCAGGCTGAAGATGGTCGCTGTCAGAGTTTCCGGTAGAAAGAGGAATAGCGACCGTCTCCCAGTAGACGTCTCCGATAACCACAATATCGACGTCGGCGCCATTCCCGCCATCTGCCATGGTGATCCTCGCTTGGCTCGTTCAGGGCATATAAACTTTGCGCTGCTTAAATGAACATATACTACAGGACGATTGCCGGTACCAAATTATGAAATGGCGCGGCCCGCATTCACCGGCCGGGTCCAAAAGGATTTAAGGGGAGCCTTATGCATACCATCATCGAGCCCTTCCGTATCAAGATGACCGAAGCGTTGCCGATCACCACGCGCGGCCAGCGCCAAGCGTGGCTGGCATCCGCGCACAACAATGTTTTTTTGCTCGATGCGGAAGATATCACAATCGACCTTTTAACCGATAGCGGCACGGGCGCGATGTCGGCGCGCCAATGGGCGGCGCTAATGCTCGGGGATGAAAGCTATGCGGGAAGCACATCCTGGCATCGCTTCGAAGACACGGTGCGCGAGATCACTGGTTTCAAGCATATTTTCCCGGTCCATCAGGGCAGGGCCGCCGAGCGCATTCTCGCTGTCACGCGTCTGAAGCCCGGCGCAATCGTCCCCAACAACAGTCATTTCGATACCACCCGCGCCAATATCGAATATGCCGGGGCGCAGGCCGTGGATTTGCTGGCGCCGGAGGGCCAGGACATTTATTCCGAAACGCGGTTCAAGGGGAATATGGATACCGAAAAGCTCGCACATGTCATCGAGACGAAAGGCGCGGCAAATATTCCGTTCTGCATGATCACAGTGACCGACAACGCGGGCGGCGGCCAGCCCGTGTCAATCGGAAACATTAAAGCGGTCAAGGAAATACTCAATCAATATCGCATCCCCCTGGTCATCGACGCCTGCCGCTTTGCCGAAAATTCCTATTTTATCAAGGAATATGAGCCGGGTTTCACAGACCGGAGCCTGATCGAAATCGCCAAGCAAATGTTTTCTCTCGCCGACGCCGCGACAATGAGCGCCAAGAAGGACGGTTTGGCGAATATCGGGGGGTTTTTTGGCTGCAACGACGACACGTGGGCCGAGGATTTCCGCAACATGCTTATCCTCACCGAAGGTTTTCCGACCTATGGCGGGCTTGCGGGCCGCGATCTGGAGGCCATCGCCGTCGGGCTCAAGGAGGCGTTGGAATACGACTATCAGCGCTACCGCCACGCGACAGTTAAGTATATGGCCAATCGCCTTATTGACCGCAAAATTCCGATTGTGCGCCCAGCGGGAGGTCACGCCATCTTTCTCGACGCGGCCGCATTCTGCCCGCTTTTGAAGCCCTGCGATTACCCGGGCATCGGGCTCGTCAACGCGCTTTACCTCGAAGGCGGCATTCGCGCGGTGGAACTCGGCAGCGTGATGTTTGGCCGCCCACGGCCTGGCGGGAAGGACGAAGTCCCGGCCCCACGCGAGCTTGTCCGCCTAGCATTCCCGCGCCGCGTCTATACCCAAAGTCATTTCGACTATGTCATCGAAGTGCTGGGCCTCGTCTGGCGGCGGCGCGATGCGATCCCGCCTTACAGGATCATCAAACAGGCGCCGTTTTTGCGCCACTTCACGGCGCATTTCGCGCAAGGCGGGAACGCGAGCGCCGCCGGTCTCTTGCCTTAACGACGGATCTGGAACGGGAGGCTCACGGCCACGCTGGCCATTGCGGCAACGACCTGACAATGGGATTGACCTGCCAGGTCCGGACCGCGACTGGCGCACGCCTCGCGGGGGCGAAGGCGAGTGCGCCGTGAGGTTTCCGGCGCCACGAGGCGTAGGCCGCGCCGGCGCCACGCCACCGCGTGTGGAGCCCGGCAAAATACCGCGGGCGTGGCGGCGCCCCCGAGATGGTGATCTCCGCGCCCTCCGTTTGCACCATGTGGAAAAGGAGCGCGGCATTGCCTCGCGCGAGACGAATGCAGCCGTGCGAGGCTGGCCGGCCGAGCGAGGCCGTCTCATAAGTGCCGTGGATCGCATAGCCGCCGGCGAAAAAGATGGAATAGGGCATCGGCGACATATGATATTTGTGTGAATAATGCATGCGCAGCAACTGATAGGGCCGGTAAGTCCCGCGCGGCGTCCGGTAGCCTGAACGTGCCGTGGAAACCCGCCAGTCATAGCTGCCGTTGTCCGACCGCACATGCATGGTCTGCGAGCTGAGATTGATCTCGATCAAAACGGCTGCGTTGGCTTCCGGCATGGAGAAAATGCCGCAACACAAAGCGCAAGCACTTAGGATTGCCCGCATGACAGGCTCCTCTGGGAGGCGGCCGAGGCCAGCTCCGGCACGACTCTCATTTCGCAAGTCTCATGTAAACCGCAAAGTTCTAGTAAGGTTTACGAAAAGTATCTATGACAACAATCGTAAGCCGAGCAGCGTTGGTTCAACATGCTTTGCCGATTTTGGCATGCCGTGGCCCAAACGCCGCGGTTTCGTTGAGCAATTTGGGCCGATCTCGCTCTTTGAGGTGCGGGTAAAGCGCAAAACTCAAATTTCCATGCCGAATGCAACTTCGATCGCAAAGGAAACTTGCGCGCCGGGCGGCGGCGGAAAGGGAGCGGCACGGTTGACCAGGGCCACGCTTTCGGCGTCGAGATCGGCTTCGCCGCTCGACCGCAGCAGTGAAACCGACGTGATCTTGCCCGATAGATCGAGAACAAATCCGATTATCGCAATCCCCTTGGCCCCACGTTGGCGCGCGGTCTTTGGATAATGTTTCACCCGTTCCAGCATCGACCCGAGAATGAACCTGTAGTTCACTGCTTCGCCGCCGGTTTCGGAGACCAAGGGCAACGCGACGGCGCGAAAGCTATCTGGCCCCGAATCGAAGGGCAGCGCAATGTCGGCTTGCACCGGCCGCCGGCGTTCGCTTCCGCCGTTCTGGCTTGCCCGCCCTCCAGTCAGCGTTGCCGCCGGGGTGTGTTCGTGCGCACTCTCTTGATGGCCCATGTCATTGCCTGCTGTCTGCGCGTGCGCCCTTGGTTTGGACGTCGCCGAGGGTTGCGGCGCGGCGGGCGTTGCCACCGGATTTGGACCAGTCATCGCCTCGTTTGCGGGCTTGGGATTTGCCTCCTTCTCTGGCATCTGCCGAGGCTGGCGGCCGCGAGCGTGCGTCGCTTCTTCCGCCGCCGGACTTTTCTCTGGCGGCGCGGGTTCGGTCACCACTTCGACCGGAATTTCGCGCGCCGGTCCGGTGGGATTAGGTGCCTCGTCGAGAAGTACGACCGCGAGCAAGAGACATCCATGCGCGAGCACCGAAGCCGCTGCAATCTTGGCAAGGCGACGGTGTTGATCGCGCATCGCGGCCGCCGGCCTCGGCGCCGTTCCGGAAAATCGATCGCCGCGACCGGCGGCAAGATACCGTTCCTTGGCTCTGCCTTTAGGTTCGGAGTCCGTGCTCAATGGCTGCCTTTGCAAAGCTCCGCCGCTTGGCGAAGTCTCGGCCCGTCCGCATCGCGGAGATATAAACCTCAAAGCCTTGCGCGGACCTTGGCGAAAACGGCCCGGAACATTTCTTGCGTCAGCACGCCTGTATTGGTGTTGTAGCGGGAGCAATGATAACTGTCGGCGAGCAAAATCGCCGGTGCACCCGCGCGAGAGCGATGCCGGGCCGTTTCGCCCGCGACCAAGACATGTTCGGCGCCATGCGCGAAGGGAAACGCGGCCGGCTTCAGGCCAAAGGCCCGAACGACCGATTCATGGGCAACCCGGCCGAGGGCAACGATCGCGCGCAGATCCGGCAAGGCCGCGATCGTTGCCGCGAGAAAGGGACGGCAGCTGTTGATTTCCGACGGCATCGGCTTGTTTTGCGGCGGCACGCAGCGCACGGCATTGGTGATCACGCATGCGGCGAGAAGCAGGCCGTCGTCGACAGACGCTCCGTAAGCGCCCGCGGCAAAGCCGAATTCGATCAGCGTCGCAAAGAGAAGGTCGCCGGCAAAATCGCCGGTAAAGGGCCGCCCCGTGCGGTTGGCGCCGCGCAGGCCAGGCGCGAGGCCAACCACCAGCAAGCGCGCGTCAAGCGCTCCGAAATCTTGAACCGGCGCGTTGTGCCATTCTGGCTGCGCGGCCCTAAGGGAATCGCGATACTTTGCGAGACGCGGGCAAAACGAACAGTCCGCGTCCGGCGCGCGGGCGAGTGGGCGTTGCCGGGACGCCGCCACGATCGTTTGTCCGCTCACCTCAATCGACTTCGCGCGAGACGATTTTACGAGCGATCCTCAGCCAGGGCCGGATCGAAATTGCCGGCCGGCGCTGGCCGCCGGTCTTGCGGCTTTTGCGCGCGGTCGGGCCGGTCGATGGGGTCGCGCCCGATAGTCGGGGCAAGATGCGAAATGTCGATGAATTCGTCCGCCTGGCGCCGCAATTCGTCGGCCACCATGGAGGGTTGCGTTACATTCGTCGAAACGACGGAAACGCGGACGCCCTTGCGCTGCACCGCCTCGACCAGGGAGCGGAAGTCGCCATCGCCGGAGAAAAGGACGAGATGGTCGATGTGGTCGGCCATTTCCATGGCGTCCACGGCCAGTTCGATGTCCATATTTCCCTTGACCTTACGCCGGCCGAGGGAATCCACAAACTCCTTGGTCGGCTTGGTCACCACGGCGAAGCCATTATAATCCAGCCAATCGACGAGCGGCCTGATCGAGGAATATTCCTGATCGTCCACCAGGGCAGTATAGTAGAATGCCCGGATTAATTTGCCCCGGCTTTGGAATTCCTTAAGCAGGCGCTTATAATCGATATCGAAACCGAGCGACTTAGCGGTCGCGTATAAATTCGCGCCATCGATGAATAGCGCAATTCGCTCTTGGTCAGCCATAACCTATCTCGTGAAGCTCTCTTGTGATGTTTTTCGTCATTTTTTATCTAGCATGGAGCGAGAACATAACCCCAATGCCAGCAAACCCGCGCATTTGGCGAATAAGCTCGCGTCTAGCGTGGATTTGAGCGGTATCATGTGGCCCCCTCTCCCCCTTCCGTCAAGGGCCATTATACGCTTAGGTTCAGCATCAACATGATAATATTATGGCGAATGGCCGCGCCGCCGGAATTTATTGCTTCGCCCCGCGATCCACGGCGGCGGACGCCTGATTTTAGGGTTGCCAGAGTGATCGCGCGAAGTATAACTAGCGGTTGAGCGAAAAAGGCCTCGTTTACAAGGAGTGCGCATGGCATGGCCCGCGTCACCGTCGAAGATTGCGTAGACAAGGTTGAAAATCGTTTTGAACTCGTTTTGATCGCGAGTCATCGGGCGCGCACGATCGCCGCCGGCGCGCCGTCGATGGTTGACCGCGACAACGACAAAAATCCTGTGATCGCGTTGCGCGAGATCGCGGAGTCCGCCTTGGTGCCCGAGGATCTTAAAGAGGATTTTATTCAATCCCTGCAAAAACAAGTCGAGGTGGACGAACCCGAAACCGAAACCGTGCCGGCGCTGTCCTCGACTCTCGAGGGATCCGATGCCGTGGGCGAGTTTGACCGGATGACCGAGGAAGATCTGTTGCGAGGGCTCGAGGATCTCATCCCGCCTGCCGACACCGAGGACGATGGCGACTGAGCGTTTGCTTTGGTGGCAACATGACCCGCCTAAGCGAGCTTGCGTCGGCAAGCCAGTGCAATCTTGCTTGAAGCATGACTCGATCCGGCAAGTTGCGGCCTTTTCGGGCCGGATCATGCGATAAACCTGAAGAGACTAAAGAGCGGGATCCGGTCGAATTCATACCGGAGGATAATCTGACGCGTCCTGACGCGGGCCGGCATAATTATGATGCGGCAATATGAACTCGTCGACCGGGTCCGGCGCTATAACCCGCTAGCCGACGAAGTGGCCCTCAACCGCGCCTATGTCTATGCGATGAAGGCGCATGGAGCGCAAAGGCGCGCTTCCGGCGATCCGTATTTTTCGCATCCCCTCGAAGTCGCCGCCATTCTGACCGATATGAAGCTCGACGATGCGACGATCGTCGCGGCTGTCTTGCACGATACGATCGAGGATACCGATTCGACGCGCGAGGAAATCGACAAGCTTTTCGGCAGCGATATCGGCCGTCTTGTCGACGGACTGACCAAGCTCAAAAAGCTCGACCTTGTCTCGAAGCGCGCCGCGCAAGCGGAAAACTTCCGTAAGCTGCTCCTCGCCGTGGTCGAAGACGTTCGCGTGCTTCTCGTCAAGCTCGCCGACCGCCTGCATAACATGCGCACGCTGCATTTCGTGGCGCCGGACAAACGGACGCGGATCGCCGAGGAAACTCTCGATATCTATGCGCCGCTCGCCGGCCGCATGGGCATGCAGAGGATGCGCGACGAACTCGACGATTTGGCGTTTCGCCATCTCATGCCCGATGCCTACGCGATGATCGCGGCGCGGCTCGACGATCTGCAACGGAAGAATGGGAAAATCATCGTCACGATCGAGAAGGAGCTGACCTCCGAGCTCGCCGCAAGAGGCATCGATGCCAAGGTCGAAGGCCGGCAAAAACAGCCTTATTCGGTATGGCGCAAGATGGAGCGGAAATCGATCGCTTTCGAGCAGCTGTCCGACATTTTCGGCTTCCGCGTCATCGTTGAGGAAGTCGATGATTGTTATCGCGTCGTCGGTGTCGTGCATACCAAATGGGCTGTCGTTCCGGGCCGTTTCAAGGATTATATTTCGACGCCGAAGGAAAACGACTATCAATCGATCCATACGACCGTCGTGGGGCCGGGCCGGCAGCGCGCCGAACTCCAGGTGCGCACGGCACTCATGCACGATATCGCTCGTAACGGCATTGCCGCGCACGCCCTCTACAAGGATGGGCGCATCAAAGGCAAGGAGAGCCTCACGAACGAGAGCCGCTCCTACCAATGGCTGCGCCGGACGGTCGCCTTGCTCGCAGAGGGTGCCACGCCCGAGGAATTTCTGGAGCATACAAAACTTGAACTCTTTCACGACCAGGTGTTCTGCTTCACGCCGAACGGCCGGCTGATCGCGCTGCCGCGCGGCGCGACGCCGGTCGATTTCGCTTATGCGGTTCATACCGATGTCGGCCATTCCGCGGTCGGCGCCAAGATCAACGGCCGCAACGCGCCGCTCTTGTCAGAACTGCAAAACGGCGACGAGGTCGAGATCGCGCGCGCCGAAGGCCAGACGCCGCCGGCCGTGTGGGAAGGCCTTGTCATGACCGGCAAGGCGCGCCTGGCCATAAGGCGTGCGACCCGCGAAGCCGTCCGCGCGCAATATGCCGCCCTCGGACGCCAGATCGTGACCCGCGCGTTCGAGCGGGCCGGCAAGGCTTTTTCGGAAGAAAAGTTGAAAAGCGCGCTGCCCAGGCTCGCGCGGTCAACCATCGACGACGCGCTTGCCGCCGTCGGCCGTGGCGAGATGTTTTCCGGCGATGTCGTGAGGGCCGTCTATCCCGAGTTCATCGAAGAGCGCAAGCCGGCTTCCCCGCG
>JBOHJV010000110.1:0-12085 GCA_050728695.1 Methylocella sp. | reverse complement strand
TGCCGGGCAAACTCGCCGATTGCCAGGAGCGCGATCCGGCCAAGGCGGAATTGTTTCTCGTCGAGGGCGAATCGGCGGGCGGCTCCGCCAAGCAAGGCCGCAACCGGGAGTATCAGGCCGTGCTTCCGTTGCGGGGAAAAATCCTCAATGTCGAGCGGGCGCGCTTCGACAAAATGCTGTCGAGCCAGGAAATCGGGACCTTGATCACCGCGCTCGGCACCGGGATCGGGCGCGACGACTTCAATGCCGACAAACTGCGCTATCACAAGGTCATCATCATGACCGACGCGGATGTCGACGGCTCGCATATCCGCACGCTTCTGCTGACGTTTTTCTTCCGGCAGATGCGCGAGCTGATCGAACGCGGGCATCTTTATATCGCGCAGCCGCCGCTCTACAAAGTAAAGCGTGGCGGCTCCGAGCTGTATCTGAAAGACGAGCGCGCGCGCGAGGATTATCTGATTGGCAATGGTCTTGAGGCCGCCGTGCTGCGGCTGGCTGAGGGCGAGGAGCGCGCCGGCGCCGATCTCCGCGCCATCGTCGAGGAGGCGCGGATCGTGCGCCAGATGCTGGGCGGCCTGCATTCGCGCTACGATCGCCAAACGGTGGAACAGGCGGCGATAGAAGGCGCGTTGAAGCCGGTGTCGCAGGGAGGCGAGGCCGAGGCCATGGGTTTTGCCGCAACGATCGCCGACCGTCTCGACGCGCGCGCCGAGGATATGGAGCGCGGCTGGAATGGCGCGGTCGAGAACGCCGGCTATGTCTTCACCCGCGAACTGCGCGGCGTGCGGCAGGCAGCGACCCTCGACGCCGGGCTTTTGGCTTCGGCCGAGGCGCGCCGCCTCAACGAGCATGCCCAATCGCTGCGCGATGTCTTCGCAAGGCCGGCGCTCTTTCTGCGCAGGGCCGATCAGGCCCAGGTATCGGGGCCAGGCGACCTTCTCGACGCGGTGATGGCGGCAGGGCAAAAGGGCATCTCCCAGATCCAGCGCTACAAGGGACTTGGCGAAATGAACCCGGATCAGCTCTGGGAGACGACGCTCGATCGAGAAGCGCGGACCTTGATCCAGGTCAAGATCAAGGAAGGCGACGACGCCGAGGATATTTTCGTCAAATTGATGGGCGATATCGTCGAACCGCGCCGCGAATTCATCCAGGAAAACGCGCTCAGCGTATCGAATTTGGACGTGTGACGCTCAATTCAGAGCCCCGTGGGAGCGAAGGATCATGCAAGGCAAGGCGTTTGACGTGACCCATAGCGAGGAAGAATGGCGGCGGCTTCTTACCCCCGAGCAATATCGGATCATGCGCGGGCATGGCACCGAGGCACCGGGAAGCTGCGCCCTCGATCATGAAAAGCGCGCGGGCACGTTCGTTTGCGCCGGATGCGGACAGCGCCTTTTCGCGTCGGCCAAAAAATTCGACAGCGGCACCGGCTGGCCGAGTTTTAACGATCCCATCGAAGGCGCCATCGAGAGCACAGACGACCGAAGTCATGGCATGACGCGCACCGAAGTGCATTGCGGCCGCTGCGGTAGCCATTTGGGCCACGTCTTTCCGGATGGACCGCCGCCGTCGCATTTGCGCTATTGCATCAATGGCGTTGCGATGAATTTTCTTCCCGAGTGAAGCTGGCGCGCAATCAGCGGATATAAACCGCCTCGATGACCTTGAGTTCTTCCCCCAGGGGGTCGATTTCGAGACGCACCACCTCGGCCATCAGGCGGTCGCGGAATTTATAGGCCCGCCGCCAGCCGTCCTCGGTGACCGGAGGCCACGGCGTAAAGGTTTTTTTGTCGACCATCAAGGCTTCGCATCGCAGCCGCGGGCCGGAGATGTTGCGGGCGATGATATACATGGCGGCTCTAGTGCGTCCTCGTCCTCGCCAGGTTCTTCGCGCGAGCTGCGCATTGCCCGCATATTGTCTCCATTTTTGATAAATATCGACAAAATTCGACCTAAAAGGCACAATTCGCAGAGCAGTGCCTCGAAATGCCCAGCGCCGCGAAAGCGCCGGAGTGTCTTGCCCTGTCGAACGAAAGGTCCGCATGGTTTGGGAGCGAAGAGCGATCGGCGTGATCTTCGCCATGGCGGTTGCGATTGGCGCCGGCCTCGTCGTTTTGCCGGTCGTGGCGCTCGCCGACCCGGTGACGCGCGCGGCGGGTTTTGCTTTGATCCAGTTCGCCGCCTGGGCGCTTGCGGATTCGAATTTCGCGGACGGGCCCAATTTCGAAGGTTTGGCCGCGCTGATCCACCTCGTTTGGAAGGCGGTCATGGCCGTGTGCGCCATTCCCCTCGTTGCCGTGGCCTCGATCGGCGAGCTTGCCGGAGTGCGCGCGCTTTCTTGGTATGCCGGCGCCACCGGTCTCGCCGCCGCGTCCGCGCCATGGCTCGTTCGCGCGGCGTTGCATCTGCCAAGAGCGACGGACTACAACTTCGCGGAACTGCGGTTTGCCCTTGTTTTCTTCGTTACCGGCCTGATTTCCGGTTCGGTTTATTGGCTTCTCGCGGGGCGGAATGCAGGGACCTCGCTTTCACAATGATGGACTGGACGGGTACGATCGATCTTGCCCCTAAGGGTCCGCTTTTTCGCGCGAAAGCGCGGAGGCTTCAAGAAGAAGCAAGGCTACCCTGCCCGCCGCACCTTTCCCTGCACGCCATCGAAAGCTCCTTCGATGAGCTCGCAATAGAGCAGACGCGCCGGATCGACGGGCCCCGCGAAAACAAGCCTGCCCGGCGGCACCGGCGCGAAACCCATCCGTCCATAATAGGACATGTCGCCGACGAGCAAAACCAATCCGTGCCCTGCCGCTCGCGCGGCGTCGAGCGATTTCATCACCAGCTCTTCGCCGATTCCGCCCGCGCGAAATGGCGGATCGACCGTCAGCGGGCCAAGCAGCAGCGCGGGCCGGTTGGCGCAGAAAATTGGCGTCATCCGGTTGGCGCCTACAAGCAAGGTGCCGACCTTTGCTACGAACGACAAGGCGTAGTCCGGCTCAATCCCCTCGCGCAGCCTGTACGCCGAACGGGCAAAACGGCCCGGCCCAAAAGCGCGCTCGTCGAGCTTTTCGATAGAAGCGAGGTCGGCCGGCGTCTGCGGGCTCAGCGTGAGGGAAAGATCCGCCATCGGCTTGCCATTAAGAAGGACACGGGCCGTCCCAGAGTTTTTACGCCGCGCGTGTGGCCCGCGGCGCGGCAAGCCCTTGGCGTTACGCCGCGACAGGGGACGACGCGAATTTATGGGAGCGGCTAGGCAAACCTCTGCGAAGGTTCGCCGCTAACGACCCATGCCGTTCGCGGTTCAAGGGCTTATAGTCCAACGGACGCAGCGTTGCCATCAGCTGGAATTTGGCTGCCCCACGATCCAAACGTGACAGCAAGACCCGCCAGGTGTGATCCCTCTTGCGACACGGGGCTCGCGGATGGTTCCCACGTCAGGCGGCGACGCCAATGATCCGACCGGAAGGCTTCACGGCGAGGCTCGCCCCGCCGTCCGCCCCGTGCATCGTAATCGGGCCAAAAGCTAGAGCCTCTTCGCGCGATGGGCCGGTGTAAGGGTGCGAGGCCGCCGTTAGGGCTCTCTCAACTCCAGCTGGAGATTATCGAGTCTAATTTCGCCAACGCCGTGAGGACGTATTTGCCGGCCGGCACACGCCCAATGAATTCCTCCGTGCGTTTGGGTTCCAACCCCCACGCAAACAACAATACCACTATCACCAAAAGCGGCAGCGCAATCCAAACGGCTGAAATGGCGGCAAGAATTGCGACCGCCCCAGCAATTCCAATCTTAATTGTTTGTTTCCTGTCAGCCATGCTGAAACTCTAGCACGGGCGTCGATTTCGTCAAACCTTCGATACCATCTCGCCAAGCATTTGGATGGCCGCTGTGACATTGGCGCAACACCGGGGCAGACGGCAAGTTTTGCCCCGGCAAAAAATCAGGCACGATTATAATTGGAGACGGCGCACACAAGCTCGAACCGTGGCTACGACGAGGGATATTGGTTGAGACCCCATGGCCGCCCTATTTTCCGGAGACGTTCGTCTCCTAATCTCGGCTTCGACAAGCTCGTCATCCGAGGGCTGTCGATTTGAAAGGGCAGATCGTCTTGACTCTCTTGAGATGGTCGCTCGCTTGGTGTGTCGCGATTTACATTCTGATGGTCGCCGGCATGGCGGTTTTTCAGCGGCGGCTCCAATACTTTCCCGATCGTCATCCGACCGATCCCGCGCAAGCCGGGATGAGCGGCGTCGAAGACCTGCGACTTCCGACCGATGACGGCGAGACGCTGGTCGCGTGGTATGTTCCGGCAAAGGACGGGCATCCGCTGATCTTGTATTTCCACGGCAATGGCGGCGCCTTGGTCGATCGCGTTGCGCGGTTTCGCGCGGTTACGGCGAGCGGATACGGGCTTCTTGCCATATCCTATCGCGGCTATGGCGGCTCGACTGGCTCGCCAACACAAAAGGGCCTGATGGCCGATGGCGAAACCGGCTATCGGGAAGCGCGCGCGCGCGGATATGACGGCAGCCGTATCGTTTTGATGGGCGAATCGCTCGGCACTGGCGTCGCGATCGCCCTCGCGGCGACGCATGATGCTGCCGCTCTCGTGCTCGATTCGCCCTTTTTGTCGGCGGTGGAGGTGGCCGTGGCGCATTATCCGGTCTTTCCGGTGAGATGGTTGATGTTCGACCAGTTTCGCTCGGACCTCGCGATCGGTAACGTGCATATTCCGATCCTCATCCTGCACGGCGACGATGACGATGTCGTTCCGATCCGCTTGGCCAGACGGCTTTTCGAACTCGCCAATGAGCCGAAAACGTTCATGCGCGTATCCGGTGGCAAGCATCTCGTGCTGGGATCGGCGGAGGTTTTTCCGCGCGTCCGCGAGTGGATCGACGAGAAGACCGGCGTCGCGCGTCGATCTGGCGACCCACGAGAATGAGCGTTGCGTCCGCTAGGTTTTGAAGAGACTTTTCTCCGAGCGCTGGATGGAAAAGGAGCGCGCCGCGTCCGCGTCGGAAAACCGGATCGTTTCGCCGCGTTCGAAAATAGTAGCCGACCGGATGAGCGGCCGCTGCTTCGCTTTGTCCTCAAGGCCGCTTCTTCGATGAGCCCGCCGGACCTGTGTATGGAGCGATCCTAATTGGCACTCTTCTGCTAAATATGACCCGTTTTCCGTTGAGCGCCTTGAGGACCCGTGCGTCGTAAGAGTATTTGCGCCGCAGCGTGTCTTCGTCTTTTCCGACTGAATCGCATTTTAGAGTGAGGCGCGCGGCCTCGTCTTTCATCCGATCACAGTGCATACGGCGGTCGATGAGGCCATCGGCGTCGGCGGGCAGGATCGACCCATCAAGTGCCTTGAGAATACGAGGGTCGCTTTGATATTTTTGGCGGAGCGCGGCCTCGTCGTCCGCCATGGCGTCGCATTTGAGAGTAAGACGCGCGGCGTCGCGTCGCGCGGCGCTGGCGTTATCGGTGTGGCTGGCCGCCGAATTGCAGTTTCGGTTGCGGTGGATGAGGTCATCGACATCGGCGGGCAGGATTGAACCATCAAGCACCTTGAGAATACGAGGATCGCTTTGATATTTTTGGCGGAGCGCGGCCTCGTCGTCCGCCATGGCGTTGCATTTGTAGTAGAGACGCGCGGCATCGCGTCGCGCGGCGCTGGCGTTATCAGCGTCAGCGGCATCCGCATTGCATATCCCATGGCGAATGATCAGCGCATCGACATCGGCGGGAAGGATCTCAAAATCAAGCGCCCTGAGAACGTCAGGGTCATTTTGATATTTTTGGTGGAGCGTGGCAAAATCGGTCGCGATGGAATCGCATTTGTAGTTGAGACGCTCGGCCTCGCGTTGCGCTGCGGTGTCAGCCGGGTGATTGGTCGCCAGATTGCAGCCTTTGTTGTGGTAGATCAGCGCAAGAACGTCGGCGGGTGGATCGGCTTGTGAGGCCAGTTCGTCAGCTCTTGGCGCGCACGGCAGAGCAACCGCGGCAAGGGCAAGCACCGGTAGGGTCATTTTTTTTTGCATCTTCTACCCCGCCTTCAAAAGCTTGATCGCTTCGCCGCGCTCGAAAATATTGAGGAGCAATCGCAGTGCCTCTCCCCGCGCGCCTTCGAGGCGCGGATTGTCATCGACGATCTTGCGCGCCTCATTGCGCGCGAGGGTCAGCAAAGGCGCATGCGCGGAAAGATCGGCGAGGCGAAACCCCGGCAGGCCGGATTGTTTCGTGCCAAGCACCTCGCCTTCGCCGCGCAGGCGAAGATCTTCCTCCGCGATGCGAAACCCGTCGTCCGTCTCGCGCATGATCGCGATCCTCGCCTTGGCCGCCTCCCCGAGCGGCGCTTTATAAAGCAGTAGGCAGGAGGATTTGGCGCCGGCCCGCCCAACGCGTCCACGCAATTGATGCAACTGGGCAAGCCCAAACCGCTCGGCATGCTCGATCACCATGATCGTTGCTTGCGGGATATCGACGCCGACTTCGATGACTGTCGTGGCTACCAGGACTTGGATTGTCCCTTCCGCAAATGCGGCCATCGCTTCGTCCTTGTCGTGGCTTTTCATCTTGCCGTGGACAAGCCCCACTTTATCGCCAAAAACCTTTTGGAGATGAAGGAAGCGTTCTTCCGCGGCGGCGGCGTCGAGCAGTTCGCTCTCTTCCACGAGAGGGCAGACCCAAAAGGCGCGGGCGCCGTCGGCAATCGCGCGCTTGAGCCTCGCGATAAGTTCGTCCATGCGCTCAAGCGGCAACGCGCGTGTCGCAACCTGCTGCCGCCCGGCGGGCTTTTCCCGTAAATTTGAAACATCCATGTCGCCGAAATAGGTCAGAACCAATGTGCGCGGAATTGGCGTCGCGGTCATCACGAGAATATCCGCCGCCGCGCCCTTTTGGCCCAAAGCCAGACGCTGATGGACGCCAAAGCGATGCTGCTCGTCGACGACGGCGAGCCCGAGGTCGCGAAAAACAACGCTTTCCTGAAACAAGGCATGGGTGCCTATCACAATATCGATGCCGCCCTCCGCGAGCAGGGCGAGGGTTTTTCCGCGCGAGGCAGGTGTGTCGCGGCCGGTGAGGAGCGCGAGGCGGAGCCCGGCGGCTTCGCCGAACTTCGCTAGCGTTTGGTGATGCTGGCGGGCGAGAATTTCGGTCGGGGCCATCAGCGCCGCCTGCCGCCCGCCCTCGACGACCGCCGCCATGGCAAAGAGCGCGACAAGCGTCTTGCCCGATCCGACATCGCCCTGCAAAAGCCGCAGCATGCGGGTTGGCGCGCCAAGGTCGGCGGCGATCTCGGTCATCGCTTCCGTCTGGGAAGCGGTGAGTACGAACGGCAGGGCGGCGGCGATCTTCTCTCTGATACGGCCATCTCCCTGGCTCGCGCGGCCGGGAGCGCGCCGGATTTTCGCGCGCATCAAGGCAAGCGCCAATTGGGAGGCGAGCAATTCATCGTAGGCGAGCCGCGTCCGCGCCGGCGCCTCTGGCGCGATGCTCTCCGGCGTATCCGGGTGATGCACTTGCCCGAGGGCCTCGGCGAAAGACGGAAGGGCAGGAATATTTAGCGCCGTCCATTCATGCCACTCCGGCAAGACGGGGATTTTGGCCAGCGCCGCATCGATCGCCCGCCCGAGCGTTTTTTGAAAGAGCCCTTCGGTTGAAGAATAGACCGGCTCGACCGGCGCCATTCTGGCAAATCCTTCGCTGTCGAGCACACGGTCTGGATGCACGATCTGGCGATGCCCGTCCCAAAGCTCGAGTTTTCCGGAAATCCAGCGGATGGCCCCCACCGGCAGGCTCTTTTCAATCCATTGAGGGTTGGCGAGAAAGAAGACGAGGAGGACGTCGCCGGTGTCGTCCTCGACCAAGACCTTATAGGGCGCCTTGGAGCGGCCGCCCGGCGGCCGGTGCTCGACGGCCTTGACTTCGAGCGTGACGATCGTATCGAGCGGCGCGTCGGCGATCTTTGGCCGGTTGCGGCGGTCGATCGCGGCGTAGGGGAGATGGAAAATAAGGTCGAGCACGCGGGCTTCCCCGGTGCCACCGGCGAGCAGCCGGTCAAGCAGCTTGGCGTTTTTTGGCCCGATGCCAGGCAGGCTCGCGGCTGTCGCGAAGAGTGGGTTCAAGACGGATGGGCGCATCGGTCCCGCGATCTTTTCTTGGCGATTGTCCGCGTGCGGGCGCATCAGTGCAAGATGCATCGCGGCGAGCCGCGAGCGACGCGAATTCAATGCCAAAACGGCGCGGCTACCGCCGGAGCTTAGCATGGTCCTGGTGGATGGACGGGTCCCGAGTGTGTCGCGCCGCGGGATCGTTCGACCTGTTACTTATATGGATATTTCGCAGCCAACTATTGTCACGTATCAATCTACGTGCTAAGGTTTTAACGTCGACGAATTATTGGAGGTGTTTTTTATGAAGATTTTTGGCCTGTTGCTAGCCATCATCCCAGCGATGATCATGGCCGCTCTATTAGCCGCGCCGGCGAATGCCCAAGCAACGAGGACCTGGGTCTCAGGAGTCGGCGACGATGCCAATCCCTGCAGCCGGACAGCGCCTTGCAAGACCTTCGCGGGCGCCATATCCAAGACCGCTCCTGGCGGAGAGATCGACGCGCTGGACCCCGGCGGGTTCGGAACCCTGACGATTACCAAAGCGATTACGATCGATGGCGGCGAAGGCCAAGTCGCCTCCGTTCTCGCGGCTGGGACGGTGGGCTTTACCATCAACGCTGGGGCAGCCGATCGGGTGATCCTCCGCAATCTCACGATCAACGGAGCGTCGACCGGAACCAATGGAATCAATTTTGTCTCGGCGGCCTCCCTGAGTGTCGAGCACTGTACGATCATGAACTTCAGTAATGTAGGGATCAATTTCCAGCCATCGATTCACGCATCGCTGGTTTTGACCGACAGCAATTTGGAAGCCAATGTCGGCGGGGCGCTGATCGGCTCCGCGACAACGGGCGTTAGCCATTTGAACGTGATAAGGTCATCGCTTCACCGATCCGGGTCAGGAGTGATGGCGGCTCAAAACAGCGTTCTACAGATATCGAGTAGCTTGATTGCCAACAACGCCGGAGACGGAGCACAGGCAAATGGCGCCACGGCGCAGGTGACTCTCGATTCAACGACGATCACGAGAAATGGCGGAGATGGGGTCCATGCGCTTAACGGCGGGATCGTTCGAATGTCCAACGATACGGTGAGCTTTAACGCCTCAATCGGCTTGTTGGCTGAGAGCGGGGGGCAGATTCTGACGTTCTCGAACAATTGGGTCGCCGGAAACACGTCCGATGGCTCCCGCACGGGAACTATCGCGCCTCAATAGTCATTTTGACGCTTGCGGGCGTTGCAGCCGAATATACCGCCTCCACGCTTACTCGTTGCTCCAAGTGCGCCGGAATACACGACGGACCGGCATTGCCCCCCCGTGACCCGCAAACGGAATTTGGCCACCAGGTCCGCTGTCCAACACGCGACTCCGCCAAGCGCGGGCTGTTCGCCGCCATCGAAGGATACTCCAATTACAGCAGATCCATTCCGGCCGCGAGTACATCACGAAATTCTACTTGCCATCCCCGCGATCAAAGAATTCTGGACGTCATGGCGACCGATGCACTGCCGACTCTAAACACACGGCTCCAGGGGGCCGCTGCGGCGACCGAGGAGCGGGGTTGGTCAAGACGGCGCAAACTTTTGCGTCGATAGTCTTCGCGCCTATCCCCACCGCCGCCGATCATAACCCCTGGGGCCTTTTGGGTCGCAACGTTGACCGCGCAACGCTAATAAGTTCGGCATAGGCCTGGCCGGACACCAACGCGAGAAAATGGAAGCATAGACCAAGCGCAGCTACGATCAGCATGGGGTTCCACAAAGATTTTTGAAAGTGTTTACGATAATAGCGGTAGCTGTAGACTTCGAACATCACCAAGAATCTTAAGCGCGCCAAGGGACTTGTCATCGAGCCGCCCCTGTGGTTCAAATGTATAATCGTGGCCGTCGGAAGGTAAAAGCACTTGTAACCGGCGTTGGCTATGCGCTTGCAGTAATCGGCGTCGACGTGAGTGAAGAAATCGACGTCTAAGTATCCGATCTGCCTTATTACCTCGAGGGGCATCATCGATGCGGCGCCGGATACAAGCCCTGCGACAAATGGCTGAGTCATCTCCCGGTCGATGTGTAGCAAATGCCGCCGCGAAAATCGGTTGTTCGGAAACAGTTTGGTCAAGAACGACCGAGCGCCAAAAATCGCGGCGGCCGGAGTCAGAAGAGATTTGACCGAGCATTGAATTGTCCCGTTTTCATTGAGCAATTTGCAGCCAACCACGCCGGCCTCCGGATGCCCCCGCAGAAATGCGATCATCGCATCGAGCGCTTGCGGCAGGACAATCGTATCGCTATTTAACAGCAGAACATAGCGCCCGCGCGCCTCATCGAGAGCCCTGTTGTTCGAATGGGCGTATTGCAAATTGACGTCGTTCCGCAGCAGGCGAACCTCGGGAAACGTCAAACGCACCATTTCGCTTGTCCCGTCCATGGAGGCGTCGTCGACGAGAATGATTTCATGGGCCTCAGCTGGCGGGTTTCGGTAGATTGACCGTAGGCAGTCCCCTACGACATCACGAGTGTTGTAGCAAGTGATGATAATCGTCAACACTATATCCGGGTATGTCATGGCAGTACCGATCGGTTTGAGGCCGTTCACGGATCGTCATCCCTAACTATAAATCGAAAATTATTCAGTGTTCAACCAGAATCGGAGGCGACTCCACCGTCGGCCAAGTTGCGACCAGGGGGGCGACACCTGCCGCGGGACGCTGAATTTCGTGGTGCGGCCGCGCGCTCATGGGGCCCACATTCGTGCGTGCTTGCGCGGCATCGGGGACGGATTAGCCGGTAACATCGCGGCACGCTATTAGGTCCGATCCGCATTCTGGCCCATTTACGCACGATGAACGACGCCGCTGTGATCGAGCAGGCGCTCGAGGGCTTCGGCGTCAAACCCCGCCGCCTGACGCGATTCTGATTGTCGACAACGCTTCGACCGACGGAACTTTGGACAGAACCTTCCCCGAAGCCGTTACGATTGTTCGCAATCCGGAAAACCTAGGCACGAGCGGAGCGGTTCGAGCTGGCCTTGCCCACGCGCTGGAGCACGGGTTCGATTGGGCTTGGCTATTCGATGCCGACCCGGTTCCGGAGCCCAAGTCGCTGGAGCAACTGCTTGCTTTTTTCGAGCGTCTGCCACCCGAGTAGCGAGAGCAGGTCTGCTTTCTCGCCGGCCCGTCCTTAACCGCGACCGGCGAGATCAAAGAGCAGCCGATAAGGCTTGAAGGGGGAGGATGGAGTTTATCACGATTGCGAGCTTTGAGGGATTCACTCAGTGCGACTGCGTTCTGTGGTCCGGTTCGCTTTATCGCATGGCGGCTGTTGCGCGGTCAAAAACATGCGCGGGCGATACCGCCGCGGCATGTTGCGATATCCGAGCGATCCGACCGACTCCGAATGGGAGCTGGTTAAACCGCTCATTCCGCCGGGAAAGCGCGGCGGTGGCAAGCGGCCGTGTGGTGGCGCGTGAGGTTGACATCTGGACAAAAGTTAGAGCCTTGATTCATAGGGGATTTTTTGGTGCATAATTCCGTTTCAAAATGATCCGCGATTTGCGGCTGGGATCCTTCCGCTCAGGGTGGAGGTTTAGGTTCTGGGCAAGCTTTTGCAAAAGGCGCTAAGCCCCGACCCTTGCATCGAGCATTTTGCCGTCGTTTCCTTCGATGATCACATCGATTATTTGCGAGGGCGGAACCTCTCCAACGCGCACTCGCGTAAAATCCTCGGTGCGGCCGGTGCCGCCTCGCTCCGTCAGGACGAGCAGAGCCTTGCCCGTCTGCGAGTCAAGATGCCCGCGCAGCGCTGCGTCGCCGGTCTCGCGAAGACGCTTGGCCCTTGCCTTGACGATTTCCGCCGCGACCGGCGGCATTTTTGCCGCCGGGGTTCCCGGCCGCGCGGAAAACGGAAACACATGCAAATGCGTCAGGCCGCAGTCCGCAATGAGCTCCAGCGTATTTTCAAACATGGCGTCTGTCTC
>JBOHJV010000109.1:0-12085 GCA_050728695.1 Methylocella sp. | reverse complement strand
TGAGGCGCCCATTCCGCGCGTCACCTCGAACATGGAGTCGCTATCACGTTTTGGCCAACCTAAATAAGCGGAACCGATTCCGTCATGCTGGCCCTCGATGCGGCGATGAAGAAGGTATAGAACTAACTCGCCCGGCCCAACCGCGGGCGGGACGCGGCCGGGCCTACTCTCCTGCTCCGCACATCGCGCTCTGGATAAAGGACATAACGATGATCACCAAAACCGAGATCACCGCGGCCACCTTCGCCGCCGCGCTCGCGCTGCTTGCGGCGCCCCTTTCCGCCGAGGAAATGGGCGGCGCAAAGCCAGGGAAGGAAAAGTGCTATGGAGTCGCGCTGAAGGGACAAAATGATTGCGCGGCGGGAGCGGGCACCAGCTGCGCCGGGACATCGAAGGTCGATTACGACGGCACAATCTGGAAATATGTCCCGAAGGGAACCTGCGAAACGATGAAGACCCCGAACGGCACGGGTTCGCTAAAACCCGGCAAGTCTTGATGCGCGGGCGGGGCACGCGGCATCGCGCGCCCCTTTTTTTGTCGCCAAGACAAGCGCTCGAAGGCGAATTAAAAGGCGAGTTAAGAAGAAAAGCCCATGCGCGTTTCGCAGCTTCCTCCGAGCGCCGGCGCGAGCTTTAAGCCCGAGCATTTCGCCGCGATTTCGGCCGCGCCGCAGCCCCTCGGCTTTTTCGAGGTTCATGCCGAAAATTACATGGGCGCGGGGGGCACCCCGCATGCGCAGTTGAAATTCTTGCGCGAACGTTACGCGCTTTCCGTGCATGGAATCGGGCTCAACATCGGTTCAAGGGAGCCGCTCGATCGCGCGCATCTCGCTCGGGTGGCAGAGCTTTGCAACCTCTATCAGCCGGAATGTTTTTCAGAGCATTTGGCGTGGTCCTCGCACGCCGGAATTTTTTTCAACGATCTCCTTCCGCTGCCTTATACAGAGCGAAATTTGCGTTTGGTGATCAACCATATCGACGAAGCGCAAAGCGCGCTCCGGCGCCGCCTGCTTCTTGAAAACCCCGCGACCTATGTACGCTTCGAACAGAGCACGATCCCGGAGACGGAGTTTTTGGCGGCGATCGCGCGCGGGGCCGGCTGCGGGCTGCTGCTGGACGTCAATAACGTTTTCGTTTCGGCGCGCAATCACGCGACGAGCGCGGGGGCCTATCTCGAAGCTTTTCCTCTCGGCTTCGTCGGCGAGATTCATCTTGCTGGTCATTTCGAAACCATCGACGGCGAAGGATCGCCGCTGTGTATCGATGCGCACGGGACGCCCGTCGCCGGGGATGTTTTCGCTCTGTTCGATAGCGTGATCGCCCGCGCGGGGCCGTTGCCGACATTGATCGAATGGGACAATGACGTGCCGGAGTGGCCGGTGCTTCGCGCCGAGGTGCTTGCCGCGCAAGAGCGACTTGAATGCGCGCGGCTTGCCCGTGCCGCACCGTCCGCGGCTTGAAGGAGCCCCCGACGCCATGCAAAGTTGGCAAGGCGATCTCGCCCGCGCGCTGCGCGACCCGGATTTGGTTGTTCCCCGAGGCGTGACCGCGCATAATTCGGATGCGCCGGAAGAGCGTTTCGCGATCTACCGCAACAATGTCATGGTGGGCCTCGTTAGTGCATTGGAATCGCGCTTTCCGGCGACGCGCAACATCGTCGGCGCGGATTTTTTCAAAGGCGCCGCGAAATTGTTCGCCGCCGCGCAGCCGCCGCGCTCGCCCCTGATGATGTTTTATGGCGACGCGTTTCCCGCTTTCCTAGCGGCCTTCGAACCGGCGCGAGACGTAGCGTATCTCGCCGACGTCGCAAAACTTGAAGCGGCACGCACGCGCGCCTACCACGCGGCCGATGCAAAGCCTTTGGCGCCCGCCGCGCTCTCCGGCAGCCCCCCGGACGCCCTTGCGGGCATGCGGTTTATTTTGCATCCCTCGGTTGAAACCGTCGCGTCGGAGTATCCTGTCGTGACAATCTGGGCGATGAACTCCGGCGAAATCGAACTTGCGCCCATAACCGACTGGCGAGGCGAGGATGCGCTTGTTTCGCGCGCCCTGTTCGATGTCGAGGTTCGCCGCCTGCCGCCCGGCGGCAAGACTTTTTTGCAAAACCTCGCCGCTGGAAATTCGCTTGGAGAGGCGGCCGCGGCGGCGACCGCCGGCAACCCACGCTTCGATCTCGCGGCCAATCTCGCGGCGTTATTCGCGGGCCTCGCGATCGAAATGGCCAATCAAGTCAGCGAGGCTCCCTAACGATGATACGATCCCTTTTGGACAAAATTCCAAACTCCCTAATTTCGCTCGCGGCGCGGATTTTTCCGGCCGCCGTGTTTTGGAGGTCGGGTCAGACCAAGGTCGAAGGGTTTCATGTGACGGACAGTGCTATTGCGTTGTTTCGTGATGAATATAAGCTTCCATGGATCGATCCCGCGCTGGCCGCGAACATCGCTGCCTTCAGCGAGCATTTTTTTCCGGCGCTGCTGGTTATAGGGCTCGCCAGCCGCCTGTCCGCGCTCGCCCTCCTCGGCATGACCGCGGTCATTGAGATTTTCGTCTATCCCGATGCGTGGCCGGAACAAGGCGTCTGGGCGACCTGCTTTCTCGTCGTTATCGCGCGCGGGTCGGGAGTTTTCTCCCTCGACCATCTTATTGCCCGGCGTTTTGCCGCGCGTGGCAATAGCCGGACCCGATAGCATTTGTAGGTCGTTTACAAAAGTTGAAGAATAAACGCTCCCGCCGGACTCTTTGGCGGCATCGATCGATCTTGAAAATTGTTATCCGGGAACAAAGTTATCCCAGATCAAAAAAACGGTCGCCGCTAACGGCGGATCGGTCATAAGGGAGAATTGCAATGCTCAAGTTTGTTGCGTCCGCGACGTTATTTTTTGCATTCACCTTTGGCATGACCGCAATGGCGGTTGCCCAGACGATAACGCCTCCCGGTTCACCCAGCATCCGCTATGTGCTGCCGGGTGCGGTGGCGGGCTACCCAGACTATTACCTCCTGGAGGGCCGCTCCATTTACCGGATGGAGGCTCCCAGCACCTTCTATTACGGAACGGACGAACACGGCTATCCGAGCGGCGAGCCGCAAAATCCGCGAACCGGCGACTAATCAAATTCCAGCCTAATCCGCGACGCCGGCGGGTCGAGCACGGCCGCCGAGCCGGATCGGCGATTGCGGGCGCGGTCTTCGGCGTCGGGAAGTTCCGGCTGGGCGCAAACCTCGGCCGATGCCAACGCCTCCCCCGGCGCGGTCCATTCCAAATAACGGGAAACATTGCTGAGTTTCTGCTTTATCTTTGATGGCTCGATGGATATCGGCTCAAGAAAAATTGAAATCATTTCATGAACCTTTCGTAACATTCAATAGAGGCGGCATCAGGTCACCACTAGATAACACCGGGGTAACGGCTGGCATTATTGTTATGCCAGTGGCTGTTCCAGTTATGTGGAGTGTGATGACATGATCAAGCTTGTTAGAAATTCCCTTCTATATGGCGCCCTAATCTGCGGCATGAGTGGGGTGGCATCCGCGCAATCTGTGCCTTTCGCGCCGATGGGTGGTTCTTATGCCGTCGGCATCCCAGGGACCTACGACCACGTATCGCCCAGCGGCACTCCTGAGTATAACCTGAACACGGAGCAACAACTCGGCATGGCGCCGGTCGCAAAGAAGGCAGGTCAGCACGGGTGCGGCTCGCGCTGCTCTTATCCCGATTTTGGGTCAATCGCCAAGACCGCGCCGGCCCGTAGTTGAGCCGTCGGTTTGGAGAATTGGGAAACAAGTTCCAAAAGGAAGCATCGCTTCCATCTTCCTAGTCCTCGAAATCGAGGCCGATGTCGAGGACGGCCGCGCTGTGGGTCAGCCAGCCGATCGAGATCAAATCGACGCCGGTCGCGGCAATCGCCGGCGCCGATTCCGGGGTGACTCGGCCGGAGGCTTCGGTCGTCGCGCGGCCACCGACGATTGCGACCGCCTTGGCGAGCCTATCCAAGCTCATATTGTCGAGAAGCACGGCATCGGCGCCTTCGCCGAGCGCCTCCTTGAGCTGGTCCAAATTATCGACTTCGACTTCGATTTTGACGAGATGGCCGGCAGCGGCGCGGGCGCGTCGTAACGCCTGCGCGATCCCCCCGGCGATGGCGACATGATTGTCCTTGATGAGAATGGCGTCGTCGAGGCCGAAGCGGTGATTGGCGCCGCCGCCCGCGCGCACCGCGTATTTTTCGACCGCGCGAAGACCCGGCGTGGTCTTGCGGGTGCAGACGATCTTGGCTTTTGTGCCTTGCACCGCCGCGACAACTAAAGCCGTCGCGCTCGCTATTCCACTGAGATGGCCCAGAAAGTTGAGGGCGGTGCGCTCGGCGGTCAAAATTCCGCGCGCGGGTCCGCTAATCCGGGCGATGACGCCGCCCGTCGCAACCGTCGCGCCGTCCTCGCATTCAACCTGCATCGCAATATCGGGATCGATGAGCGCGAAGGCGAGTTTTGCCAAATCTAACCCGGCGACGACGCCGCTTTCGCGTGCAACCAGCGCGGCTCGCGCGGCGAGCCCGGCCGGAACGATCGCGTCAGTAGTGAGATCGCCGGCACGGCCAAGATCTTCTAAAAGTGCTGCGCGAACCAAAGGCTCGACCATAATCCGCGCGAGTGGCAAAGGCGTCATCGCGCGACTTTCGTTTCAGGCAACGGTTTCGGGGACAATTTCGCGCGCGGCGGCAAGTGCCTCGTTGAGGTGCAGCATAGTTCTTCGCGCATGCGCGGCGCGGAGTGGAAAATCGGTTCGCGCATGGGCGCCCCGGCTTTCCCGCCGGCGCAAGGCCGCGATTGCGATCATCAGACCGACGCAGGCAGGATCGCTCGCCTCCGCGTCCCCCAACGCCAGCGGCAGAAGCTCGGCCGCAGCCGCCTCCAAGCAATCGCGATCGCGCAGAACGCCCGCCGCGCGAGAGATAATTTTGCGCACCAGTGAAGGATTGGCGGAAACCAGCGCCCAGGTACCGGCACGGGGCATTCTCCGGCGGCGGGGCGTGCTCCCCTTGATGCTTTCGGCCACAAGACGGCCGCAGACGGCCGCTTCGAGCAGGGAATTGCTGGCAAGCCGATTGGCTCCATGGAGGCCGGTGCACGCCGCCTCGCCGCAAGCCCAGAGACCTGCCACCGATGTACGCCCGGCAAGATCGACCGCGATGCCGCCCATGTGATAATGCGCGGCCGGGCGGATTGGAATGGGCTTCGTGACAGGATCGATCCCGGCGGTGCGGCAAAAGCCAGTGATTGCCGGAAACCGGCGCGCAAAATCGAGGCCCGGCACATCCCGCGCGTCGAGAAAAACCCGGTGGCCCTCCGTCAGGTGCCGCCAGACTGCGCGGGCGACAACATCGCGCGGTGCAAGCTCGGCGCCGGGCACGCCGGCCATGAAGCGATGGCCAGTCTCGTCGACGAGAATCGCGCCTTCGCCGCGCACGGTCTCGCTAATGAGCTTAAGCGGAAACGACGCGTTGTCTAGCGCGGTCGGATGAAACTGGATGAATTCGAGATCGGCCATGGCCGCGCCCGCCTTCGCCGCAAGCGCCAGCCCTTCACCCCAAGATCCAGCTGGATTGGTGCCATGCTGGAACAGGCCGCCGATGCCGCCGGTCGCGATGACCGCGCGCTCGGTTGCGAAAACCACCTGTCCGCGGGCGCTTTCGGCGACAACTCCTGCCAGGGTGTTATCTTCGACGAGCAGCCGCCGTGCCACGAAACCCTCGATCAGGGTGACGGAGGGCGTTTCGCGCGCAAGGCGGGTCAAGGGCCGCATGATTTCGCGACCGCTGGAATCGCCGCCCGCATGAACGATCCGCCGGCGCGAATGCGCTGCCTCGAGGCCAAGTGCAAGGTGGCCCTCGCCGTCGCGATCGAAACGCACGCCGCGCCCGATCAATTCGTCGATCGCGGCCGGCGCGGCTTTGAGGATCGCGCGCGCGGCGGAGTCGTCGCAAAGGCCGTCGCCGGCCTTGAGCGTATCGGCGAGATGCAGCGAAAAATCGTCGTCCGGTCCAAGGCTCGCGGCGATCCCGCCTTGGGCGAGGACGCTCGATGATTCAAATCCAAGCGGAGCCTTGCTGAGGAGGAGCACCGGCCGGGGCGCCAAGGAAAGCGCGGCGGTCAGGCCAGCGAGCCCGCCGCCAATAATGACGCACGTCCCTGACGTATCGATCACATCCATCAATGCACCGCCAGCATGCGCTCGACGGCCCGGCGCGCGGGAACAGCGATCTCGGGACGGATATGCACCTCGTGCTGCATCGTCTCCAGCGCCCACCTGATGTTGCGAAGAGTGATCTTCTTCATGTGCGGGCAGAGATTGCAGGGCCGGATGAATTCGACCTCGGGATATTGAACTGCAACATTGTCGCTCATCGAGCATTCGGTCAAAAGCACCACGCGCGGGGGACGGTTCTTGCTCACGTAGGATGACATGGCGGCGGTCGAGCCGGAAAAATCGGCTTCCGCGACAACGTCCGGCGGGCATTCCGGATGCGCCAATATAATCACGCCAGGATAATCCTCGCGCAACTGCCGCACCTCCGCCGCGTTGAAACGCTCATGCACCTCGCAATGGCCCGACCAGGCGATGACTTTCACATTTGTCTCGGCCGCGACGTTGCGGGCCAGGAATTCGTCGGGCAGCATGATGACACGCTCGACGCCGAGCGATTCGATCACGGCCCGCGCGTTGCCAGACGTGCAGCAAATGTCCGACAAAGCCTTCACGGCGGCGGCAGTGTTCACATAGGTGACGATGGGAACGCCTGGATAGGTTTGCCGCAATAGCCGGACATCCTCGGGCCGGATCGACTCGGCAAGCGAACAGCCGGCACCAAGGTCCGGGATGAGAACGGTTTTTTCCGGGTTCAACAATTTCGCCGTCTCGGCCATGAAATGAACACCGGCCAAAACAATGACGTCCGCGTCGGCCGTCATCGCTTCCCGCGCGAGAGCGAGACTGTCCCCGACAAAATCGGCGACGCAGTGAAAAATTTCGGGCGTTTGATAATTGTGCGCAAGCACCACCGCGTTGCTGGTCCGCTTCAACGTCATGATGGCGTCGATGTCCTGCGCATGGACTGGCCACTCGATCGCCGGGATCGCGTGGCGCACCTTCGCGTAGAGATTCTCCGCGTAGGGTTTCGAACGGGCGGTTTCCGATCCCAGCAACGCCATCGCCTTATACTCCAAGAGAGTATTACGGAACATATGCTGGTATCGAGTATAAGATTTGTCAAGCCCTTGAGACGGGCAATTTGGTTTCGGCAATGGCACGTTGCGTCAATATCTCGCGGCGGAACCGGAACAGTTTCGCCGGACGTCCGCCGGTATTTGGCGTGGTTTCCCCGGTTTCCTCGACTAGTTCCTGCTGTTCGATCAGCCGGCGAAAATTCTGCTTGTGGACTAGTCTGCCCGCAAGCGCCTCGACACATCGCTGCAATTGCAGGAGAGTAAACGTTTCCGGCATCAATTCGAACACCACCGGACGATATTTAATTTTAGCCCGAAGCCTTGCTATGCCGGTGGCGAGAATGCGGCGGTGATCGAGAATCATGGCCCTTCCCGTGCTCGGCGACGCGCCCGGCGCGGCGGCCTGGCGCATGGTCTCCGGCGGCCTTCCGCGCATCGCTTCCGGGATGAGGCCGGCCTCGTAAAGCAATTCGTAGCGCTGCAGGACAAGCTCCTCGTTCCAGGCGCGACCGCCGCGGCCGAAGGTGATCGCGACGCGTTGGCGACGGTCTGGCCGCAGGCCCGGATTTTGCGGCGCGCTGGCCCAGACCTCAAGCTTAGGCAAAAGCACGGTTTCGATCATCGAGGGTGCGCCGGCGCGATGGTCTTCCCACGGGAAGTAAGAATACCAACTTCGCCAACTTGCCTCGTGCTCGCCCGAGGCGGGCTGCTCGCGCGTGAGGCCAAGATAGCTGATTGAGATGACGTGTTGTCCGGCGCCGCCGCGGTCCCGGTCAGCGAATGTATAAAGTTGCTCGACATAGCCGGGCGGCAGCCCGGTTTGCCGCTCGACCCAGGCGCGCAGCCCCGCCTGCAGCGAACGATGGGCGAGTTCGAACGGGCCGGATGGAAGGGCGGATCGATCCTGGATGGTCAAGACACGGGGATCGCCCGAGGTCACGGCGGTCAGCACAGCGATAAGATCGGCTGCAATGACATTCCTCGCCGCGATTGGCGCGATCGACGTGCTTGCCTCGGCAATGCCGAATTCACGAAACGTGCCCATTGGCCGGCGCCGTTACCAGGTTCTATCGTAACCTATTCGATCAAGAAGTATTTCATAAAGTACCAGGATTTGGCCGCGAAGGGAATCCTTATTGGCGCTGTATCCTCTTGTTTCAGCGCAAATTTCTGAACTCGGAAGCAGGCCCTCCGTTCGGCCGCGACATCGCGCTCTACTCATCAAAACCGGAATTCGGGCAGCCGAGGCGCGGGCAGCCTTATCCGAGATCCAATTCGAATGCCGCGATCTCGTGCCGGGGCCAGCGCCAGGGCGCGATGTAGACGGCGTCGCCGCGCCATGTCAAAGGCGCCGCCCAAGGATGCGACGCGAGCCAGGTTTTCGCCGCGCGGGAGATGCGGCGACGTTTGACAAAGTCGATCGCGGTCCTGGCTTCGTCGAGCGTTGGCCTAACCTTCACTTCCACAAACGCGACCGTGTCGCCGCGGCGTGCCACGATATCGATCTCGCCGTCTCGAACCTGGTAGCGGCATGCTAAGATCCGATAGCCCTTGAGGCGCAAGAGGACAATGGCGAATCGTTCGGCGAGGATCCCAAGGCCATGCGCCATCTTGCGATTACGCGAGCTTCTCGCACTCATCGCTCGCGCGTCGAAAGTTGAAGTGCCCGGGCATAGACTCTGCGGCGCGGCTGGCCCGTCTCGGCCGAAACCACGGCTGCGGCGTCCTTAACCGAATGGGCGTCCAACGCCTTCTCGAGCCTGGCATCGAGGTTTGGTTGGACCGGCGGCTCTGCTCCCGGCGGCCCGACGAGGACGACGATCTCGCCTTTGGGTGGCGGCTCGGTGGAAATAATGGACGCTAGATCTGGCAAACGTCCGCGGCGAACGGTCTCGAAATATTTTGTGAGCTCGCGGGCGATCGCCGCGTCGCGTGGTCCAAGAACAGTGGCCAAATCGTTCAGTGTCTCGGCGACGCGGCGAGGCGACTCGAAAAACACGAGCGTTCCGGGGATTGCCGAAAGTTCAACGATGCGGCTACGCCTGGCGGCACTTTTGTGCGGCAAAAATCCTTCAAAAAAGAATCGGTCGGTGGGCAGACCCGCGACCACAAGTGCGGCGAGCACGGCCGAGGCGCCCGGAACCGAAACCACCTCGATATTTTCCGCGAGCGCGTCCGCGACGAGTTTGAATCCCGGATCGGAAATCAGCGGCGTGCCGGCATCCGAGACCAAGGCAAGCGCCGCGCCTCCGGCCAGCCGGGCGAGGAGGTGCGGCCGCATGACCGCGGCGTTATGCTCGTGATAGGCGACAAGCGGCGTCGCTATGCCATAATGTGCGAGCAAAGTCTTGGTGACCCGTGTGTCCTCGGCGACGATCGCGTCGGCGGCGGCGAGAGTGGCCAGCGCCCGGAATGAGATATCGCCGAGATTGCCGATGGGCGTCGCGACCACGTAGAGGCCGGGCCGGATCGGTTCCGCCTCGGCCCTAAGGCCGAAGGCGGTAAATGCCCCAGGCTTCTCGCCAGCGGAGGTTTTTGCGCGCGAAAGGGTCTTGCCCTGCGCGGGATTAGCGTCTCGCGGGGCCCGTTGATCGAATCCGTCCGCATTGCTCGCGTTCATGGTGTCCAGCCCGCCGGGGAATGCCCGGCTATCTCGAGAAAATTGGTTGTGCTATAAATCGTTCCCCTGCTCCATTTATCGAACGAGGGCGGTTTTTTTGCAAGCAAGCGCGGTGACAAGTGCCGTTTCTATTGCCGCCGGCCTGATTTTATGACTGATAAAGAATGGAGAATTCCATGCTATCTTAAGTTGTTCGCCCATCGGCGCCCGGCCAAAGCATTGCAAAATACGGGAATTGGAGAGTTGCGCGAATGACCTATCTCCCACGCAAGAATGGCCGGTTTGGGGCTTTATGGCCTTTCCGCACCTGTCGCGCCGGAGCCGTTCGGGCAATATGGGTATTTGCACTTTGCTTGTCGCTTGCGGCCTGTGGCTCGTTGAACGGGATGCTCGGGCGTGGCGGGCTCGGCGGGCCTGGCGCGCCGACGCCGCAGGCGCAGACGCCGCCGCCCTATCAGAACGAGCAAATTGGCTCCGGACCGGCGCGCGTGGCGCTTATCCTCCCGATGACTCAGGCGTCGGGACAAAGCGTCGTCGGCACTTCTCTACGCAATGCCGCCGAGCTGGCTTGGACGGAGGCCGGCAACAACGATGTTACCTTGCTCGTCAAGGACGATCGTTCGACCCCCGAAGGCGCGCGCGCGGCGGCCGAAGCCGCCCTGTCGGAAGGGGCCGAGCTGATCATCGGTCCGCTGTTTGCTTCGAGTGTGCGCGAAGTGGGCCAGGTGGCGCGTGGCGCCGGAAAGCCGGTCATCGCGTTTTCCACCGATACGTCGACCGCCGGCCCGGAGCTGTTTCTGCTTTCCTTCCTGATCGAGGGTTACGTCGACCGGATTGTCGATTTCGCCGCCTCCAAGGGCAAAAAGTCGATCGCCGCCCTCATTCCGGAAAATGACTACGGACGCGTGGCGGAAAGTGAATTCCAGCAGGCCGCCGCGCGCGACAATATAAGGGTCATGACGATCGAACACTACCAGCTGCGAACGATGGCCGCGGCCGTGCAAAAAATCGCCGCGCTTCATGATCAAATCGATTCGCTTTTCATTCCTGAACAGGCCGACGCCATGCAAGCGATGTCGCAGGCGTTGGCCGCGGCCGGAATCAACAGCAAACATGTGCAGATCCTCGGCACCGGTCTTTGGAACGACGCGCGCGTCCTAAAGCTTGCCGGGTTGCAAGGAGCATGGTTCGCGGCGCCAGAAAATGGCGGGTTCAATGCCTTCGCGGCGCGCTATCGCGCCAAATATCACGCCGATCCAACCCGCATCGCGACACTTGCCTACGATGCCGTGTCCCTTGCCGCCGCGCTCGCCCATACCCAAGGCTCGCGGCGTTATTCGCCAAACGTCCTCACCAACCGGTCCGGCTTCAACGGCGCCGATGGCGTGTTTCGCTTCCGCTCCGATGGAACCAATGAGCGCGGTCTCGCGGTCCTGCAAATCAATAATGGCGCCGCGGTGGCGATCAGTCCGGCGCCGCGTTCGTTTTCGGGCGCCGCTTCGGCGACTTGAATTTGAGGCGGGCCGGGACAGCATGCCTGTTGGCGCCGAGCGCGGTCCGCGAAGTGCTGCTGATTGCCGAACGGGCTGTGATCAAAAAGCAAATCTCCCCGGGTTTCCGCTTGCACACGCGCCAACCGATCGCGTCGCGCAGTGGCCAGCCAACGGGAGAATAAGGCTACTGCCGACCTTCGCTGCCGCGAGAAAGCGGCTTGGCCACATCGGACTGTTGCGGAAACAGAGGCGCCGCCGCGTCGGACCTGCGGATCAGGCCGCGCACATCCGGGGTAAATGCCAGTTCGTCCCAGGAGCCGGCGATATCGAATCGAAACTTCGGGATTTCCTTCCCAGGCTTGGCCTCGCCGATGGTGGGCGTGGTGACGGCATGCAGATCGAGCCCGCGTTCGCCGAAATCCACGGTGCCGCCAAACCTAAGTTTGAGGCTCGAGTTTTCGAGCTCGCCTTGCTCGATGCCGGCCATGCCCTTAACAAAGCGCAACCCGAACGCGGCACGCTCGAAAGCGGTCCGGCCGCGATGAATATCGGCGAGGAGCGCAAGCGGGCTTTTGTCGATCCGGTGCAAGACGGAATCAAGATCGATCCCTCCGAGTTGGCCATGCACGACGTTTATTTGCGCCGCCCCATCGAGGTTGCGCATAAGCTCGCTTATGCTAGCCCCGGCGCTTTCGAGATTAGCCATGCCTGTCAATGCCCCGTAAAATTCGGGCCATCCGAAGGCATCTA
>JBOHJV010000108.1:0-12108 GCA_050728695.1 Methylocella sp. | reverse complement strand
TCCTTGATCTTCCCTGTGGCGGGACGAGGCCGGCCGCGCAAGAACCAGATTCCCGATCAGCTCTCGGTCGCGGCCGAGACGATGCTAACCGGGGCCAAGTGGAAGAAAGTCAGCTGGCGGCGCGGCGCTGACCATCGAGGGCGCGGGCATCGGAGCGAACTGGATTAGATTTACCGGGTCAGGGACGCTCAACGTGCTTGATTGCACGGTGCGCGACATGACTACGGACGGCATTTCCGTCACTCCAAGCTTTGGTGGGACGGTGGTCATCGCCGACACGACCGTGTCGAACAACAGCGTCGATGGAATTTTTACGGCGGCCAGCGGCTCCGGCGTCCTCACCATTACACTCAGCCATGTCAAGGCGATCAACAGCGGGTTTAACGGCAGCGGGTTTGGCGTCAGGCTGACAGGACTTTTTGCCAGCTTCCTGTTCGCAACCATCGATTCGACACTCATAGCGGAAAATGGATCGGGGCTTGCTCTTTCGGCCAGCACTTCGAACGTGGTCACTGCGTTCGTCATCAATAGCAACGTCGTCAACAATGCCAATTCGATCACTGTAGGCGCGTCGACAGGAATTCAAATAGAGAAAACATCTGTCGTCACATACTTCGGCGGCGTTATAACGAACAACAGGACGATTACAAGCTTCGGGGATAATGCCATTCTGGATAAGGTCACCGGAAACGGGATCCAGCCGAGATCTTTGCAATAGCCGCCGAGGCTTGCCTCTATAGATGAACAAATGACCCGAATAAGGATCCTGGACATCCACCTCACCTTCGGGGCGTTAATGATCTGGGAGGAGGGCGGCTCGCTATCTTCAGTGCGACTCGATTGCGGTCCGATCAGCTCGGCGTTCGTCGCGGGCATCGCTTCGGCGAGCGAACGCTGAAGCTTGTCCCGCAGAAATTGCTCGGCGTTTTCGATTCCGGCATGCTCCAGCTCTTTAGAATCCGGACGGTTCCCTTTCGATCTGGTGATTCTATCCTATAGGGAAGCGCGCTTGGCGTTAGGAACAATTGCCCGAAAAAAGTGAACCTAACTTTTAAGAGCTTCTCCCAACGAGTTTTTGCGACATCGTCTTGTTCACCAGGCAGTGCGTCCCATCGGTGGGATCTTCCGTGCGCCGGGGCCGTTTTAACCGGCACTCCTTCCGATCGGCAGGATTTTTCACGCCGTAGAAGGCATTGATGATGGCTTGTTCCTGCTCATGATTAAAGGCATGGGTTTGGCCAAACATCACATATTGGAATACCCGTGGCTGTGTTTTGGTCACAAAGGCGAAAGCCGCCGACTGGGACAGCTTTCCTGTCGCGCAGCCTTGATAGGCTTCCGGTCTTGAATCTTTTACATGGCCTGGCGTTGATTTTCCCGATAGCGCATACGTATAGCACGCTCTCGGCTTCGACATCTGGCAGTAGTAATGGATGGCAATATCGGGCCAGTTCGTTGGGGCAAAGCCGGTCTTCAAACATCCCGTCAGGTATTTGTAGCCTTGATCGGTATGCTTGGGTTTTCCGGCCGGCCGGCTCCCAAAAATATCCGCGCTTCTGTTCATAGCCGCCAGTACCGCCGCCCCAGGAAGATCCAGATTGGCCGCCGGTGCATCCGGCCGGTAGTCGGTGTATGGGAAGCTCGGATCATTGGCCGGATTGGCGACGAGCTTATCCAACTGCTCCTGGGTTGGAACTGGTATCCAGTCCGCGACGGCATTGACCTTATCGACGGAAGTCCCGATTCCCAACTTTGCGAGAGTCGCGCTATCCAGGATTCCGGTCTCCGGCAGTCCAGATTGCTTCTGAAATGCCTTGATGGCAGCAACCGTATCAGCACTCAGATCCCCATCCAAGGCTCCTGGGTTGAGGCCCAATGTTGCAAGCTTTGACTGAGCTTGCTGGGTAACTGGATTGTAACCGGCGGCTTCGCTGGCTGCGCAAATGCCCACTCCGGCGGCAACCATCAGAACACCGATTAGGACACGTCTTACCTTTATCATGATATGACTCCCCGCTCTCTTGTCATCGTTAAGGATGACTTATCGTCTCAGAGCCAAAGACTTATATTCTCTGGCGGTTCAAAGTAGGTTAATTACTATTGATGGTCCCCTGGACGGACTAAGCTCTTGTCCACGCGCCGACTGGATTCATTGGCCGAGATTGCCTCTTTCGATGAGATTTGGCAATGGCCATGCTCGGCCATCAAGACCGGCGCGCCAAGCCCGTTTACCTCCGCGTTGGTGACGGCCGCCCGATGAGCATAACGCGGCAAGTTGATTTTTACAGTTAAATCGCTCCAACGGCTCAATCGCATCGCGCGCATTTGTGAATGCGGCTAAAAGCGAAGCTTGCACATTTTCGCGCCCGGGCGAAAGTCACGACTGTGAATGACTGGATTTAGGATCTCGGTCACTGTCGCTTGATCGCGACCCGCCATTCATTTCATGGTGGCGACCCCCGGGCTGTGACCCGGAGGTGGCGAGCGGATCGAGCCAGTCAAGGATGCCATGGGGTGTTCGGAAGAACCCCGTCGCTAGCAACGGGTCATGGCACCGGCTTCGCCGGTGCGAGCAAGGCTCGCGTCCGTGTCAGGATCTAGTCCGCGTCGCCCATAATGCTCGCCGTGAGATGAACGGCGATCCCGGGCGGTGATCTGACCGGGATCCGGGAACTGACATTGGGCATTGTATTAATTCCAAAATTTTCACACGGCGGAGCGCGAAACTCGATTCGCGCGCCCGAGGGAGAAACCCCAGACAAAAGAAAGCGCCCGCCGGGGAGGAGCGGCGGGCGCTTCTGGCCAGCGAGGGGGCTTACGAGCAGCCAGAGCCCCGCCGACTCAACCATGGTATGGCGATTGCATGATCTTCAACTGTGATCAAGTGTCAATTGGCTTTCTAATTGAATTATGAACCGCGGCTTAGAGATCTCGAAAAACCCGCGCAACGTTTTCAACAAGTACATGCTCTAACTCTTTATAAATTGAGCGCTTCCTTTTCGATCACCTGATTCCACGTGATCGGGAAGCGCTCTAGAGCGGCCGAAATTTACCGTTGACCAAACCATCAGACCAAACTTTGACCGAACATTGCGTGACCGAGCAGTGACCAAGCGCAACCCCTTTTGGTTTTTGAGCGAACCCCGACCGTCGCCAAGGTTCGACCGTTACAACGCGTGGTTCACGTTTGATCCGCCACCGGTGCGGAAGAATTCTATCCACGCATCCCGGCCGCCCGAGGGTTGTAGCCGGACCAGAGCAAGTTTCGTTCCGGGCCGATTTTTATTGCAGTGCATAATAACCAAATGAATTAGACGTCTGCCGCCGGAATTTCGGGGGCTGCCAGGCGTTTCTTGCAAGCCTTGCGCTTGCCGATTCCATTCACCCACCCTTCAGTCTCCGCCGGGCCAGAGCGGAAAAACCTGCCGTGCCGCATGAACAAAGTACCTTGCCAAGCTTGTCCGGGGCTTGCCCGCCGCGAAGCGCCAACCATGCAGCCGCGTGACCAACGTTGCGCCCTGGCCAGACCAGCCCCGGGCCAATAAGCTCACTCAGCCGCCTCGGTGCCCTTCGCCAAATGCCGCCGTACCTGAAACGCGCGCAAATAGCGCCCGGTATAGCTTTTCCGCGCCCGCGCGATGTCCTCGGGCGGACCGGCCGCGACGATCTCGCCGCCGGCATCGCCGCCTTCGGGACCAAGATCGATGATCCAGTCGGCCGTTTTCACGACCTCGAGATTGTGTTCGATCACGATGACCGTATTGCCTTGATCGACTAGTTCCTGCAGCACCTCGAGGAGTTTCGCGACATCGTGGAAATGCAGCCCGGTGGTTGGCTCGTCGAGAATGTAGAGCGTGCGGCCGGTCGAGCGCTTCGACAGCTCCTTGGCGAGTTTAACCCGCTGCGCCTCGCCGCCAGACAAGGTGTTGGCCTGCTGGCCGACCTTGACATAGCCGAGGCCCACGCGGGCAAGCGTCGCCAATTTCTCGCGGATGGACGGCACTGCCTTGAAGAGGTTCGCGGCTTCCTCGACCGTCATGCCGAGCACCCCGGCGATCGATTGGCCGCGATATTTCACCTCGAGCGTCTCGCGATCGTAGCGCTTGCCCTTGCAGACATCGCAAGTGACATAGACGTCGGGCAGAAAGTGCATCTCGATCTTGATCACGCCGTCGCCCTGGCAGGCCTCGCAGCGTCCGCCCTTCACATTGAAGGAGAACCGCCCAGGCTGGTAGCCGCGCGCCTTGGCTTCGGGGAGCCCCGCGAACCATTCCCGGATCGGCGTGAAGGCGCCGGTATAGGTCGCCGGATTCGAGCGCGGCGTGCGCCCGATCGGGGATTGGTCGATATCGATGACCTTGTCGAGATGTTCGAGACCCTCGATGCGCTCATGCGGCGCCGGATGCTCGAAGGCGCTGTTGAGCCGCCGCGCGGCGGCTTTGTAGAGCGTATCGATAATGAGGGTCGATTTGCCGCCACCTGAAACCCCGGTGACGCAGGTGAAAACCCCGAGCGGGATCGCGGCCGAGATATTCTTGAGATTATTGCCGTGCGCGTTGACGATGGCGAGCTTGCGGCCGGGCTCGGGCCGGCGCCGGCGGCGCGGCGCCGCGACTTGCAGCGCGCCGGCGAGATATTGCCCGGTCAGCGAATCCTTGTCGGCCATGATTTCGGCGGCCGCGCCTTGCGCCACAATCTCGCCGCCGCGAATGCCCGCGCCCGGGCCGAAATCGACGACATGATCGGCGGCAAGAATGGCATCCTCGTCATGTTCGACGACAATGACCGTGTTGCCGAGATCGCGCAACCGCCGCAAGGTGTCGAGAAGCCGCGCATTGTCGCGCTGATGCAGGCCAATCGACGGTTCGTCCAGCACGTACAGCACGCCGGTCAGGCCAGACCCAATCTGCGAGGCGAGCCTGATGCGCTGGCTTTCGCCGCCAGACAGCGTGCCGGACGCGCGGGAAAGCGTGAGATAGTCGAGGCCAACATCGACCAGGAACGAGAGCCTGTCGGAAATCTCTTTCAAAATGCGGGTGGCGATCTCGCGCCGTTTTGGCTCGAGGTTTGGGGGCAGTGCGCCGAACCACTCTTGCGCGCCACGGACGGAAAGCGCGGTCAGCTGACTGATGTGGCAACCCTCGATCTTGACCGCGAGTGCCTCCGGCCGCAGCCGCGCGCCTTCGCAAACGCCGCAAGGCGAAGCCGTCATATAGCGGGCGATGTCCTCGCGCGCCCATTCGCTCTCGGTCTCATGATACCGCCGCTCAAGATTGCCGATGATGCCTTCGAAGGGTTTTACGATATCATAGGAGCGCAAGCCGTCGTCATAGGTAAAGCGCACGGCCTCCTCGCCCGAGCCATGGAGGATCACGTCGCGGGCTTGTTGCGGCAGCGTCTCGAAGCGCGCATCGAGGCGGAACTTGAAATGCTTGGCGAGCGCTTCGAGGGTTTGCAGATAATAGGGCGAGCTGGAGCGGGCCCAGGGTGCAATCGCGCCTTTGCGAAGAGTGAGCTTCGGATCGGGGACAAGGAGCTCTGGATCGACGGTCTGCTCGACGCCGAGGCCGCCGCAATGCGGGCAAGCGCCGAAAGGATTGTTGAAGGAGAACAAGCGCGGCTCGATTTCGGGGATGGTGAAGCCGGACACCGGGCAGGCGAATTTCGCCGAAAAGACAATTCTTTTGGGCGCGCCGTTTTCGTCCCTCTCGTCGGCATATTCGGCGATCGCGATGCCGTCGGCGAGCTCGAGCGCGGTCTCTAGGCTTTCCGCTAATCGCGCCTCAATTCCCTCGCGCACCACGATCCGGTCGACCACCACGTCGATGTCGTGCTTGAGCTTTTTGTCGAGCTGCGGCGCGTCGGTGATTTCGTAAAATTCCCCGTCGATTTTTAGACGCTGAAAGCCGCGCTTCATGAATTCGGCGATTTCCTTGCGATACTCGCCCTTGCGGCCGCGAATAACGGGTGCGATCAGATAAAGCCGCGCCCGGGGCAGCGCCATCACGCGATCGACCATCTGGCTCACCGTCTGGCTCTCGATGGGGAGCCCCGTCGCCGGCGAATACGCAATCCCGATGCGGGCGAACAGCAGCCGCATGTAATCGTAAATCTCGGTGACGGTGCCGACTGTCGAGCGCGGGTTTTTGGACGTCGTCTTCTGCTCAATGGAAATCGCCGGCGACAGGCCGTCGATCTGATCGACATCGGGCTTTTGCATCATTTCCAAAAATTGGCGGGCGTAGGCGGAAAGCGATTCGACATAGCGGCGCTGGCCCTCGGCATAGATCGTGTCGAAGGCGAGCGAGGATTTGCCCGAGCCGGAAAGACCGGTGAAGACCACAAGTTTTCCGCGAGGAATGGTGAGGTCGATGTTTTTAAGGTTGTGCTCGCGGGCGCCGCGAATTTTTATCACGCGGCTTTCAGGCGGGCTTTCCAGCGGCCCCACGGGTGGCGTCCGCGCCCATCCGGGCGAAGCTGTGGACGTTGCCAAAAAATCAGGCGCGGGGTCCGGCGCGCCGGCCGCCCGGCCGGACCCGGCGCTCGGTTTTGGTTGCTTCATCGATCTCGTCTGAATGCGGAGTTGCACGGCGTTGGGAAACCCGTTCGAAGGGGCGAAAACCTTGCCCCAATGTAGCGAGCTTGTTCAAGTTTGCCATGGAATTTCGGCGAAACCCGAGCGTTGCGCCCAGGTTTCCTCCGTTCGCAGCCGCTGTCCTCCGGGAAAAGCCGCGGCGAATCTCTTTCGTTAAAGTCCGCGCCAAAGGTCCGCTCCGCATCCAACAAGCCGCCGGTGTGACAACCCCTCTTTGGGGGGCGCGGCTCACTTGCGGACACTGTATGGTAACTTTGCGCTAAGGTTAAGAAATCCTTGAAGCCAACGAGTCCTCTGGCTCGATGAAATGGCAATCCGTCAAAATCGCCTCTTGGTTTTTCGGGAGGCGTCCAAAATCGGGAGGAGATTATGCACGGCGATCGCAGCAAGAGAAGCCGCGCCTTCTGGGCGCGGGGATTTGCGGCCTTTTGGGCCATGTTCCCCGCGGCGGCGGGCGGCGGCGCCTTGGCCGCTCCAGTCGAGACGGTGCTGCACTCCTTTACATTTGGCGACGGGGCGGATCCCGAAGCCGGCGTGATTGCCGACAGCAACGGCAATGTCTACGGCACGACCTTTGCCGGCGGCGCGTCGGACGCCGGCGTGGTGTTCAAGCTCTCGCCGGGCGGGACCTATACGGTGCTGCACTCCTTCAGCCGCGGTAGCGACGGGAGGTTTCCGCTAGCTGGCCTAGTTGCCGACAGCAGCGGCAATCTCTATGGGACGACAGACGAAGGCGGCGGGTCGGGATGCGGCGGGGTCGGATGCGGCGTGGTGTTCAAGCTCTCGCCGGACGGAACTGAGACGGTGTTGCACCCCTTTACTGGCGGCAGCGACGGGGCTAATCCCCTAGCTGGCCTGATTGCCGACAGCAGCGGCAATCTCTATGGCACGACGGCGTTCGGCGGCGCGTCGGGTAACGGCGTGGTCTTCAAGCTCTCGCCGAGCGGGACCGAGACGGTGCTGCACGCGTTTTCGGGCTTCCCCAGCGACGGGGGTACGCCCGAAGGCGGCCTGATTGCCGACAGCAGCGGCAATCTCTATGGCACGACAGCCATTGGCGGCGCGTCGGGTAACGGCGTGGTGTTCAAGCTCTCGGCGAGCGGGACCGAGACGGTGCTCTACTCCTTTAAGGGCGGCAGCGACGGGGGTACGCCCGTAGCCGGCCTGATCGCCGACAGCGGCGGCAATCTATATGGCACGACCTTTGCCGGCGGCGCGTCGAATTCCGGCGTGGTGTTCAAGCTCTCGCCGAGCGGGACCGAGACGGTGCTGCACTCCTTTAGTGCTGCCCCCAGCGACGGGACTAATCCCCGAAGCGGCCTGATTGCCGACAGCAGCGGAAATCTCTTTGGGACGACGCAAGAAGGCGGCGCGTTGGGTGGGGTTTGCCCGTCAGGGTGCGGCATGGTGTTCAAGGTCACGCCGAGCGGGACCGAGACGGTGCTCTACGCCTTTACCGGCGGCAGCGATGGGGCTAATCCCCTGGCCGGCCTGATTGCCGACAGCATCGGCAATCTCTACGGCACGGCGAGCCGGGGCGGCGGGTCGGGATGTCCCTCCACGGGATGCGGCACGGTGTTCAAGTTGACCGGCGCGGGGTTCGTCCCAACGGTGCAATTCGCCGCCTTCAGCCCCAAGGTTATGATCAACTTCGGCGCGACGCCGAACACCGATGCCTTTGAAATTCAGTCGAACTTCACCTTGGGGAGCGCCAGCAACGGGATTAATCCATTAGCCCAGCCGGTGACCTTCCAGGTCGGCGCCTTAACCACGACCATCCCGCCCGGCTCCTTCACGGGGACAGTCACGTCGAGCGCATTTGGGCCGTTCACATTCGCCGGTACGATTAACGGCGTTTCTTTGCACGCGGCGATTGCGCCCACGGGGGCCAAGCGGTTCTTGTTCCAGGCGGGGGCGCAGGACGCCAGTTTGACTGGAACCGCGAACCCGGTTCCGGTGACGCTGACCATCGGCAACAACAGCGGCGCGACCTCGGTCACGGCCGCCATTGCGGGCGGGCTCGCGGCCGCGCATTAACGCCGGCTGACCCTCTGCGACACTCGAGCGCGGCCCCGGTCAAGGCCGCGCCTGACTAAGGCCTCAAAGATCATTGGGCGAGGCGGGCATGTTTCGCCGCGTCGAAGCCGCTCGACTCGGCGATTTGCAAGTGGACCGGGGAACACCCGGCAACCGGCGCGCGGGGCGGACAACCCGCGCCCCAATGCAGCTTGCCATGGAATTTCGGCGCAACGCGACCGTTGCGCCCGTGTTTTCCCCGTTCGCGCTCCTGGCAGGCTCGCGGGTGATTTCTAGTTCCATGACCGGTATCCCTTGCCCCATCATGCGCCACGGCGCGGGTAGCTGCAAGCAGAGAGCATGATCTCGAAAAACTTTCCAAGTACTTGGAAAATATCAAGCAAGAAAAAAAGATCAAGAAGACGAACGATTAAACTTGACGGAATCTTATTTAACGATATTCTGGCATTGTCTTAATCCGACATAAACTTAGTCGCGTTTCGACTTAGAAATAATGATAAATATTATATATCATCAAATCTTCTTTAAGAGGTGATTATCTTGCAAAATAATTACAGCAAGCGAACCGGCGCCTTATCGGCGCGGGCATTTGCGGCCTTTTGGACCGTGCTGGCCGCGGCGGCCGGCGGCGGCGCCTCGGCCGCTCCCGTCGAGACAGTGCTGTACTCCTTTACGGGCGGCAGCGACGGGGATAGTCCCCGCGCCGGCCTGATTGCCGACAGCAGCGGCAATCTCTATGGCGCGACATCCAGTGGTGGTGGCGGGTCGTCACAGGGCGTGGTGTTCAAGCTCTTGCCGGGCGGGACCGAGACGGTGCTGCACACCTTCTGCAATTTGCCTGGCTGCAGCGACGGCAGTGGTCCCGAAGCTGGGCTGATTGCCGACAGCAGCGGCAATCTCTATGGCACGACATTCATTGGCGGCACGTCGCTATGCTTCGGGCAAGGATGCGGCGTGGTGTTCAAGCTCTCGCCGGGCGGGACCGAGACGGTGCTGCACGCCTTTACGGGCTTCCCCAGCGACGGTGCTTTTCCCGAACTCGGCCTGATTGCCGACAGCAGCGGCAACCTCTATGGCACGACGTTAGAGGGCGGCGGCGGCAGCTCAGGATGCTACATTGCCCCCTCCTCGTTGGGCTGCGGCGTGGTGTTCAAGCTGTCGCCGGGCGGGACCGAGACGGTGCTGCATTCCTTCACGGGCGGCAGCGATGGGTTGTTTCCCACAAGCACACTGATTGCGGACAGCGGCGGCAATCTCTTTGGCACGGCAGTCGGGGGCGGCGCGTCGGGAAACGGCGTGGTGTTCAAGCTCTCGCCGAGCGGGACCGAGACGGTGCTGTACTCCTTCAAGGGCGGCAGCGACGGGGGTGCGCCCGAAGGCGGCATGATTGCCGACAGCAGCGGCAATCTCTATGGCACGACAGGCGTGGGCGGTGCGTCGGTATGCATCGACGGGCTCGGATGCGGCGTGGTGTTCAAGCTCACGCCGGGCGGGACCGAGACGGTGCTGCACTCCTTTGCGGGCGGCAGCGACGGGAGTGATCCTGTTGGCGGCCTGATCGCCGACAGCAGCGGCAATCTCTTTGGCACAACAGGCGGAGGCGGCGGTTCGGGGTGCGGCGGTTCGGGGTGCGGCACGGTGTTCAAGCTCACGCCGGGCGGGACCGAGACGGTGCTCTACTCCTTTACGGGCGGCAGCGACGGGGGGCTGCCCCGAGCCGGGCTGATTGCCGACAGCGGCGGCAATCTCTATGGCACGACACTCAATGGCGGCGCGTCGGATGCCGGCACTGTCTTCAAGCTGACCGGCACGGGGTTCGTCCCGGACGTCCCCTTCGCCGCCCTCAGCGGCACGCTTTCGATCAATTTCGGCAAGATTCCGAATACTGATTCCTTCATTCTTAAGTCGAGCTTCACCTTGGGGAGCGCCAGCAAAGAGATCAATCCCGCCGTCCAGCCGGTGACCTTCCAGGTCGGCAATTACGCCGTGACGATCCCGCCCGGCTCCTTCACGGGGACTGTCACGTCGAGCGCCTTTGGGCCGTTCTTTTTCACCGGCACGATCAATGGCGTGTCTTTGCACGCGGCGATCATGCCCACGGGGGCCAAGCGGTTCTCGTTTCAGGCGGGGGCGCAGAACGCCAGTCTAACTGGCACTAAAAATCCGGTTCCGTTGACGCTGACCGTCGGGAACAACAGCGGCACGGCCTCGGTCTCGGCCACCCTTGCGAGCGCCTCCGCGACGCATTGACGGCGGCGGACCATAGGCGACGACAGCGGCACGACCGCGGCCGGGCCGCTGGCGGGATTACCCATTTGGGCGATGCGGCTCACGGGCGAATTCTGTACGTAAACGTTGCGTCATGGTTAAGAATTCCTTGAAGCCGTCGAGTCCTCTGGCTCGGCAAAACGGCAAGCAATTAAAATCACAATGTTTTCAAAAGGGAGGGTAGCATGCAAGGAAGCGACAGCAACAAAAGCGCGGCCTTCTTGGCTAGGCTCTATCATTTTAGGGGCGGTGCTGGGGCTTGGCATGATGGCCCGGTCGGCGGCGGCGGCCCCCTTCGCCTATGTGACGAATAATGGCGCCAACGATCACTGTGGGGACGGGCCCCGGCGGAAGAGACTTTACCCCGGATTCAACACGCGATTATATCACTAATGGCGGCTCCAACAATGTCTCGGTGATCATCACATCTAGCATAACGGTGGTGGACACGATCACGGTGGGTACCACGCCTTCGGGTGTCGGGATTATTCGGGACGTCCCCTTCGCCGCGTTCAGCCCCTCGGCCATGATCGATTTCGGCACGGCGCCGAACACCGATGCCTTCGTTCTTAAGTCGAGCTTCACCTTGGGGAGCACCAGCAACGGGATCAATCCTCCCGCCAATCGGTGACCTTCCAGATCGGCACCTTGGCCCTGACCAGCCCGCCCGGCTCCTTCGCTGGGCCAATCACGGGGAGCACTTTTGGACCGTTCACATTCGCCGGTACGATCAACGGCGTGTCTTTGCACGCGGCGATCGCGCCCACGGGGGCCAAGCGGTTCTCGTTCCAGGCGGGGTCGCAGAACGCCAGCCTGATGGGGACCGCGAACCCGGTGACGGCGAGGGTTTCGATCGGCGTCGACAGCGGCACGGCCTCGTTCACGGCCACCATTCACGGGCCGCCTGCCTCAAAAGTTCATTGAGAGAGGTGCAGTTGCGACATTCATCGCGTCGGGCCCGCTCGACGCGATGATTTGCTTGCGGACCAGGAACACCGGGCGATCAGCGCGCGCGGCGGAGAACCGCGTCGAAAATGCCCCATTATTGCCCAGTCCCTAAAAGGGCGCCGCGATGTCCGCCCAGGGTGATTCAATAAACCGCGGGGAGGGTTGCTGACAGGTGGCAGGCAATGGATTCTATTGGCGAATCGCCATTTGGAGGTGGTTCGCCATGGTTCGGACTTTATGGGACGCATTGGGAGAGATCG